>JAFZXA010000108.1 GCA_017617115.1 Treponema sp.
AGATGATGAACGGAACAACAAACGAGAATATTCCAAGAAAACCCCATTTGCTGTTGATTTTTTTGTAAGCTGTAAGAGGGCTTTCCTGTGTTTTACGACCAATTGCAATTTCTGTAATCAAAAGTGTAAAACCAAAGGTGATTGCAAGCACAAGATAAACAACAAGGAATAATCCTCCGCCATCTTTTGCTGCAAGATAAGGGAAGCGCCAGATGTTTCCAAGACCTACTGCACTTCCTGCCGCTGCAAGAACGAAACCTAATGAACCGGTAAACGAGTTGCGAGGCTTAAGTTCATTTTCCATAAAATTTCTCCTTTTGAAATAAACGTTATAATAAATAATTATAACATAGGTTAGGGTAGTTGTAAAATAAAGGGATTTTTACGATAATTAAGATATGTCAAAGAAAAATACATCAAAGAAAAACTCTAAAAAGAATAATAAAACAGTTCTGCTCGTAATCACAATTATTTTATGTCTTTGTGGTGTTGCTGGTGGCATTATGGCTACTGTTTCTGGTATAAAAAAATCAAAAGAAGATAAAACAGTTCGAATAGCCTTTTATGGACTTTCCGAAGAATATGTAAATATACTGCAGGAAAAAATTCCGGTAGAAGAAAAAATCATACTTAAAATGGATGTGCTTTCGGAAGGAAATCTTGATCTTGGAGCCCTTAAACAAAAATACGATATGCTTTTTACGTGGCGTGGAGAAGTTACCGATACCCTTGAAGCGGCTTCGGAAGAAATACCTTCTAAAATCCTGGAAACAATTCCAACTTCGCTTAGAAATAAAAAATGCGTTCCAATTCTTTTGGATCATTGTGAGCTTGCCTATAATATTGCAGTTGTAAACGGTACAACAGAAACACTTCCGTCAAGTTTTCCGGGATTCTTAAATTATTTGAATCAGGCAAAAAGTAAAGTATTCAGTCCATTTTTCTGCGCCGGAGCAAACGACAGAATTCTTACAGCTTTTGTTGGAAGTCTTGTAGAAGCAGTTGGTGGAGTTAGTGCCTATAATAGTCTTATTGAAGAGCTTAAAGCTGGAACAGAATTTGATGCTTTGCTCGACAAGGAGCTTGGAAAATCAAAAATCACTTTGCGTTCTGTGCTTGAAATGTTAAAGACCTGGCCTGGTGAAGGATTAACACATCCAGCCTGGTTTAATGGTCAGCAGAATGATTTAATTTATTTTGCACATGATGATTATCTTGGAGTATTTTTTACTTTCTTAAAAGATCACCGAAACATTCCTTATGAAACAATCAGTAAATATGAATCGTTTGTAATGCCGCCGGTTTCTTCTACAACAGAATATGGCATTATTGCTCCGGCAATTTCGTGCATGCTTTTATCGGATAATTCAAACGCAAAAAGATATCTTGCTGAATTTTTTACCGAGTCGGCACAGGAAGAGCTTTCTTATAAAACAAAGCTTGCACCAGTTCATTCGCGAGCTCAGGCTTATGACCGGCAGGCTGATGATGTCCGCTATTGGGCAGCATCTTGTGCAGCAGGAGCGCTTCCTGATTTGTATCTTGCAGTATGGCAAAGAAACATTTCTGGCTGTGCAGAATTTGCAAAAAACATACGAAATATGGTAAAATAGACATAATTACAAAAAATGTCAAAATAAACCATAAGTATATCTATAAACTGTAACAAATCATTAAAATGTTGATTTTCTCTAAGAATTCAAGAAACGGTCCTTTTTTGCCGAAAATATAAGGTAAAAAAAGGAAATTTTTATAGTGCCAGAGAGTGTTTAACGAGGTGAACTATGAAGCGTAAGAATTGTATTGCAAAGGCATGTTTTTTTATTTTAGTATTTTTAGTCTCAATAATATCCTGTGAGGTTGGACTGGGTTCTGCGGTTGATACACAGCCGCCTAGTGTTACTATAGACGGTCCAAACGTAGACGCTGTAATCAGAGATGTTTTTGCAATTACAGGCCGCTGGTCAGATGACGGTTCAATCTCTGAAGTAAAGGCAACCCTTAAGCGTACAAATGGAAATGCAAAAGAAGTAGAAATTCCAGGTGAATGGAATGTAGATCCTCAACTAAAAGAAACAGGAACCTGGAAAGTTTTGGTAGATTATGAAAAAGAAAACCTCGTAGACGGAACATATCAGGCAACTGTTTCTGTAAAAGATAACGGAAAACACATAACAACACAAAGCACAACATTTACAATTGATAATACAGCACCAGTTCTTGTTCTTTCACGTCCAAGTATAAAAGAAGGTCAAAGTGGATTCGACAGCTATGGACGTACATTTACACTAGAAGGAAAGGCTGCAGATGATAATGAAGTAAGTCTTATAGAGGTAAATGTCTTTGAAAATGCCGACAGCACCGAACCATTAAAAACGGTTGAACTAAGAAACGTTCCTCTTACTATTGAACAGGATGTTGCGGTTTATAATTCTGCAGAAGCAAATGATTATGCTGCAATTTACGGACATACAGATGAAAATGGAATAATACAGGAAATTGGAGATACAGAACTGCGTTATTGTACAGTAAAAATATATGATGCCGCAGAAAGATATCCTGTAGATGGAAGTGCTCAAACAGACGCAGATAAAAAAGGAAACAGTACAGATGTTTATTATATGAATTCCGAAATTACTTCTTTGCTCCAAAGCGGTTTAAAGATTACAGATTTATATCATATAATGAACGGAAATTATGAAGCAAATCCAAGTCGTTCTGTTTCTTCTCAAGATGTAGTTACACAATTAAATTCTCTAAAGGTAACAAAGGGTAAATTTTCTATAAATCCAGCAAATAATCCAAAGTATATAGTTACTTCAATAAATGCGAAGGAAAGCAATAAAGACTTAGACAATGTAGATTATCAATTTACTTCTGGAAACAGATATATTGAAGTTGAAATTACACCAGGATTGGACGGATATCCTATTGATCCAAATACAGTTGGACTTTATTTACAGGAATGTGAAAGTGATGGAACTCCAAAAAATGATGTTGAAAAGGTTTGGCTTATAAAAACAGGCGCAGAATATCATAAAACACAAGAAGAAATAGATGCTGCAGAGGCTGCTGGCCAGACCCTTGAAAATGAAGTTGGTGTTTATAGAGTTTCTGGAAGTACATATAAATTTAAAACTTCTAAAATTATTCATAAAAACAATTATGGCGTAAAAATTGGAAATTATTATTTGATTAAGGTTGAAGGAAACGATAGTCAGGGTGTAGAAAGCGGTAAAATAATACAGGATGGAACATATGGTTTTAAGCTTGTTTCAAATGAAGAAAAAATAGAGCTTTCAGTAGCAGGTGTTCCTGAATATCTTCCGACAGATGAAGAGGTTTGGAAAGATACGAATAATCCTATAACATTTACAGCAACTCTTTCATGGGAAAAAGGGGAGACTCCTTTTGATATTTATAGAGCAAATGAATCAAAACAGTATGAGAAAATTAAAACAATAACAGAAGCGGCTGTAAATAATAAATGGGAATATGTAGATGAATTTGGTTATGATGCTTTGACAGAGTTGGCTGCTACAGGTGAGACCTTCCCAAAACAACTTAATTATATTTTGAAAAACTCAAGCGGCGATGAAATTTCTACAACTGCACGAATTAATTTAAAATTTGACTCAGAAAAACCAAAAATTTCTAATGTTCAGATTACAAACTCTTATGAAAAGAAAGTAACAGTTAATAATGAAGACAAATATGTTTATTATGTAAGAAATGTAGCAGATAATTTATGCGAAATTTCTGGAACTGCTACAGATAAAAACGGAATAAAAAGAATAATCTTAAAGATTCCTGGCCTCGCTGATGTAGAACATGAAGGTGGAGATGGACATTTTTCTTTTGAAGACATAGACTTCCACACACTGTCAGGTTCTGTAACAGCAACAATTATTGCTTATGATAATGCAGGAAACTCTGAAAGTTATGATATTGAATTTATTTTTGATACAGATGGACCTGTGGCACAACATGAAATTGATGATAAAAAGAAGGATTTGTATTTTAGAATTGGCAGTGCAAATAATGATGATATAACAAAAACAACGGCATCTAAATATGGACTTACCTGGAACGATGGCAGCCAGAATAACAAAATTGATGAGGATGTTGGAAGTAAATATTCAAATGGAGCGTACGGAAACGATAATACAATTCAGATTCGCGGTAATTTCACAGATGCAGGAAGTGGTGTTAAGAGAATTTATTATCAAATAAGAACTGATGAAACGGAATATACAAACGAAGATGGTTTAAAAACACTTGCAAAAGAAATTGTTGAAGATACAGAAAAAACAAAATCATTCTCGTTGCTGGAAACTCCGGAAACGAAGCGTGTATTCTACAATTCAACCGTAACCACAAGTGGAAATAATACTACTTATGATGGAACTGTTGGGGGAAGAATAAAAGGAAATATAACTCAGCTTGTTCAAACTGATGTAACACCTAATAAACCAACAAAGAAATTCTATAAGAATGTTGAAACCAATTATAAAAACTCTATTTCTGGATTTGGAGAAGGAACAAACTATTTAATTCTTGTAGCAGAGGATAATGTAGGAAACCTTTCTGTTGACGTTGCAAAAGATGTTCCTTATGTTGATGAAAATGGAGTTTCTCAGAATGGAAACTTTGTTAATTATTCATTAAATGTAGACACAGTTGTTCCAGATATTACAACAAATAGTTCAGATATTATTTATACAAACCAGAGCGGTACAATCGAGCTTTCTGGAACAGTTAATGACACAGGAGCCGGTATACGTTCGTTGAAATTTTATCTTAATCAGGACGAGCTCGAAGTTTACAGCGGTGAAGATGGTGATAAACCTCCGTTAATTGGAGAAACACAAGATATAGATTATGCAAATATTACAAAGTGTATTGTTACTCAAACAACTACAGCCGGAAAAACAAAAGGTGAAAATGGAGAAGAAAGATATAATGATTGGTCTATAATTATACCGGCTTCAAAGTTTTCAGATGCAGAAACGACTTATACAATTTATGCAGTTGCTAAGGATAATGCCGGTACAGGAAACGAAAAGAAACAGTCGGTTGGTACTATAAAGGTAGATGTTGATGGACCAACAGTTACAATTGCTTCTCCAACAGCCGGCTCATCAGTAAATAAAGAAATAGTTATTAGTGGTAATGTAACAGATGGAAACGGTGCTGGTGTAGATACAGCAAAAGCTCCAAAGTTATATTGGAAAACTGATGAAGCAGCAGAGTGGGTTGAATTAGTAAAGGGAACAGAACAAAATCCTACTGCAGTTAAAAATACAACATGGAAAACAAGTTCTTGTGAATGGAGCTTTACAATTGATACAACAAAGCTCAAGATGAACGAAACAGACGTAGTATCAAACGGAACCACTGCTTATTTTACAGTTTCTGGGACTGACAAGTCAGGAACCGGAAATGTAAAATTTGCAACTACACATAATCTTGTTATAGATCAGAACAGTGACCGTCCTGTAATCAAATTTTCAAATCTCGATATTACAAAAACTGACCCGGTAGATGGTAAAATTTGGATAACAAAAGAAGATTTGTATGCTTCTGTTTCTGATGATGATGGTGAAGTAACAAGTGTTAAAATATCATTTGATGGAACAACCTGGAAAGAAACAGATGATCAGGGAAATAAATACTATACTTCAGAAAATGGACTTTCTTATACAATTCCTTCAGATAAAGATGGAGCGCAGACAATTTACTTTGAAGTAACAGATTCAAAAGGGACTGTTTTTGTATCTACCCTTAGTACAGAAGAAGATGATACAGTTAATGCTCCAAAACTTGCTTATAAATCTTCGGAAACAGGCGAAACTGTTCTTAATACTAAGATTGACCTTAAAGAACCATCTATTCCTTGTATTTATTATTCAGGAGAAGATTTTTCTACAGTTACAACGGAAGCAGCTCTAAACGAATTGTTTAATAGCAGTAATACAAATATTCCTGCAGACCTGACAAAATGGCGAGATCTTACAAATATTCCAGAAGCGCTTGGTGGTAGTACAAAACAAATTTATATTCTTGTAAAAGCAAAGGATGAAAACGGAATTAAGAGTGTTGATTTGTTTTTTGGAAGTGGAGACGCACAAACAGCAATCAAACGTTCAGAAAACAAAACGGCAGCTTTGTTTAAGATAGATCTTTCTTCAATAGGTACTACAATTGTCGAAAAGAAACGAATAGAAGTCAAAACTGTAGATAATGCAAATCATAATCATACAAGTACAATAGATATAGAAATTGATAATGTTCCGCCTACAGTTGATATAGACAGCCCTTCCGCAAATGCAGAACTGTACGGAACAGCCGGTGTTGCTCAAACAAATGTTACAGTTCGTGGTCGTACCAGCGATTCAAGTGACGTACAGGATATTTATCTTGCTGTAACAAAAGGGGAAGATGTAGAGCCAGCCACAAGTGGTGTTTCTGCATATAAGTCAATCAAAAAGCGAAGTGCCCTTTCCTGGACATCAGTATTTAATGGTAATTCTGATATTTCAGAAGATGTTTATTATACAGACTTGTTCAATACCTATATAGATGAACTTTATGGTGAAGGAACAACAACATCTGCAACACAAAAAGATATTTGTTTGTGGCTTTATGCAGTAGATAAGCTTGGAAATTCAGGAAAAGAAAATCCTAAAAAGCTTCCTCTTACAATTTTGACACAAGGTGATAAGCCTATTGTATCAATTACATATCCATCAAAAGAATCAAAGGTTGGTGGTGTAATTACAATTACAGGTTCTACTTCTATAGCAACAAATGAAGTTGATAAAATCTTTATACAGATAGATCCTGCTTACAATCATGAAAATCCTGCTTATAATATTGCACAGAACGAGTTTACCAGTGATTGGGAAACTTCTTTGCAAACACTTATTGACACCGCAACAGGTGCAGGAAAAACAATAGAATACTCTATTGAGGATATAGAAAATTCTGAAGGTACGGTTGTTGCAAGAGGTATTTTAGCTGGTGGTTCAAAACAAAGCTGGAATGTTATTCTGAATGCAGCATCAGAATTTAATACTGAAGGAAACAGAGATATTGCCGTACGAGCATACGCAATAAGTAAATCAAATAAAGTAAGTGAACCTGTAATAACCTGGTTTACACTTGATCCGGATTCTCCAACTTTTGGAAACAACGATCCTTTGACTTTAGTACAATATTCAACTAATAAAACAGGAACAGGTTCTATTACGGCAAGTATGCTCTATACACCAGGAATGTGGATTCAGGGCAAATGGTGGCTTACAGGTTCTGTAGAAGATGAAAGTGGAATTGATTATGTAAAACTAAATGGAATAGATCTTGAAAGCCAATACTATGAGGTAACAACAACACCTTACAAGGGAAGAAAACTAAACATTCCTGTAGGAAAAGCTATTGATTCCGAAACAGTTTATGGACCAACTATTACACTTGTTACTAAAGAAACTGGTGGTGAAAAAACTAGTACGGCAGATATAAAACTTTATTATGATAATATTCCACCAGAATTTGAAAGTACAACATTAAAAGCAGATCAAACAAATACCCTTGTTCAATCTGATGGTGTTTGTGAAATAAAAGGAACTCTCACAGAACTTGGAGACCAGAGTGGCTTTAAGAGAATTGCATTCTATGTAACACGAACTTTGAACAGTACAAATTATGTTACCGATGTAATGAAAGCACAAGGATCGGGAACCGATAACTGTTATACACAAAATTCTCTTACGAGCGATGGAAACTTGTATTGGAAAACTGCAGCAAATTGTACAGCAAAGAATGGAATTGAAATTGAAGTTCCACAAGATGATGTTCCTGCTTTTGCACGTACTGGTGGACTTTGCCGTATAAATGATGTTATTTACACAATAAAATCTATTACTGCTGGTGCTAACGGTAAAAAAATAGTTACAATCGATTCAAAGATTGATAACGGAACAGTAAACATCGATTTTGCTCTGGCACAAGTAATTGATAACACAGTTTCTGAACTTGGAATTACAACATACTTTGGAGATTCAACTCATGAAATCACAAATGATGACGGTGATGAAATGGTTGAAAGCTACAAGGAATCTAGCGGTGAATGGACAGTTTCAATCAACTCAAAGAACATAAAAGACGGTACAATTCAGATTCACTTTGTTGCTTATGATCAGGCCGGAAATAAAACTTATAAAACATACAATGCAATAGTTGCAAACAATGCGCCTCGCATTGCAGGTGTAAAGTTTGGTACTGATACAAACGGCAGCGGTGAAGTTGAAGAATCAGAATTAAGAACAGGTTACAGTGGTATATATGCAGTTGAAGGTTTAAACAAAAAACCAAACATTACTGTAAATGGTCAGGCTGCAAACGGTGTTAAGATTTCAAAACTTGCTCTTCCAAATGATGGAACAGATATTACGGCAATAGATGATACAAAGAATTCCGTAATGACTGTAAAGGGTGCAATAAAGATTATTCCAGAAGTAGTTGGTGGAAACAACGGCTTAAGCTGGACTTATTCTGTAAACGGAACCAACAAGAGTACATCTGCAAATAGTCTTAACAACACACATAGTGGTAATGACGATATTCGTTCTGAAAATTCAACAACAATTTCTATTGATACCTTGACTTTACTAAAAGATATTCCAACAGACGGAAATAATGTTCTGGGCTTTACTATCTGGGATAAAACAGAAGGAACAACACCAGGAACAGACAGTAACAAAGCAGAACTTCTTCTTAAAGTTAATGTTGAATTGCGCGATGAAACACCTCCAACTGCTGGTATAAAACCGTTCTACTGGGATTCTATTCCTATAGGCGACAAAAACAACAGCAGTATTGTTTATAAAGACGGAATTGCTTTTGGACACATCGAACTTGAAAAAGATTTGCAGGAAACTGGTTTTGATTATACCGGAACAGAAGGAGAGGAATTTGACCTTGATCCTAAGGTTTCAGGCGTAATTTATCTTGAAGGTTTTGCAAAAGATAATGTTGCGGTAGAAAAGCTTTATCTTAACTTCCCTGGACTTAGTGGCTTTGGAAACTTTGGACTTGTTGCTCAAAGAGACCGAAGAGACAATTCTTCAACAAAAGGACAGATGATTTCGGTTCCAAATTTTGCAGATGATGGTATAGAACTTGTATCTGCTACCGAAGAGCTTAAAGCAGAAGGTAATAAAGAATATAACCTTGTTCACTGGAAGATAAAGATTGATACTTCAAGAATTGCTACATCGGCAGCTACAAACGTTCTGGTACAAATAAAGGCCGAAGATCGTGGTAAGGCAACACTTAATGGTAGTAGTACTAGTTATGACTACCAAAATCCAAAGAAATCTTCTGTTCCAGAAAGCTTTGATTTATCAAAAGATCAGACAGGTTACAAGCTTTCTGGCGAAAGTGTTGAAATGAGCAACGGCCGCCCGGTTTACGACAGCGAAAATCAAACCCCAAGCTACAGAATTGATGTTGTGCCATACATTGCAAAAGTTTATACATCTTTAGCATCGCTCAAAAAGAATAACTGGTCTGTATACAACAGAACCGCTCTTGGACATTATCCTGTTGCAAGTGATGGAACTGCATATTTGTACGGATTCAATTTAGGCAATGCAGGATATGTTCCAATGTATGGATCAGTATCTCTTGCGGAGCCGGCAGATGGTGCAACTGCAAATAACGACTATCCATCTGGACCAAAGTCAGATACAAATCCAGAATCGGAATATGCGGCTTATAAAGTTGTAACATTCCCTGTTTCTAACGTAACAACATCAGGAACAATCTGTCTCAAAATAAATGGCGTAGAAACACTAAACAACAAAAATAACAATGAGGGCCGAGGTTCATATACAGGTTCTGTAAATCTGGAAATAAATCCAACCGGAGACGAGACAACCTACTCAACCTATTACTACAACCGCCAGCCGAATGGAGATAATAATAATTTATTGACAGATGATGTTGAGATGGATGTGTGGAATATTAGTCCTAAAGCAGTTAAGCCCAAAAATGGTACCGCTGTTCAACCTGTTATGGCTATAGATCCTGTAAATCATAGTGTTGGATTTGCCTTTGTTAATGGTACCCTTTATTTTAGTATGCCATATGGAACAAATCCAAAAGGAAAAGCTATCAGCTCTCACTATTATTGGGTTTCTGGTATTGATTTTTGGACAAGTATTGGATTGGCATATGATAAATATGGACATTCTTTTGCTACTGTAGCGGGTGGTGATATTAATGCTTCAAAAGCAGACCAATTCCGATTATTTACAAGTCGTTGGGGAACAGGAACTTATGATAAATATGAAGGTTATAATAACGGAACAAATCAATTCCGTTTGGAAATGATAGGACAAATAGAATTTGATACTAATAAAGCCCCTTACAACAATTATAATAAAGAAAGAGTTCAGTCTCCAAGTCTTGCAACGACTGCTGTCAATACGAACACAACAACTTTATATTTAGCTTATTATGATGATATAAATGATGAAATTCGTTTTAAATGGGGTAATTTTACAGATACAAGCAAAGGTGATAGTGGAAGTACTTTATTTGGAGATTATTATGGTCTAGGTTCAGAAGCAGGTGATAAATGGCTTGTCAATTTTAGCAACCAAACACCTTCAGATTATGGTATTTATAGATTAAATCATAATTCTTTAATTGCAGGACAAACAAAAAATAAAGTTGTTAAATCTGATGGCACAACAGAATCTGCTGCTGTAATGACAAATGAACAGAACCCACAACCAGTCTATGCAGGAAAATATGTTAGTATTGCAGCAATACAAGGAGCTGGTAATTCTGATGATGCTGTTGTTGCTGTTTGGTGGGATGCTCATAATTCTCAATTACTATACTCATATAACATGACTCCAAAATCAGTAGTAGAAAAAACCTATTTACAAGCTGATACAGGCTGGACAAAACCTGTTCCAATTTTTGAAAATGGAATTGGAGAATACTGTAAAGTTTGTGTTGATGCTAACGAAGGAGTACATATTACAGCATATGATGGTTTGAATGGAGATGTTTGGTATGCGTATATACCAGATTTTGAAAATACATCAAATATCAAAAAGTGTCTTGTAGATTCGTACGGCATTATAGGTACAGAATTAAATATTGATGTCGCTTTGGTGAATAATAATCCAGTTCCGTATATTAGTTATTATGCCGGAAGTAGTGCAAGACCAAAGATGGCGTATTGGGCAGACAGCGGTTCTGTTCTAAATGCATCAGAAGGAGCAATTCAAGATTCTTATACAGGAAATTGGGAAATAACCATAATTCCAACTTCAAGTAGAGTTCCGGAAGATCATATAAATATTGGAGTATGGAAAACATCTGCCGGAGAACTAACTTATTCAACGAAAGATGGAGGAATACCAACAGAAAGTAACATTGGCGTAAATACTGAAAATATACTCCCTGGAGTTAAACAAGACAGTTATGGTCTTATTTACGGTAATGGTTCTAAGAATCCGGTTCTCGGTTATGCCATAACCGATGGTTCCAACGGCTACATCGAAACCGCCCAAATGAAATAAAAACAATAAGGGAATAATTACCTAAAAGGTAATTATTCCCTTGACAAATTTCCAAACACATATTAAATTACCTATTAGGTAATTTTATGGAAATAGAATATTCATCTTCTTCAATACAGCAATACTTTTCGGACTTATACGATATTCCTAATTCCAAAAATTTACTTCAAAAAAAGATTGGCCCAATACTTGCAAAAACGGAGACAAAAATGAGTGGCTTATCGCGTGAGATGATTATTCATCCTGGAGAAACTTTAAGAGAGGTTTTAGAAGAAAGAAATATGTCGCAGCAGGAGCTTGCTTTACGAACAGGAGTTTCTGCTAAACATATTAGCACAGTTCTTAGCGAAGAAAAAAATATTTCTGTAAATTTTGCAAAAAAGTTGGAATATGCCTTAGGAATAGATGCAGAATTCTGGATTGGTTTACAAGCTTTGTATGACCGGCAGCTTCTTGAGTTTGATGAATTGCACTCAATTTCAAAAGAAGAAATTTCTATTTTCAAACGATTAAAAGATGTTTTTAATTACATTGTAGAAAAAAAGTTTATTTCTAAAGAAAAACAAATGGAACAGAATATACTTGAATTAAGAAAATACTTAAATGTTAGCAATCTTACAGCAATATCATATCTTGTTTCTTTTGGAGCTTTCAAAGTTCAAACAAATGTAAAATATGATCCATATGTTTTATTTGCATGGCAAAGAATCTGTGAGTCTCTTTCAGAAAAAGTAACTACAAAAGAATTACCTCGAGAAGAACAAATAAAACAACTATTAAAAATCTGTCCAGAAATAAAAAAACTATATCGTCTTTCTCAAGATAAGATAAACAAAAAACTTCAGGAATATTTTTCTTTATGTGGAATTGCTTTTGTAATAGCTCCAACTTTTAAAGGGGCTCCAGTTCAAGGATTTATAAAAACAAATTCTGATAATAAAACTATAATTTGCATGACACTTTGTGCAAAACGACCAGATAGTTTCTGGTTCACTTTATTTCATGAAATCGGACACTTTATAAACGGAGATGCAAAACAACGATTCATAGATTTTGAATCTGTTGAAAATGAACGAGAAATAAAGGCAGATCTTTTTGCACAAAATATGTTAGGAAAAAGAAGTTAATTGTTTTTATACAAATTATCCCTCTTCATAAGCAAGAAAAATTTTAGCAATTTTTCCAAATCTTGGGAGGGATAATTCTAGAGAACCGTATTCTGTTGAAAGCAATATTCCTCTATTCAAAAGGCGTTCTCGATATTTTGAAAAAACGGGTGAAGTCATAGACAAGGCCTCTCGAATTTCATTGACTTTAAGCTTATCTTTTTTGTCAAACGTAACAATTATTTTTTTCTCGATTGCCGAAAGGCTTTCCCATATTTTTTTATATGCAAAATTTTCAAGAAGTTCGTCGAATTTTTTTAAGATTTCTTCAAAAGAAAGCTGGTCTTTATAATCCCAATATAAAAAGCCCAATGCTTGAAATGCAAGGGCATAACCTTTTGTTAGTGCTGCAAATTTTAGAGCATTTGTTTCGTCAAAATTAAATATTGTTTGATATTGATTTTTAATCTGAAGAATACTTAGTGGTTCCATCATAATTTTAGGAGAACGCAATAAAAATGTTAGCTGTGAATCGTTTTGAATTGCATAAATATTTTCGTATAAACCGGTCATAATTAAAAACACAGGAAAATCTTTTCTTACAAAAATTTGAAATTGACTGGTAAAAATGCGCATGCTTTCATTTGGAATAACTTCATCTATTGTTATTATAACTCGTTTATTTTTCTTTTTTGCATATTCCAGTAATGATTCAATCTTACTTACATTATCTCGTTCGCCTTTACTACCAGATAACCCTATTCCAAAGCCGGCAAGAGAAATATCAATGCCGCCTTCTGTAAGGTTTGTAGTTTTTTTACAGGCATCAGAAAGTCTCATGGCAAAATCTTCTAACAAGTCTACTGATGAATTTAAATCTACAGAAATCCAGTTTCCTGTATTAATAAGCTCCTTAACAACAGTTGTTATAAGAACCGTTTTTCCACTTCCACGCAAGCCACTGATTAAATAGGTTTGGTAAACAGGATTATTTGCTGAAAAAGCAGAAGTAATTTCATTTAGATCTTCCAGGCGGTTTACAGAAGTTATGGGTTGTCGACCAAAAGAAAGAGAAAAAGGATTATCTGTTTTCATTTTTACCCCCAAGTTTCATAACCTTTCATAACTCTTCATAAGTTATAAAAAGATTCATAACCATTCATAACTATTCATATCTTATCATAACTTGAGGTGTTTTGCAAATTTAATATTGATTTTTTAGCTTAAAACTTCACCACCTGCGGCGCTCCACCAAAGCTGTACAATGTGGCTGTGGCGTTCTTAAAATACAAAACTTCTGTGTTGTCATCTGTTGCAGAGTACATGTTCTTCAAATCCGGGTAGTTGTTGAGCATGTCTTCTTTGGCTTCCAGGCGGTCGTCGCGGACTAATTCGCCGGCTAAACGTAACCATTCGCCGCCTGCAAAGCAGCAGATTTCTACTTTTGGGTTTTTCTGGATTTGTTTGGAAACATCCTTTACTTTGCCGGTCTGGATGTAAAGTTTGCCTTCAAAAAGGTTGATTGTTCCAAAAGGGCGGTTTCGTGGCTGGTCGTTTTCTACAGTTGCAAGGTAGTAAACTCCGCATTTTTTTATAAAATCGCAAACGTCGTTGATATTTGTCATAACAAAACTCCTTATTAAAAATAGATTAACATACAAATTTGATTATTTCAAATAATAGTTTATACTTAAATTATGAAAAACGCAGATGAAATTTTGAACACACTTTCGGTGGATGAAAAAATCAGACTTTTGAATGGGGTTGGAAGCTGGGATACTTTTGATGCAAATGGTAAAATCCCGGTTATTTCTGTTAGCGACGGGCCACACGGACTAAGGCATCAGACGGACAGCACAACTATTGATATTAACGACAGCAATGTTGCAACCTGTTTTCCGACTGCGTGTGCAATTGCTTCAAGCTGGAACACGGACGCAACCCGCAAAATGGCCGATGCAATTGCAACCGAAGCAAAGGCCGAAAATGTTCAGATTGTTCTTGGCTGCGGAATGAATATTAAACGCTCTCCTTTATGCGGTCGTAATTTTGAATATTTTTCGGAAGATCCTCTTCTTAGCGGCGAGCTTGCTTCGGCTTTTGTACAAGGCATTCAAAATAAAAACGTAGGGGCTTGCCTTAAGCATTTTGCAATGAACAATCAGGAAAAATTCCGTCAGACTTCTTCTAGTAATGCCGATGAACGTACAATGCGCGAAATATATCTTGCAGGCTTTGAACGCGCTGTAAAAAATTCTCAGCCGCATTCAATTATGTGCTCCTATAATAAAATCAACGGGGTCTTTTTAAGCCAAAATAAAAAACTTCTTACAAATATTCTTCGTGATGAATGGGGCTTTAAGGGACTTGTAATGTCTGACTGGGGTGCCAACATTGATGCCGTAAACAGCCTTAAAGCAGGCCTTGATTTGGGAATGCCGGACTCAAACGGATATTTTGAAGAACAGTTAAAAGCGGCCTATGAAAAAGGGGAACTGACCCAGCAGGACCTTGATATTGCCTGTAAACGAATTATAAATCTTGCGCTCGAGTACAATGAACACAAGGATGAATTTGCGGGCGGTCAAAAATGTGAGCCTGTTGATTTTAAAAATCAGCATGACATTGCTTTTGAGCTTGCCTGCGAAAGTGCAGTGCTTCTTAAAAACGACGGATTCTTCCCGCTAAAACCTCAATCACCAAAACAGAAAATCCTCGTTGTTGGAGAACTTTCACAGAATATGCGCTTCCAGGGCGGTGGTTCAAGTCATATAAATGTTGCGCCTTATGCAACTGCGGTTGAAGCCCTTAAAGAATATTATGATGTTGAATATGTTCCGGGCTACATTTCGACATTCTGTAAACAAAGCAAAAAACAGAAAATCAATGAAAAACGAAAGTTACAGGCTGTTGCAGCAATTAATCAGGTTGTTTCAAAAAATCCTCGCGTACCTGTTCTTTATTTTTGTGGTCTTGAAGAATCTTACGAAGGCGAAGGTTTTGACCGTGAAGACCTTAAGCTTCCGCAAAGTCATATAGACCTTTATAAAGAAATTATTAAGATAACAAAAAATATTGCACTCATAACCTTCAGCGGCTCTGCTATTGATTTGACTTTTGCCCCTGAAGCACATGCAATTTTACATATGTATTTGTGTGGTCAGTCATGTGGACAGGCTTGTGCTGCTTTAGTTTCGGGAACAAAAAATCCGAGCGGAAAGCTTGCCGAAACCTGGCCTTTTAAGGTAGAAGTTGGAAGTCCTGCAAATGATCTTGATGTTGATTATGTTGAAGGTCCGCTTGTTGGTTACCGCTGGTACGAAACAAAAAACATTCCGGTTCAGTATGAGTTTGGTTATGGGCTGAGTTATACGAAGTTTGAATATAGCGATTTGAAATTGAATTTTGAAAGCGGCCCTTCGAGTGCCTCAGGGACCGCAACGGTAACAATCAAAAATATTGGCCCTGCCGACGGTAGCGAAATTGTGCAGATTTATGTTAAAAATCCGGAGCATGACCTTAATTATTCGTGGTCCTGTATAGAACTACGCGCATTTTCAAAGGTTTTCCTTAAAGCAGGCGAACAGAAAACAGTTTCTTTTGAACTTGATGACCGTGCCTTTAGTGTTTATTCAACAAAGAAAAATTGTTTTGCCATAGTTGGCGGTGAATATGAAATATGTGCCGGTTCAAGTGTAAAAGACATAAGACTTTCGGCACCAGTAAAAATCAAAGGTGAAAAACTTGAAGAGCTTGTTCGCCCCGACAAAGAAGAACAGGCAGGAGTTTTTGTAAAACATCCTCGTCATAAAAAAGGAGAATTTACAATTACAGACAGCCTGATTGAAATGTCAAAAGAAAGCGCTTATGTTAGAAATCTTTTAAAGCTGTTCAGACTGTTTATAATTTTGACAAGCCAAAGTAAATCTAAAGATGATCCTGCTGTAAAAATTGGCATTACGGGACTTGAAGAAAATCCGCTGGAAAGTCTAATAAGCATTTCCAACGGTAGAATTACCGAAAAAATGGCGAGAAAAATTGTAAAGTCTGCAAACCGCTGATAAAACTAAACAATCATCATCTGGTGAACAAGCTTTTCGGCTTCTTCCGGCGACATTGGATGACCCCAAATGAATCCCTGAATCAAATCGCAGCCAATGTCGCGCAGAGTGCTCAGCTGATCATCGCCTTCAACACCTTCGGAAATTACATCAAAGTTCATGATGTGTCCAATAGAAATAATCGAAGCAACATACTGCTTTGAAGAATCGCTTGAATTCATTTTGTCAATAAATGATTTATCAATCTTAAGCAAGTCGGCCGGAATGCGGTTCAAATAACTTAACGAAGAATAGCCTGTACCAAAATCATCAATTGCAATGCGAATGCCCATTTCTTTAAGCGCTTTAATATTTGTAATGGCAGGGCCTTCGGAATCAATCATAATAGATTCGGTAATTTCAAGCTCCAGCTGTTTTGGAGGAACGCCGTTCTTTTTAAGCACGCTTTTGACTTCGTCAACAAAATTATCCTTAATCAAATGGCGAACAGAAACGTTTACACTTAAAACAGCATCAATTCCCGATTTTTTTATAAGCTCGCCAAAGAATTTTGTAGAGTTACGGAAAATCCTGTCATCAATTCTATCAACAAGACCAACTGTTTCGGCAATAGGAATAAATTCTCCAGGTGGAATAATATTTCCTTCACTATCTTTCATGCGGGCAAGAGCTTCAAATCCGCGGAGTTTATGATTCATATCAAACTGCGGTTGTAAATCAAAATAGATTGTATCTTCTTCAAGAGCTGTTCTGATTTTTCGCTCAATTTCAATGCTGTGTTCACCATCGGCAAGTAAATCGGGAGTAAAACGAAGAATGTGGGCGCTGCTGTTTGCACGTTTGATTTCGTACATGGCCATGTCGGCATAAGAAAAAAGAGTATCTGTGTTATCGGCATCGGCAGGATATTCTGCGTATCCAAAGCTTGCAGAAGCAAAAAAGTCGCGTTCCTTAAGCTTAATCCTTTTTTCAAGAACCGATTCGTAATATTTTATGGCATTATAAATATCGTCATCAGTTTTAAAGTCTCGGATAATCAAAGTAAATTCATCGCCGCCCTGTCGTGTAATAAAATCGTGAGTACCAGAAAGACCAGAATCGGCCCCATATTTCCAGCGGGTTGCAATTTCTTTAAGAACTTCGTTTCCTGCGTTATGACCAAGGGTGTCGTTTATAGTTTTAAAATTGTTCAGGTCAATCATTGCTAAAGCAAATTTTTCACCTTTTTTAACAAGAGTTTTTATGAGCTCATTGCAGGCAAGTCTGTTAGGAAGACCGGTAAGACTGTCTGTTACAGCCTGTTCGCGTAAGATTTTTTGAATTCTATTTATTTGTTTGTTATTTAAATACATTATAATAACAGCAAGTAAAGTGAACAGGTCTGTAAAAATACCGGCAAGACTTGATCCCTGATGAAATACAAAAATTATTACTATAAGTTTTATTGTTTGATAGGTAAGAATAATGAAAGTTGTTACAAAGCCCAGAGTTTCAAAAAGAACAACAAGAAGAATAAGGCAGATATTTGCAAGGGAAGAAAAAACTCCAGGTAATGTGGCAATAGGGACAACAATTTTTCCAAGCATCAAAACATCTTGCGAAGTAACTGTTGCTTTAAGAAAATAGTTTGCAATATTAAAAAGAATTAACAACAAAAAGTAGAAAATTATATGTGCCCGTTTTTTTGAAGTTATACTGTCGAGAGTTTTTTCAATAAATTCATGCCTTCCGGGTAATTTGATTTTTCTCATGCAAAACCTCTTCGGATGTTAAAAAAATTAAGTTCCAAAGGAACCAAGGCACTTTTAACGATGGGATTTTAGATATACAAATATTATATATGATAAAGTTCGAGTTGTAAACAAAAGGAATTACTTTGCATAACCTCGTGCACAAAGCGCTCGTGCAGTATTCCAGGCTTGTTTCATACCTACAGAAAACAAAACAGGAAGAAGAACAAGGAGCATTCGTGGAGTTTTTTTGCCACCGCGGGCGAACCAGGCTTTTTTTATTTGTTCCCAGTTTTTTGAAACCTGTGGAATAAAGCAGATGAAAAGTGTCAAGGCTTGTGAAAAGGGAGCTTTTTTCAGGGCTTGCCTGATTTGCAGCGGAGTAGATGTATTAAACACAAGAGCGGCTGTCTGCATTACACAGAAAAGCTTTAAAAGCATTATGAGAGTTGGAACAAGAGGAGCTTTTGTTAAAAGATTTACAATTAAAATAAGTACAGCGTAATAAAGGATTGCGCGTAAATACATAAGCTGGTCGCGCAAGGTTATGTGAAAGCAAAAGCTTAAAATGATTTGTACCAGGCTAAGCGCAAGAGCCACCTGCCAGGGAAGAACAAAAACTGCAATGCTAATGGCCGGAACCAAAAGGATTTTTATTAAGGTTACCATACTAAATCTCCGGCGTTTTTATATTCAACAATCGGATTTCTGATATTCCATTGCTCAAGATTTTGTTTAAGTCCACCTTGCGGGCTGCCGTCAAAAACTTTTTTACCGTGGAAAAGGACAATAAAGCGGTCTGCAAGGCCAAGGCATTTTTCTATTTCGTGCGTAAGGATTATAACTGTTTTACCGTCTGATTTTAGCTCGCGGATAAGGGCATTTACCTGTTTAACGCCGCTGTAGTCAAGGTTTGCATAAGGCTCGTCCAGAATAATTACAGGAAACTTCATTGCAAGCATGCACGCTATGGCAAGGCGGCGTTTTTCACCACCAGAAAGAAAGCGGGCAGGAAAATCTGCTTTTTGGGTAAGGCCTGTTTTTTCAAGAGCGGCTTTTACGGCAAGTTCAACTTCGGTTTTTTTCATGCCCTGATTTTGTGGACCAAACGCAATGTCTTCGGCAGGGGTTTCTCCAAGAATCTGAGTTTCTGCTTCCTGAAAAACAAGTCCTGCAGGGGGAGTGCTAACTTCAACATTTTTACAGTCGCTTTTTTCAAGACCCGCTATAATAGACATAAGAACACTTTTTCCCGAGCCGTTTTCGCCGCCAACAACAACACATTCACCTTCAAAAATCTCAAGACTGATGTTATCGAGTGCTTTGATTTTTCCGTTTGGGGTGTGGAATGTTTTTGATAAATTTTCGATTTTAATCTGTGGTGTCATAATCTGAGTTTTCACAATCATTTGTGTCATATAAATAAAGGGCTACAACAGGCCTGAGCTTTAAGGCTACAGGAACTGCAATAGCGATTTTTAAAAGATCTCCCGGGATATATGGAATTACACAGGTAGCAAGAGTATAGGTAAGTGCAGTTTTGTCTTGAGGGATTTTACCCGCAGCAGTTGCCCAATATGAAAAACGGATTACGCCGGGAATATACAAAATAATCATTCCGGCTAAAACAGCAAGGCTAACTCGAAGCACAATTTTTGCAGTTAGTTTTTTTTCTTCTATGCGAGGACGACCTGCTATAAAACCAGCCGCAACAGCACCAAGCAGATATCCTGGTAAAAATCCGCCGGTTGGTCCAAGCCATACTGCAAGTCCGCCAGCGCCGCCGGAATAAACAGGAAGTCCAACAAGACCTGCAACAAGGAACAAAGCTGTAGGTGCACCGGCCCAAATGCCTCCGAGCAAAACAGCACACAAAATGCAAAGCATGTTCTGCAAAACAACAGGAATTACACCAAGCGGAATTTTTATAAAACAACCAATGCAAATAATGGCTGCAAATAAAGCAATAAAAGTTGTTCTGAGTATTGATTTTGACATAAGAGGAGTATAACAAAGGCGCGGGGAAATGTAAACCACGCCCACCCTGCGAGGTTTACATTATATTTGACAAAAAATCGGATTGTTCTTTTATAATATCAGGGTGATTTGCAGCGTAATCAATAATTTTTTGCCTGAGGCCTGAATCTAAAAGTGCTTTGATTTTTTCAAGAGGAACTTTGTTTATTGCAGGACAAGTTGGGGTAAGTGCAACTTCAATTGTATTTTCTTTTGTGCGGACGGCGCGGAACGGCCAGATGCTGCAATCAAAAGGTTTAAGTTCGGGTGGAAGGCTGCAGCCATTTTTTGAATCAAGAAAAGGGCAGGGAGCTTCTTCGTTTGGATTGTCTGTTTTGTATAAATGTGAAAGATCTATTGTCTTGCTGTTGCTGCTGGTTTGGCGAAAGCGAGCTTGTGGAAAAAGCGCTTGTAATTTTTGGGCCGTGTCGTTTGAAAAAACAGGAGTTTCCCAAAGACTTTGGCGACGGAAGGAGCAGCAGAACTTGCAGGAGGCACAGTCTGATTTTTTTAAGATTGATGACAGCACGATGATTACTCCACAGCTCCGTAAAATTTTTCAAGAACAATTGTCGGCTTGTAAGAAAGCTTTGCTTTACGAAGGCCCGGAACGCCCATATCTTCTTCGCGGTTTAAATACAAATACGAACCACAGCGTTTTGAAAACTGTTGATTAAGAACTGCATACACGCCATCGTTTTCAAATTCTTCAATTGCCTTTTCATAAATCACATCAAGTACAGAATCCGAAATCGGGGACGCAAGGGTCATTGCAGCGGGCTTACCTTTTACATAAAGCACTCCACCTGTAAACCTAAGGGGTTCAACATTTTGAAGTGCAAGCTCTACACTCTGCAGCTCCAGCTTAAGCACAGGATTTTCCTCACCCTTTTCTTCATACCATTTTTGAGCAATAGCAAGAATATCCTGGGCAATATCATTTTGCGGGAAAGATTTGAATTCCCAGTCGGAACCGTAAATGCGGTTAAAGCGCGAAACATGATTTCTTTTTTTCTGATAGAGGGATCCCGGAAGCTCTGCAAGATTTTTCTGCAAATAAACATAATCACAGTCATCCTGATTTGTTTTCCAGGAAACATGCTTTTTAAAAAACTTCGAAAGGCAGGAATCAAGCTGGTCTTTTTGTTCGCGTGTAATAAGGCAAAAGGCTGGCGCTCGCTGCTGGGTTCTTGCGTCTTCAAAAATAAATTCAAGTGCTGATTTGAGCCAGTCTGCAGGAGCGTTTTTCAAGGGCAAAGGAAATCCATAGCCAGTGCGGTTTTCGTCACCATAGTAATAGCGGAACAAAATATTGTTATGGATTTTAAGCCAGGTGTTGTATTTTTCCTGCAGCAAAAAAAGATTTGCAATACAGGTGTCGCTTCCATACTGGCTTTTGGTATCAAGATTATTTTCAAGATACTCAAAATCAAGCAGATTCATATATTATAAATTTACAAAAAGCGGGCGTGGAATGCAAGTAAAAAAATCTATGATTATGGTAATAATATATGATATAATTCAATTATGAATAAAAACAAAATACTTGCAGGGCTTCTTATAATTTGGGGATTTTTTTCTGTGTCGTATGATGTACTTTTGCTCTGCATGACTCCCGGAACTTTTTTAGATAATGTTTTTTCGTTTACACATATCTGGGCAGCGCTTGGTGCTTATCTGATTTTTTGCGGTGTTTACAGAATTAAAAAAGAGCGGTCGTTCTGGAGTATCTGGAAAAAGCCTGTGAAAATTTCTGTGCTTTGTGTTGCTGCTGTGGGGCTTGTTGTTTCAGTTATAAACCTTTGTTTTATTTTGCGACCAAAGTTAGTTGACCCTAATAACAGTGTAGATTATGTAATTCTACTTGGTGGTGGTATTGATAAAAACGGAAAGCTTCCCGGGAATGTAATTTCGCGTGTTGAAGCTGCAGCAGATTTTTTGAACAGGCCGGAACAGAAAAATACAGTTGTTGTTGTTAGTGGAGGAACCTTGCACTGGCTTCCTTTTGCCGAAGCTCCGGAATTAAAACGTCAGCTTGTTTTGCGTGGAGTGGAAGAAGAGCGCATTCTTGTAGAAGATCAGGCGCTTGATACAATTCAGAATTTTGAATACAGCTGCCAGATGCTTGCAGATTTTGCGGGAGTTTCCAAACAGGATATTTTAAATAGCGATATTGCTGTTATTACAAATTATTTTCATTTGCGCAGGGCAGAACGGCTTGCAGCACGAATGGGATTTACAAACATAAAAGGCATTGGAACGCCTTGTGAAAAAATCAAAGCACTCCATATTTATGTGCGCGAAATTTGTGCTTATATAAAATTGAACCTGAGGATTTTGTTTACGGGAAGACCTACGTTACTTTCCTAATTCTACCGAGCGGTTGCAGGCGGCGGTTACGGCTTTTATAACTGCATTACGGAAACCGTTTTCTTCAAGGGCTGCAACTCCTTCAATTGTTGTGCCTGCCGGTGAACAAACCATATCTTTAAGAGCCGCAGGATTCTTATCGCTTTCCATAACCATTCCGGCAGAACCATATACAGTTTGTGCAGCATAAGTATAAGCCTGGCTACGTGGCATTCCGCAGCGAACAGCAGCGTCAGCCATTGCTTCAATAAACATAAAAACAAAAGCAGGACCAGAGCCACTAACGGCAGTTACACAATCCATAAGTTTTTCAGGGACAATTTCAACTTTACCGGCAGTACTTAAGATTTCTTTTGCAAGTTCTGCTTCTTCCTGCATAATATTGTCATTGTAAGAAATTGCGGTCATTGCCTGACCAATCTGTGCGCAGACATTCGGCATCATTCGTATAAAGCGTGCCTTTGGAGCCCACGCTTCGAGCTTTTCAATTTTTACACCGGCAGCCATAGAAATTACAACAGCAGACTTTGGAATGTCTTTTCCAATTTCGTCAAAAACCTGACCTAAAAATTGAGGCTTTACAGCAAGGAAAATAAAATCGCAGTCAAGAACTTCTTTATTGGTTTCAACAAATACTGCGCCAGTTTCCTGAGCAAAGGCTTTACCCATTTGAGTGTTTTTATCTGTTACCTTAATCTGACTAACATCATATTTTTTGCAGACAGCACGCATAATTGCGCCGCCCATTGCACCAGTTCCTATACATCCGATTTTCATAATTCGCCTCGTTTTGTTTTTATTTAATATATCATTTTTTTTAGACCTTGCAAACTTCCCGTATCTGCGTTACTTTTAAATTATGAAAAAATTTGCTAACTCTTATATTTTTTGTTCTTTGTTTATTCTCTTTTCCCTTTGGATAAGATTATTTGATGTGCAGGCTGTTGGCCCGGAAGGTTCGCATATCGGTTTTGCAGGACTTAATGTTGCAGTGCATGAATTTTTTGGAATGCACTTGTTCTGGTATGAACTTACACAAGTGCTTGGATACGCAGCCCTTTTAGTTGCGGCCGCATTTGCTGTTCTTGGCGCAGTTCAACTCATAAAAAGAAAAAGCCTTTTGCAGGTAGACAAAAAACTCTTGATGCTCGCCATAGTTTACATCCTTGTAATTCTTGCTTATGTACTTTTTGAAAAAGTTCCATTCAACTACCGACCGGTAGTTTTAGATCCTGCTGAAGGTCTTGAACCATCATATCCTTCGACACACACAATGCTCATTCTTACAATTTTTGGAACAGCAATCAGTGTGATTGGAGACTATTTCAAGAATGCAAAGGTCGTTTTGCTGTTAAAAATAGTTTGCCTTGTAATTATGGCAGTTACAATTATTGGCCGACTTGTCTGCGGAGTTCACTGGTTTACAGACATTGCAGGCGGAGTCATCATTTCGCTTTTCTTTATTAATCTCTTCAAAGATTTAACAAAGAATTTGACAAAAGACGAACCACAGCAATAAAATACAATTATGAATTCAAGTTGGTATATCTGGTTTATAATTTTCTTCTGCATAATTCTCCCGGCAGAATATGCACGAAAAAGACGACAACGACGGATACGAAGAAAAAATAGACAAAAAGGAGAATCTCAAATTATGTCATCAAAATTACTTTCTGAATGTGTTGGCAAACAGGTTGAACTCTACGGCGAAGGCGGCATTTCTGGTTATGCAGGAAAAGTTCTTGAAGTAGAAAACAACCTCATCAAAATCGAAGACAAAAAAACAATCCGCATCATCAATGCCGATATGATTGCGCAGATTAAAATTAAAAAGACGCTCTAATCGGAAATCCGTTAAAAAACGAGCCGAAAGGGTCGTTTTAGGATTATCCGATAAAATGCGCACAGGCAGGCTATGCCTGACTGTACCTCTCGACTATGATCTGAACCTTAAGATTCAACTTTAAAAAGTGTGCCCTTTGAGTTCTCATCCAACAGACTCAGAAGGGCGTTTTCTTTTTTACCGTTGGACAGCAAAAGTTCTATTCCATATTTGGTAACTTTTTCGGCTGCCTGGATTTTTGTTTCTACACCGCCGGTGCCAAAAGAACTTGTTCCGCCAATTTTAATTTTTTCACGCAATTCTGGAATTGAAGAAACTGTTTCAATAAACTGGGCATTTTTGTTTGTTTTCGGGTTATCGGTAAAAATGCCGTTTTCGTCGCCAAAAAGAATGAGTAAATCTGCAGACCACAAAATTGCAGTAAGGGCGCTCAGGTTGTCGTTATCGCCAATTTTAATTTCATCATAACTAACGCTGTCGTTTTCGTTGATGATTGGAACTACGCCTTCGTCAATAAGTGTAAAAAGTGTGTTGCGGATATTGAGAGAGCGGTGTTCGTTTTCAAAATCATCCTTGGTAAGAAGCAGCTGACCAATATGAAGTTCCTGTGCCTGAAAAGCTTTTCGCCACTGATGCATAAGTTCAACCTGACCAATTGAACACAAGGCCTGGCGGTAATGAACATCCTTTTTGCGGGCCCATTCCTTCAAGGTAGAAACTCCGGCAACCTGCGCTCCCGATGAAACAAGGATTATTTGTTTTCCCTGTTTAATAAGTTCTGCACACTGCTGGGCAAAGCTCATCATAAAATCAAGGTTGGTTGTTCCGTCCGATTTTGCAAGTGTGTTGCTGCCAATCTTTATTACTATTTTGCGTGCATTCTGTAATGCGGTATTTATGTTTCCCATTTTATAACTCCTTTTTGTGCCCCTTCGACAGGCTCAGGGACCGCGAGCAATCCTACCTTATCTGTCCTTCACCGTCAATTAAATATTTTGTTGTTGTAAGCACTTTGATTCCCATTGGGCCACGGGCATGGAGCTTTTGGGTGCTTATGCCAAGTTCTGCTCCAAAGCCGAATTCTCCGCCATCGGTAAAGCGGGTGCTTGCATTTACATAAACACAGGCAGCATCGACCATTGACTGGAACAGCTTTGTGTTTGCCCGGCTCTGCGAAATTATACTTTCACTGTGCTTTGTGTTATGTGTGTTTATATATTCAATTGCTTCTTCAACAGAATCAACTGTTTTTATGCAGCATTCGTAGTCAAGGTATTCGTTGCCAAAATCGGCTGAAGTGGCCGGGATTGCATTCTCTAAAAATGCAATTGCTCTTTCATCTGCATGCAGCTTTACGCGGCCGGCAAATTTCTTTTCAAGCATTGGCAGAAACTTTGCGGCAACGGCACTGTGAACAACAATACACTCAATTGCATTGCAGACACTTGGGCGTTGGATTTTTGCATTTTCGGCAATGCGGCAGGCCATTTCCAAATCGGCAGATTCATCAATAAAAAGATGGCACACACCGCTACCAGTTTCAATTACAGGAACACGTGCATTTCGAACAACATTTTCAATCAGCTTTTTACCGCCGCGTGGAAGACAAACATCAATCATTCCTACGGCATTCAAAATCTGGTCAACATCGCTGTGGTCGTGTTCGCGAACTTCTACAAGCTCAAGAGCTTCCGGCACCCCGCCTTCTGCACCGGCAAGAGCTTCTTTAATCACGTTTACAATTGCAACATTCGATTTATACGAAGACGAAGAGCCGCGCAAAAGGATAGCGTTGCCACTTTTATAAGCAAGACTAAAGGCGTCAATAGTTACATTCGGACGGTTTTCATAAATAATTGCAACAACTCCAAGAGGCACTCGCACCTGGCGTATTGTCATTCCGTTAGGACTTTTCCATCCGGCAACTTCTTCGCCAACAGGATCTGTCTGACCAATAACTTCACGCAGACTTGCAATAATTCCGTCAATACGCTTGTGATCCAGCATAAGGCGGTCCAGGATAGAATTAGACAGTCCTTTTGCTTCTCCATCATCTAAATCATCTTTGTTTGCGGCAATAATTCTGTCGCGGTTTTTATCTAACGCATCGGCAACTGCACTTAAGGCTGCGTTTTTCTGGCAGGCATTCTGCAAAGCAAGCTTCTGGCTGGCAGCGCGCAGGGATGTGGTAATGTTTTTAATGTCCATCTGGAACTCCTTTGGCCCTTCGACAGGCTCAGGGACCGCATATAAAAAAAGACCGGAACAAGTTGCTCCGGTCTGCTAAAATCAAATTATTAGTAATTTGCAAGGAAGTACATTCCAAGCATCATGGCTAACCGGCATTTATCTTCTGACCATTCTGTTGTGGGGGGCAGGTTTGAAACATACC
>JAFZXA010000109.1 GCA_017617115.1 Treponema sp.
CATAGGAAACTCGTAGGCACCGCCTTGAAAATGATCATGCGTAAGAATTGAACCGCCAACAATAGGAAGGTCTGCATTGCTTCCAAGAGTGTAGTGCGGGAACATTGTAATAAAATCTAAAAGCCGCTCAAATGTCTTTTTACAGATGAGCATAGGGGTGTGTTTTTTATTAAAAACAATACAGTGCTCGTTGTAATAAACATAAGGAGAATATTGAAAGCCCCAGTCTTCACCCGCAAGCTCCAGTGGAATTATTCTATGATTATTTCTTGCCGGATGATTTGTGCGTCCTGCGTAGCCTTCGTTTTCTTTGCACAAAAGGCAGCTTGGGTAACCAACTGTTTTTGCATTTTTCGCCGCTGCAATTGCCTTTGGATCTTTTTCGGGTTTTGAAAGATTTATTGTAATATCCATGTCGCCGTATTCTGTTTTACTGATCCATTTTACATCGCGGCAGATTCTGTAGCGTCTTATGTAGTCTGTATCCTGACTGAATTTATAAAACCAGTTTGTTGCTTCTTTTGGCGAATTAACATAAAGCATGTTAAAGCGATTAATTATATTTGAAGGACGGTCTGTCATAATTGCCATGAGCTTTGTGTCAAACAAATCTCTGTAAACAACGCTGTCTTCAATAAGTTTTTTTTCTACTGCGTAATCAAGTATTTCTTTTAAGATTTCTTCAAGGTCGCCAACTTCAACCTTTGGCACAGCGGCGGCCTGTTCTTCATTTTCAAAACCATCAAGCTCAAGCGCTGCAAGAAACTGATTTTTTACATAAATTAAATCTTCTCGGGTAATGAGGCGGGTAGTGAGTCCGTATGAAGCAAGGCGGTTGATGTTTTCAAAAATTGTCATATTATATTTTCCTTAAAGTAAACATCAATAGGCATGTCTACTCTTGCAGGCACCTGTTGATGAAGCAGACAGTATTGGTAAAGTTTATATACTGCTTCCAGACCCTGCTGTTCCGGTCTTTGCCCAATAATGCAGTCAATGCTTCCATCCAGAAGTCCCTGCCGGTTTTGTTCTACAAGGTCATAACCAATAACTGTAACTCTGCTTTTTAATCCCTGGTCAACAAGAAAATATGCTGTAAGGTTTACTTCGGCATGAGGAACAAAAATACCTTTAATATCATTATGCTTTTGGAACAGTTCCTTCATAAAATTATAATAGCCTGCATCTGTAACGCCTGTGTAAAGCTCATCAAGAACTGTGGAACCGGCATCTTTTTGAATATAATCGGTAAAACCGCGAACTCTTTCCCTAAGGTTATAGGCAGAAGAATACATTCTTACGCAGGCAAATTTTCCGCTGTCCTGAAACATCCTCATTATTCTTCCTGCACAGTATCCGCCTTTATAAGGATTCTGCGAAATTGTAACAAGCGGCTGAGTAGTCCCAAGAGGAGTATCAATATAAACAAAAGGTTTGTCCCCAAGCTTTGAAATAATTTCCATATGATCTTCAGGAACAACAGGGGTAGTTATAAGGGCGTCGAATGGTTCTTCTAAAAACGGTTCGCATTTTTTTATGGCATCGCCAGGAATATTACGGTCAAAAGAAACAAGCTTTAATTCAATTTTAAAAGGATTGAGCTGTTCAACTGCCTGATTCATGCCGTCAAAAAGATTCTTGTAATAATCACATCCGGTTTCAAGGTAAGGCAGCAAAACTCCAATTACAAGTGGTTTGTTGCTTTTAAGCTGACTTGCAATCGGATTCGGCTGATAGCCGTATTTATCTATTATTTCAAGAATGAGTTTTTTTGTTTTTTCCGAAACACCTTTTCTGTTGTGAATAACTCTGTCTACTGTTCCAACAGAAACTTTTGCATATTCGGCAATCTCTGCCAATGTCATAAACAACCCCTTACTTCGTGTTCGTACACAATAATACAATAGCACAAGATTTTTGGAAATGCAAATAATTCTTGCAGAAAATTGAAAAAATAAGGAAAACCCCCTAGGAATATAGTTGTAATCCAGCGAAATTTGACAAATTTTGCTTTTTTTTGCAAATTTTGTTTGACAATTGGAATATTCAGGGTTATAAATTAAGTATAGCGTTATCGTACACGGTAACACAGGAGGAAAAAACAATGAAAAAAATCGTAGTTGTGTTGCTTATGGTTTCCATGGCAATGAGCATGGGTTTTGCTGCTACAAAGAAAGCAAAAAAAACTAATGTAAAAAACAAGGACAAACCACTTGTATTTTTTAACCGTCAGCCATCTGATCCTACAACAGGAGCAATTGATACAGCTGCCGTAAACTGGAATGCTAAGACTTACTATGTAGGTTTTGATGCAGCTGGTGGTGGTGCTGTTCAGGGTAAGCTTATTACAGATTACCTTGCAAGTGCAGATCCTGCAAAAATCGACCGCAATGGTGATGGAACAATCGGATATGTTCTTTGCATTGGTGACGTTGGACACAATGACTCTAAGGCTCGTACAGAAGGTATTCGTAAAGCTCTTGGAACATGGAATGGAACAACAGATCCTGGAAAAGTAAAAGAAGGTTCTGTAACAGTTGGTGGAAAAACTTTCAAAGTTGTTGAACTTGAAGGAAAGGCAATGACAGGTACAGACGGTTCTACATGGAACGCAAATGCTGCTACAGAAGCTATGGGCGGATGGGCAACAAAGTTCGGAACTCAGATTGACCTTGTAGTTTCTAATAACGATGGTATGGCTATGGGATGTCTCCAGGCTTCTAACTATCCAACTGGTGTACCAATTTTCGGTTATGATGCTAACGCAGACGCTGTAGAAGCAATCGGAGCTGGAAAACTTAACGGAACAGTATCACAGAACGTAGATGCACAGGCAGCCGGAACTCTTCAGGTTATCCGCAACCTCCTCGACGGACTTACAGGTGCAGATGTATATACAAAAGGTTTCTCAGTACCAGATCAGTACGGAAACAAGATTACAGCAGAAGTTCAGTACAAGGCTGATCAGCGCGGACTTTTCGCTCTCAACGGACCTGTAGATGCTTCTAACTGGAAGTCATATACAGAAGGTAACCGTGATCCTGGAATTAAACAGACAAAGGCAGAAAAAGTTAAGGTTCTTCTTACAATCTACAACTCAGCAGATAACTTCCTTTCTTCAAGCTATCTCCCTGCTTTGAAGTACTATGCTCCACTTATGGGTATTGATCTTACAGTAGTACAGGGTGACGGACAGTCAGAAGCAAGTTGTCTTGATAAGTTTACAAACCTTAAGAACTTCGATGCATTCGCAGTAAATATGGTTAAAACAAACTCAGCATCTGACTATACAGACAAGCTGAAATA
>JAFZXA010000110.1 GCA_017617115.1 Treponema sp.
AGAAATTAGGTCGAGTGTCTTTGCCGATTTGTTTGGTGATGACGAGCTGGTTGGGAAGAAAAATTTTCTTGCCCTTTATAATGCAATTCACGGGACTGATTTAAAACTGGAGGAAACGCAGATAGAGCGTAAAATCATTCCACAAACTATTTCTAAGACTTTCTATACAGATGTTACAATGGAAATCAATGGTAAACTAATTGTCTTTGTAGAACATCAAAGTACAATTAACAATAATATGCCGTTGCGCTTTCTTGAATACTTTGTACATATTCTTTATGGTATTGTTCCTGCAAGGGCAAGGTATTGGAAATCACTTTATAAAATACCTTCACCTGAATTTTATGTCCTTTATAACGGATCTGATCCAATGCCAAATGAGAGCGAACTGAAACTTTCAGATGCTTTTATAATAGAACAAGAAAATCCGTTATGTGAATTAAAGGTTAAGGTTATTAATATCAGTGGAAATGAGGTGTTAAAGTTGCCGATTATTCAAAAATGTGATATTTTAAAAGAGTATTGCGAATTCATAGCAACGGTCTTCAGAAAAAAGGCATTACTTAAACCAGATTGTACGGAAGAAGAAGAAAGATCTGCTTTGGAGCAAGCAATGAAGGAATGCATTAAAAAAGATATACTAACAGATTATCTGATAAGAAAAGGTACGGAGGTTATAAATATGTTTTTTGGTGAATACAGTTATGAAGAAGATGTTGCAGCTCAAAGAGAAGAAGCACAGGAAGAAACAAAGAAGGAAACTGCAATAAAAATGCTTAAAGATAATCTTCCAACAGATAAAGTCTCTCAATATTCTGGCCTTTCAATTGAAAAAATACTGGAATTACAGAAAATGATGTTAGAGAATGTATAAACAACATTAATAAGTCATAGACCTCTGCTAAACGCAGAGGTTTTTTTTAATTGCGCCAACTCCTTTTCTATGTTAAAATTATCTAATTATACTAAAACATTTTAGGCAGGAGTTTATTCATGAAAAAAATCGTGATACGAAAAAATGTTATTTTTATTATATTGAGCAGCGCTGTTTTATGTTTGATGCTTGCCGCCTGTAAGAACTTTTTGAATGCCGGTAATATAAAGGAAGAAATTGAACAACAAATATATATAAATAATCATGAATGTCCTATTGCTACTGTAGAAGAACCTGTTTTTTCGGATGGGGGAGTTGCCTGGAATAAAACTATTATAATAAGCTTTTCATTGCCAATGGATCCAGACACATTTATAGAAAGTTACAATATAAAAGATTCCGATGGAAAATCTGTTCTGGACAATTACATGGCACCGGAATGGTTTAATAATAATACTAAGGTCGTGATTTACGCAAACGAACTAAATCCACTTGTAATACCTGAAGGAAAAACAAAGGATTTTTATATTACATTATCTAAAAAATGTACAACAGAAGACGGTTTGCCAATAAAAACAGCAATAAATCATAAATACAGACTTAATTCAGTTAATGAAAATGTTCCGCCTGTTATGGCTTCTGCAACAAATGTTAAACGTCCGTATATTAAATACAACAATGTAATTATATCTTATCCTATTACACTGGTAGAAGGTGAATTGGATGCTCAGAATGAAGATATAATTTGCCAGACAAATCATATAAATTCTGATCTGGAATTTTATGTAGAAGGCAGCGATTTTGGCGGAGGTAAAGTTAATGCATATATTACCTATAGCCGCGTAAATGATATTGGTGGTTCTGTAATACAATCGCCTGTAATAGAAAAAATTCAAGAAGAACTTAAAAATAAAAATGGCGATGGAAATTCATATTTTACAATTCCGTTTAGTTTTAATTCTGATGCCCCTGATGGAATGTATAAATTTACAATCTGTATTGAAGACCAGTATCATGGTTATAGCGAAGAAAAACAGTTTTATTACATAATCCGCGATACAAACATGGCTAAAAGCAGTAATGCATTAATATGGTTTGAATCTCCAAACTTCAGACAGGATTTTACAAAAGATGAACAAAATATTTATCCTGCTCCTTTTGATTCAATGGTGCCAACTGAACAAAGAATTGATGCTATTAGAAAAAGTGTTCAGTTTCAGCAGATAATTGATGATACTTACTATGTTTCTTCTATTTCCGGCGAAAATAATAAAAAAGTTTATTCCGATAAATATAGTAAATATACTTATCTTTTTTCCTGGGGAACAAGTCTTAATAATCTTACTAGTCCTGTAAAAGCTTCAAATGTTATAGAAAAAGATATTGTTGATTATTATGGATATACAATTCCTACAGATGAACCTGGAGAAGACGGAATAACATGGGCATATGAAGATGATGGTGAAACAATTAAAAAAGATGATGATGGTAATCCAATAGTTGCAAAATATACTTATGAATCATGGCTTCAGAGATTTATGTATGATACATACGCAAATATTGACGGAACAGATGTTCGTGCAATGAGTTCAACAAAAATATTATATACTTTACCTTCTGATTACGAAGAGTATGTAAAATCTCATCCAAATGATGATATTTTTCTGCAGGCAACTGTTATAGATTCTGTAGGAAATTCAAATACGGTAACAACTGTTTCTCCGAAAAAGCCTAAGTTTTATGGATACACGATTGAGGATATAACGGAAACTAATGGAGAAGGAAATGAAGTTGTTGTTGCCAAAAAAGCAACCCTTAATTATTCAGATTATACAGGCGCAGATCTTTCTTCTATTATAAACATACCTGATAAGATGTGTATAGAAAATTATAGAATATTTTATGCAGAAATACCTGACGGCTGCGATGAGAATTATACCGACACTCTTGATCTTAAAAGAAATACTGTTGTGCCTTGGATACAAGATCAATATTCCGGAATTACAGATAAAAATGTTATTGAAATTCCAAAAAATGATAATGGAACTTTTTCCAAATATGTAGTTTATATTCAACCAAATTATTCAACTAATTCAGTTTTGATTGGAACCTGGACTGGTCAAACTTTTGGGCCTTATTATAAAGTTATAATTGATCCGTATAAAGGTTCGGAAGGCTGGGTAGATCCAAATCCAAATCCAGATCCGGTACCAGCTTCGATAACTATTTCAGAAATAGAGCATGAATCAGCCGGTCCTAGTACAGGCTTGCTTAATGTAACCGTTTCTCTTTCTGCTCCGGATGAAAGATATGTGCCTTGTTATAAAACAAAGGATGTTGACAGTTGGATTTACCCAGATTTTACAATTTCTGATGATAAAACAAAATTGTATTTTACAATACAAAATCCTTTACGTGCACCTACCGAAAGGATTGATAAAGATTCATATCCAGGTAATAACTGGAGACAACAAGATGGTTTCTGGGATAATGATGAAAATAAGCCAAGATATCTGTTTAGAGATGATTTTTGGGAATCTATTGAAAGAATAAAAGATAGAGGTTGGTATAATTATAAATATGATGTAGATATAAAAGTTCAGGTATCAAGCGGTAATAAGCTTGTTGAATCTACCTCAAAAACTCTAGAACTATGGGCTGATAAGGACGATAATATTCCTCCATACCCGAATCATCAATTAACAACTCACGATTCAATGCTTTCTAAAGATGGTCATTCTTTTGAGTTTACAGAACTTATTAAAGAAGATCAGGCTCATATGGTTAAGACTTTTAAATACTATTATACTCAATATAACGAAGCCTGGGGTGATAATCTTAGTGTGCTTAGCGATGATGAAATACGAGCCTTGCCTTATGGAATGAGTAAATTAAAATCAAATTGCTGGGTGGATAATGATTGGTCTTATTATCCTGAAAACGAGCGCACTAAAACAGATAAAGTTTATATAACTTTTACTCCAGTTATTCCTATAAAAGGTCTTGATAATGGAAAATATATGTTCTTTGGAGAGTTTTCAGATACCGTTGGCAATACCTGTATAATTACTTTGGGTAAAGCAGAAATTGGAACTTTGAAAAACAGACCAAAAGTTACATGGAATGTGAATGAAAATAATGCTGCAAATAGAGACTCAATAACAATTGATTACACACGCGAAAGCTATGAAAACTTTGATGAATGGTATGTATATGTAGAAATTCTGGATGGATCAAGAGGTGTCTGGAATGAATTGTTTGATAACTATAGTTCACTCCAAAAACTAAATTTTAACGGTGGAAATACAGCTTCTTTAACATTTGATTGCACTACTCCAAGTTATACCGATTGGGATGATAAGAAAAAAGAGTTCAAAAAGAATTCTGAAGAAACAATATGGACTCTTGGAGACAGACACGGAGATAAAGATAATAGCGGAAATGTGACAGCACGACATCTTCCACGCTGGACCTATTACAAAGTTACAGTTCAGGCTTTTAATACTCATCCTTATGACAAAGCAACTAATACAGGTGTAAATAAGTATTATGAAATGCCATATAAGGAATATGAGCCTGGTAATCCAAAATGGAATCCTAATGGAGGAGAGTATGAAGGATATCTTCAGGGTGCAACCGAGTATGATTTATGTACAGAAGAAACTGCTTCTTGCAGTACTTATATGTATTTTCCCGGATATGAAATTGAAAATGGAAAAGTAAACTACACAGAACAACAATATGAATTACAGGATATAAGGTATTCATTCTCTCCTTATGATGCAACAATTATGTCTAATACAAAATATCTTGTAAATGTATATACAAGTATTATTAATCTTGGAAACGACATAGAAGCCTGGGAACGTAAAGGTAAACTCATAAAATCACATTATTATGAGCCTCGTTCGACACCAAAGAGATGGGTAGAGGAAAATCCATTAGTTGTTGCTTTGAGTTCTTTATCAACAGATATACAGTCAAAATTAGTAAATGATGGTGATTGTTTTCATGATAAAAAAAACAATATATTTTATAGAAGAGATGGCCAAAATGTAAAACAATATGAAAATATAGAACAGGATAATGAATACTACCATGAGGAAAATGATCCAAGCGTGAATCCATTTAGTTTTAACAAGGCTCTTGATGATCTTTATAACTCCGAAGAAACCGGTTTTGTTTACTATGCCTGTGTAGTTCATTTTGCCGATGATACTAGTGTTATTTCTGATGTAAGATCTGGTTATTGTAATTAATGCTCGATAAAAACTTGACGCCAGACCTTTTATATATTATATTTATGTATGGTAAGTCCTTGCCAATCAAGGCGGCAGGCAACTTGAGTGTCTGTTAGGCGTTTTAAAGCAGTGTGTCGAATCTGGAAGTGCGGTGCACTGCATAGTCTGATGACGGTTCTTCATTTACCAAAAGCCAGATGTAGGTTGACTAGTTCAATTGAAGGAAAATGAAATATGGAAAGCTCTGCGATTGGCGCGGGGCTTTTTTAGTTTATAATCAATTATTAACTATTCCACAAAGTTCCAGCTGTAATCAACTTCCTTGCGGGTGGTGCCTTGGGGTTTTACTCCGTAGGTGCCGGCGCTTGCTTTGGATTCTTTGATTGTGACGTTTTCAAAATAGATGGTGCCGTTGTACATGCCGGACATTTGCATCTGGCCGTCCATGGTGCCGCTTGAGGTCATGTCGGCTTTGGTTATCATGTCGCCGGTGAAAAAAACTATGTTGTCGTCGCTGTAGTTCTGATAGGTCATTGTGGCCAGACCGCCCATGCCTTTAACTTTGGCTTCGTATAAAAATTTGCCTGTTTTGTCTCCTGTTGTTTCTTCTTTTCCAAGCTTTTTGAGAGCGCTTTTTGCATTCATAATTGTCATTTTTGGGTATGATTTTTTTAGGGTTGTATTAAAAAATACATAAAAGGCTTCGTGCGTTAAGGCTCCCCAGCCAATTGCAACATTTGATATAAGAGACGGGGCTGCGGTTTGTAAATTATCCTTTCCAAGCACTGCCTTGTAATAATATTTTATGCCAGGCGTCATTGGTGTTGAATCGTATAAATCAAAATATTCTGAGTTTGGCTGCATTGAATCTAAAATCATTGTATATGGGCCGTTTGCAGTTGTGGCGCGGTAGATTTTTACATAAAGTGTGCGGTCTGCTGATTCTACAGTAATGGTAAGACGCACAGGATAAATGCCGTTATCTGAAGATTTTATGACTGCTTCTTCGTATTCTGTATAATAAAGCTCCTGACTTGCCTTTAGTTTGATAGTATTCTGGGCAAAAAGAGGAAGAGTTGTGAGAACGATTAGCATGTAGAGTAGAAAGAATTTTTTCATATTCGTGCCTTTTAATTAATGGATTGCCACACCCCTTCGGGGTTCGCAATGACTGTCATTGCGAGGAGCGTAGCGACGCGGCAATCCATTACATTATAATCCCATTTTTTCACTACCGCAAATTCAAAATCAATGGTATAATTATATTATGACAAACAAAGCATTACTTTTTTTGATTATTCCGGCCTGCCTTATTGGGCTTTGGCTTAGCGTGCATATTATTTTGTGGCTTTTTTGGATTGTTGTTAGTCTTACAATCAGTCTTAAAAAAGAATATGAAAAACCTTCGAAGTTTTATAACTGGGCATTTGTACTTTGGTACCGCTATATAATTCGCGTTGCCAGAATTAAGCTTTGTGTTACAGGTCTTGAAAAAATTCCTTTTGGAACAAGGTTCCTGCTTGTTTCTAACCACTGTTCAAAGTTCGATAATTTTATTCAGTGTGCTGTTCTTAAAAGAACTCAGATTGCTTATGTTTCAAAGCCCGAAAATTTTAAAATACCGATTGGCCGTCATTTTATGCGCCGTGGTTTTTATATTCCAATTGTTCGCGGAAATCCAAAACAGGGATTGCAGGCAATTTTGCGCGGTATTGATTTAATAAAAAGCGACAAAGTTTCTGTAGGTATTTACCCTGAAGGAACAAGAAGTCAGGACGGACAGCTTCAGGAGTTTAAGCCGGGTGCTTTTAAGATTGCAGAAAAAGCAAAGTGCCCTGTTGTTGTTGTTTGCATGGGCGGAACTAACATGATCAGCAAAAACTTTCCGTGGAAAAAAACTGTAGTTCATATGGATATTCTTGATGTTATTCAGCCTGAGGTTTGGGAAACAAAAGGTACTGTTGAAGTTTCGGAATATGCGCATAATCTGATTGCCAAAAATCTTGGTATGCTTGATGCGGCTTCGTAAGGATAATTTATGATTTATATTTTTTTGAATAAACTTTCAAATAACGGAAAGGCTGCAGAGGCACAAAGCCAGCTTGAAAAAATCTTTGCGGGCGAGCAGATTAAATTTATTGATATTACCGGAATTACAAACGCCGCAGATTCCTGCAAAATGCTCAACGAAGAAGACAAGATTGTTGTAGCCGGCGGGGACGGAACCTTAAGCCGTTTTGCAAATGATATTTATGAGCTTCATCTTAAAAACGAAATATACTTTTATACCTGCGGAAGCGGCAACGACTTTTTAAACGATATCCGTGAACGCTGCGAAATTAAAAATAATCTTGTTCCTATGAATGCATTTTTGCAGTCGCTTCCTGTTGTTACTTTGAACGGCCGCCAGCATTATTTTATAAATGGAATCGGCTACGGAATTGACGGCTACTGCTGCGAAGAAGGGGACCGTGTACGGCGCAATTCAGACAAAAAAGTAAATTACACTGCAATTGCAATAAAGGGTCTGCTTGGAAAGTTTAAGCCTCGAAATGCAACTGTAACTGTGGATGGAGAAACACGCGAATATAAAAAAGTATGGCTTGCCCCAACAATGATCGGTCGATTTTTCGGCGGCGGCATGATGATTACTCCGGACCAGGACAGGCTTAATACAGAACATGTTGTTTCAAGTTGTGTTGTTCATGATTCTTCTAAGCTTAAAACACTTATGATTTTTCCAAAGATTTTTAAGGGAAAGCATGTTTCGCATACTGATATTGTAGATATAAAACTTTGTCACGAGGTTCGTGTTGAGTTTGATAAGCCTTGCGCCCTGCAGATTGACGGTGAAACTTACCTTGATGTAAAGTATTACTCGGTTAGTTATCACTAGGAGTCAAAATGTTATTCATATTCGACATGGGTGGAGTAGTCACCACAACTTTTTTTCATTCAGGTAAAAGCCGATTTTTTGAAAAGCTTGGAGTAACATATAAAGAGTTTAATGACTTTGCCGCAAAGGCAGATTTACACGCACTTGATATCGGGCAAATTACTGTAAAACAGTTCTGGAAAAATTATAATGATGTTGTTGCGCGAGAACGTTCGGAACTCCCGCGTGCAGAAAGTGATTATTTCAGATTATATTTTCATCCAATAAGAAATGAAGGAACTGTTGAATTAATTCGTGACCTTCGTAAAAATCACCGTGTAGTGTGCGGCACAAATACAATTGACAGCCACTGGGAAAATCACATGGAGCGCGGAGACTATTCTTTTTTTGATCAGACTTATGCATCGAATAAAATTGGAGTAGCCAAGCCGGATGCCGCCTTTTTTGAAACAATCATGCAAGCCGAAGGCTTTACCCCGTCAGAAACTTTTTTTACCGACGACAGACTTGATAATGTAGAAGCTGCAAGGGCTTTGGGAATAAATGCCGTACAATTTACCACCGCAGAGGATTTGCGAAAAGCGTGGGAAAAATATATAATATAAACATGTCTAACAAAATTTATCCACGAGTATTTTTAAATAAAAACGAAGAAAAAGAAATTCTACAGGGGATGCCCTGGGTTTTTGATAATGAAATTTCTTATATAAAGCACCGCAATACAGAAAAAGAAGAATGGAAAAATGAAACAGTTGACCAGTGTACTGTCCCAAACGGTGAAGCTGTAGAAGTTTTTTCTAAGGCCGGCGGATTTTTGGGAACTGGAATATTTAATAAAAATTCGAAAATCAGTGTGCGCATAATTGGAACTGAGCATGCAGACGTAATTTTTGCCAACACCTTTGCATATTATGAAAAGAAAGTGCAGGATGCTTATGATTTGCGCCAGATGTATTATAAAACCGGCGATTCATACCGACTGATTTTTGGTGAGGCTGATTTAATCCCTGGACTTATCTGCGAACGCTTTTGTGATGAAAACGGCAAAGTGATTATTGTAATTCAGTTTCTTTCTATGAGCTGCGATGTATTTAGAAAAGAGATTCTAACCGCAATCAAAAAAATCTGTAAGCCTGATGCTATTTTTGAACGGTCGGATGGGGCTGTTAGAGAGAAGGAAGGATTGGCTGATGTTGTTGGTTGGGGTGGTTCGACAGGCTCACCAACCGCGGACATTTCGGATGGTAAAATCACTATTGTAGAAAATGGCATAAAGCTTGGGGTTGATATTGTAAACGGGCAGAAGACAGGGTACTTTTTGGATCAGAAATTTAATCGTGCTGCTGCGGCTCAGTTTTGTACAGGCAAGCGAGTACTCGACACCTTTACTCACACTGGTGCATTTGGCCTTAATGCATTCAAAGCAGGTGCGCGCGAAGTTATTTCTGTAGACATATCACCCGAAGCAGTTGAAATGGTAAATCACAATATCAAACTCAACAATGCCCAAAGCAAAATGACCGCTGTTTGTGCAGATGTTTTTGATCTTCTTAAACAGTACGAAGCAAATGACGAAAAATTTGACGTAATTATTCTGGACCCACCAGCCTTTACAAAATCGGCAAAGATGATTGAAAAGGCATACGGCGGCTACAAGGAAATAAACCTTCGTGCAATGAGGCTTTTGACTCCGGGTGGAATACTTATAACCTGTTCCTGCTCATATTTTATGGAAACAAAAATGTTCTGCGATGTAATTATGCATGCTGCAATGGACAGTCATAAAAAAATCCAGATTCTTGAAAAACGCGGGGCAGGACCAGATCATCCGGTTCTCAGTGGTTATCCAAAATCGGAATATTTAAAATGCGTGGTGTGCCGTGTTATCTAAATATAACTGCGTGATTGTGCTTGGACCTACTGCTGTAGGAAAAACGAGTATTGGAGTTCAGATTGCTCACAAATTTAACGGTGAAATAATTTCGGCAGATTCTCGCCAGACATACCGCCACCTTGATATTGGTTCTGGTAAAGACCTTGCAGAATACACAGTTGATGGTGTTCCTGTTCCGTACCACTTAATAGACATAATTGATCTTCCGGACGAATACACTGTTTACAATTATCAGCAGGATTTTTATCGTGCATTTAAGGATATTCAGAGCCGTGGAAAGCTTCCTGTAGTTGTTGGCGGAACAGGCATGTACATAGACGCAATTGTGCGTGACTACCAGCTTGTAAATCTTCCTGAAAATCCTGAATTGCATGCCAGACTTGAAGCAACTCCGCTACCAGAACTTGCCGCACGCCTGCTTGAACTTCAGCCAAATCTTCACACAAAAAACGACTTACAGGAAAAAGACCGCGTAATAAAAGCGCTTGAAATTATAGAAGCAAAAAAAGCAGGCTACGACACAACTAGTATTGAAAGACCCGAAATAAAACCATTTATAATTGGTACAACTCTTGAACGTCCGCAGGTGTGGGAAAATATTTCAATACGCCTGCGTGAACGCCTTGATAACGGCATGCTTGAAGAAGTTCAGTCAATTCATGACAGCGGAATAAGCTGGGAGCGTCTTGAAAAACTTGGCCTTGAATACCGTTACTGTTCTTTATTTTTGAAAGGGGATTTAAAAACAAAAGAACAGCTCTATGAAGAACTGTTCATTGCCATCCGCCAGTTTGCCAAAAGGCAGGAAACCTGGTTCAGGATGATGGAAAAAAAAGGTGTGGAAATCCATTGGCTTTCTAAAACTCAAGATAAGAAAGCCAGAATAGAAGAAGCGTTTATGCTCCTACAGCAACTTTCTCTTTGATTTCTGTAAGGTATCCTGTGCGGATGCAGCTGTCAAAGAGCTCCTTGCTGATATAATCTGTTTTAATATCTTCATAACCGTCCATATCGCGGAAGATTTTTACAACAAATCCATCTTCCATTTCGCGAACGATTGTCATGTAATCAGAAGTTTTTCCTATGCTTTTTAATGTGTAGCTTTTCATTTTTATTCCTCCCTGTTTGAGATTCCCGTGTTAAACACGAGAATGACAGTTCCAATTACTTTATTTTCGGTTATAATAAAAAATATGTTAGAAAAAAATGAAAATATTTTATATTTTGACGCACATTTTCATTTAGCAGACTGCATTTACGACGGGATGTCATTGTCGGGCTTGACCCGACAATCCGCGTGGTATGCATGTACGTGTTGTCATTCGGTGGAGGAGTGGAATCTGACAGAGGGATTCCGAAACAAGTTCGGAATGACGGACACATCAGATATTCGTCATGCTGAACTTGTTTCAGCATCTCATAATAGATTGTACGTTTCTTACGGCTTGCATCCGCAGTCGGCAGGGCATATTAATGTTGACGAAAATGCAGCATTTTTGGAGCAGCTGCTACAGCAGAACAAACTAAACGCAATAGGTGAGGCTGGGTTTGATTATTTTAATGAAGAGTTCAAGTCCAATGCCACCATTCAGGAAAAAATGTTCAACCTGCAGCTGGAGCTTGCACTCCAATACAATATTCCTATGGTAATTCACTGCCGTAAAGCAAACGAAAAGCTTTTTGAATACAGCCGTCAGCTCAAAAAAATCCCGGCAGTTTTATTTCATTCATTTATGGGAATGCCAAACGAAGCAAAATCTCTGCTTGACCGCGGAATAAACGCATATTTCAGTTTTGGAAAACAGGTTATGAACAATAATAAAAAAGTAATTGCCTGTGTACGCGAGCTTCCGGATACAGTCCTTCTTACAGAAACAGACGCTCCCTGGCAATTCCTAAAAAGTGAAAAATACACAACACCCGCCGAAATAAAAAAAATCTTTGAAGCTTTTTGCCAGTTTCGTCAGACCGAACCTGAGAGACTTTCGCAAACATTCAAAATCAATTTTTTCAATTTATTTTCTCCAAAACTGTAACAAAAAAATAAGAAATTTGTTATATTATTGTTATGGATAAAAATATTAACAAAAAATCACAGCGTTTTTCTATTTATGTATATATTGAATTAATTTCTGCAATTCTGTTTGCACTTTTTTCTTTAAGCTATCATCCCGATATTTCACTCATAGCTCTTCCTGTTGCAGTTGCATATACTGCAATCACTGTTTTTTTCTGTTTTTTCAAGGTTCTCTTAAAAAAAGATGCAACACGCATTCCTGTAATCCTCAGACTTACACAATATCTTCCTTTTGTATTCTTATTCTGTTTTGTAATTCGCAGGGCCGGTAAAAATGGTGTTCCTTACTGGTATGATGTTGTAACTGTACTTTTGTGGTGCGTTGTTTTTATTTTTTCGCTTGTGCTTTCATACTGTATAAACGAAAAACGGATTATAAAAATCACCGAAGGCTGGAATGTTCCTTTTAAAAAGAAACCAAAGCTTCACGGGGCAAAATGGGTTTTATGGGAAATTGTAGACTGGATTGACGCTCTTGTTCAGGCTGTTTTTATGGTTCTGCTTGTTCAGATTTTTTTACTCCAGCTTTATGTAATTCCTTCTGAATCTATGGTCCCGACTTTTCTTGTAAAAGACCGTGTTGTTGTAACAAAACTTGACTGTGGTCCAAAATTCCCTCTAACAGAAATTGGACTTAAGGATTTTGCAAAGTATAAGAGGGGAAATATTGTTGTTGTTAGAAATCCTCATTATAAAATTGACAGAAAATCAGAAATTAAAACTGTAACTTCGCAGCTTGTATATATGCTCACCTTTATGGCTGTAAACTTAAATACAGACGAAAACGGTGAACTGAAATATGATCCTCTTGTAAAACGAGTATGCGGTGTTCCAGGCGAACAGCTTGTTATGCAGGATGGTACTCTTTACAGGCGCACAAAAGATAATGATGTATTTACTCCTGTACAGGAAGATGCAAAGTTTGCCTGCTGGGATTTGTCTTCATTGAACAGCACTATTGCAAAAAAAGTTGAAACATTCCCGCTTTCTTCTGTACAGCCTAACCGTTCCGGTTCAAATCTTCAGACAGTTGTAAAATCGGCAGCAGCTAATTATCAGACAATGCTTGATTTTGAAGAAAAACGCCGCAACTATGACCTTGAAAGTGCAGCCTTCCGTGCAAAAGAGCTTGTTAGAACAATGAAAAATCTTTCGTTTGAAGGTGGTTCTTCGGGCAGTTTTACAGCTCCCGATTCTTTATATGAATATGATTTATTTATGGGAATGCCATATATTGAAACAGCCCGACAGATTCTTAATTCATCTTTAGGTCTTGAATGGTTCAGTAATTTTATGACCTCTTGGATTAGCGTAAAAGACAATAACCGCGATGTTTATTCCGAAAGCAATTTCCGTCTTAATGTAATGACTAAAATGTATTATGGTGAACTTGTTGCCCGATGTGCACAGCTTATTAGAAGCAATATTTCTCAGTCTTCAATCAGCGAAGATGAGGTTATAAATGACATAATTGAAGAGGTAGAGATTCTTGACTGGTATATTCGAGGTCTTTTGGATTCTCGTAATATGCCTGTTTTCCCTGCAAATAATTCAAACGGCGAAGCTCAATATATCCCTGAAAACTGTTATTTTATGATGGGTGATAACCGCTTTAATTCTCTTGATTTCCGTCATGCTGCCGATGAGTTTGAAGCGCCATTAACAAAAGAGGATCCGCTTTCTGTAACATATATGTCGCAGATGGATCCTCATTATGTAAATCAACGCCTGATTATTGGAAAACCTACTTACCGATTCTCACCGGCAAGTCGACGCGGGGCAGTGCAACCTCGCTAACGTCCACAACACTGTTTATATTTCTTTCCGCTTCCACATGGACACGGGTCATTGCGTCCAACTTTTGGCATTGTGCGGCGAACTGTTGCGTTTTCACTTTGTGTACGCTGCTGCATTGCACCACTGGCGGCCTGTCTTCTTGCAGTATCTCCACTGAAGGTTGACTGTGCTGTTCTTTCTGCTGCATTTGCCTGAACTGCGGCACCAAACTGCTGTGCGTCTGAATGCTGTGCATTCATGCTGCTGTTTTGTGCTTCGAGCATGCGGCGGCGGTGTTCTGCGGCTTCTGGTGAAAGTTGAATCTTAACTTTGAATACACGCGACATAACTGAGTTTCTGATAGAACTCATCATATCGTAGAAAATGTTAAAGCCGTCGATTTTGTATTCTGTAAGAGGATTTTTAGAACCGTAAGAACGAAGACTAACTGCTTCGCGCAAACCTTCAAGAGTTTCAAGCTGGTCAAGCCATTTTTTATCAATAATCTGAACATACTGATAGCGGATAAACATATTAAGGTTTTGTTTTCCTGCCAGAGATTCTTTTTCGGTAATATCATTCTGAAGCTCTGCAATAACTGCATCACGAGTCATGCGTTCTGCAGGAAGCTGAAGTCCAAAATTGCTGCGGATTGCTTCGTTAAGCTGGGCAAATGGTGTATTGTCATTTTTGTTGTGTTTTGCAGCAGCTTCATATTCATCAAATAAATCATTTACAAGATCTTTTGCATTATTCATTACGCGTTCTGAAAGGTTTTCGTCTGCCAAAAGTTCATCACGCTGCTCATAAATTACAGAACGCTGCTCGTTCAAAACATCATCATAATCAAGCAAATGCTTACGAATTTCAAAGTTGCGGTCTTCTACTTTCTTCTGTGCGTTTTCAATTCCCTTGTTGAGCCATGGATGGTCAATTGGTTCACCAGGCTGCATACCAATTCGGCTCATCATAACCTTCATTTTTTCACCACCAAACAGGCGCATAAGGTCATCATCCATAGAAATAAAGAACTTTGATCGTCCAGGGTCACCTTGTCGTCCGGAACGTCCGCGCAGCTGGTTATCAATACGGCGTGATTCATGGCGTTCAGAACCAATTACATAAAGACCTCCAAGAGCCTTTACTTCTTCGTAATCTTTTTTCCAGTTTTCTTTTTCAATTTCAAGTGCAGCTTTATACTGTTCTTCTGTTGCGTTTGTACCTGCACGTTTTCTTGCACGGAATTCAGGGTTTCCACCAAGTTTAATATCGGTACCACGACCTGCCATGTTTGTTGCAATTGTTACAGCGCCTTTTGCACCGGCTTCTGCAATAATCAAAGCTTCGCGCGCATGGTTCTTTGCATTCAAAACTTCGTGGCGTATTCCTTTTCGTGTAAGAATGGCATCGAGAACTTCTGATTTTTCTACAGAAACTGTACCAACAAGAACAGGCTGTCCTCTGTCGTGAGCTGTTTTAATTTCTTTTGCAATTGCTTCCCATTTATCCTGTTCGTTTAAGTAAACTTCGTCGTTTTCATCTTTACGTGCTACAGGAAGGTTAGTTGGAATTGCAACTACATCAAGTCCGTATATTTTGTTAAATTCAACTGCTTCGGTTGCGGCAGTACCTGTCATACCAGAAAGCTTTTTGTACATACGGAAGAAGTTCTGGAAGGTAATAGTTGCCATTGTACGGTTACGCTGTGCAATGCGGATATGCTCTTTTGCTTCAATAGCCTGATGAAGTCCGTCTGAATAGCGGCGTCCTTCAAGAACACGTCCTGTAAATTCATCAATAATCATAACCTGACCGTCTTTTACCATATAATCAACATCATTATGGAAAAGCAGGTGAGCACGCAAAGCCTGAGTAAAGTAGTGTGTATATTCAAAGTTTTCTTCGTCTTCAAGTGCGCCACGAATAAGATTATGCTTATGAAGAATTTCGTTTATATGAAGCATACCCTTGTCGGTAAAAGAAACGCGCTTTGATTTTTCATCAAGAGTGTAGTCTCCTTCAATTGCGGCACGCTGTTCTGGTGTCATAAAGGTTTCGTCAGGATATTCACCTGTTTTTGGGTCTTTTGCAACTTCTTTAAGTTCGCCTACATATTTATCAACTTCATGATATTTGTAAGTATCATCTTCGCCCGCCCCTGAAATAATAAGTGGAGTTCTGGCTTCATCAATTAAAATAGAGTCAATTTCGTCGACAATACAGTAATTAAAGCCGCGCTGAACCTTGTTTCTAAGGTCAATCTGCATGTTATCGCGCAGGTAGTCAAAGCCAAGTTCGTTGTTTGTTCCGTAAGTAACATCACAATTGTAAGCGGCACGGCGGGCATCGTTGTCCATGTTTGAAAGAATTGAACCAACTGTCATTCCAAGATATGCAAAAACAGGACGCATTGTGTCGGCATCGCGTTCGGCAAGGTAGTCGTTTACTGTTACTACATGAACACCTTTTCCGGTAAGGGCATTCAGGTAAGAAGGTGCAACTGCAACAAGAGTTTTACCTTCACCGGTTTTCATTTCGGTAATTTTTCCCTGATGAAGATTGATTGCACCCATTATCTGAACATCAAAATATCGCTCCCCACGAACACGGCTTGCAGCTTCACGAACAAGCGCAAATGCTTCTGGTAATATATCATCAAGAGTTTTACCTTCTGCAAGCTCTTTCTTAAAACGTTCTGTCTGTTTTGGATATTCTTCTGCCGGGAGGGACTTTGCCCATTCTTCTTTTGCATTAACTGCGGCTAAAATTGGTCTAAGTGCTTTTACATCACGGTCATTCTGCGAACCAAAAATCGCAGTTAAGATTTTATCGATAATCATGCTGGATTCCTTTTAAGTTTTATAATTGTTCTATTATATATAATATAATACATTTTTACTACTATATGGAAAAAAAAATGAAATCAATATATAATAATTTTTAATGAAAAAAAGAATTAAAGTTTTTATTAATATATTTGTTATTTTTATATTGCTTTTTCTAACAGCCTGCGGAAAGAACGGAACTATTCAGTCAATCAGCGAAACAGAGCTTTTTAGTCTTGATTATGGCAATTTTGAAGAGCAGCTTAGTGTGGCCGATTTGAATGAAGTTGGAAATATTCGTCTTGGAATTGCAATGCGTGACGGATTTTTCTATATTGTTGACGGATATTCTAAAAAAATAATGGAGCTAAACTCTTACGGCGACATGCTTTCGCTTTTTTATAACGAAGAATCAAATACAAGCGAACTTATTCAAAAAAATCCGGCAGTTGCAGAAAGCATTCACTGGGAAATCTCTTATCCTTTTGATTACCCCGGACAAATTGCACTTGATTCAAACAAATGTATTTATGCAGTCTGCACAATTCCACGCAACAGACAGGAGCAGGGCGAAGGAGGCATTCTTTACAGCCAGGCAGTACTTCGTATAACCCGCGACGGTTCAAGTGTTGATTATATTGGTCAGCAGGGACCTGGTGGAACTCCATTCCCTTATATACGAAAAATCTACACAACCGAAAAAGATGAGCTTGTAGTAGTAAGTAATTCTACAGACGGGCTTATTGTTTACTGGTTTGGAACAGACGGATTTTTGCGTTATATGATTCCAATCAGTACTAAAAATACGCCTGTAATTGAAAGCACAAGCTCCGACAGCGAAAATTATTTTACACTTGAAAATGTTATACCAGATCCTAACGATTATCTGCTTTATGTTAAGGTTGATTATTATTCTTCGTTTGTCGATGCCGATTCAAAGGTTCAGTCTGGAATTAATTATACACAAACACTGCTTTATCCGCTTTATTGCGATACTGGTATTTATGGAGAGCCGGTTTCAATTCCTCCTTACGAAGAATCGATTGTTGTAGATTACAGTAAGCTTACTTATAAAATACCTTATGATTTTTTGGGTGTAACAAAAAACGGCTGGAAGTTCTTTATTATTAAAACCGATGAAGGTTTTGCTGTTGAAATGATTCAAAATGAATCTCAGAAAATTCTCCACAGAAATTTTGAATTAGATCACGCAGAAAATCTTTTTTATGATATGTCGTTATCTTCCGACGGAATTATTACAGCCCTTTATGTAGATAAAGAAAAAGCTCGCGCTGTATGGTACAGAACAGACAGTCTTATTGATGCAATTTTGAAAAATTAAAAAGTTTTAGTTGGGCGGGCAGCACAGATGTTTGAAGAAGTTGATGAAGGTCATTCGGAAGGTGAAGAAAAATTAGTTTTCCGCTACAACAGGGAAGAACGCTTAAAAAATGCACCTCAAATTGTACGTGATGCTTATGACGGCAAAATGAATCCTATCCGCGGGTTTAAGGTTCTTTGGGTAAATAAATCAAATCGATATATTCTTCTTTCTCTTGTAATTTTTATTGGCTTTGTGTGGGTTTTTACTGCAATAAGCGGTACCAGAAGTTATGCAAAAATCAATAATATTGCTTTTGAAATAAGCGCTTTTTCGTTCCAGGAAGAAGTTTATGTTACGCTCAAGGTTAACGACAAAAAAGCAGATGAAAAAAGTGCGCCTGTAAAAGTTGATGCCGAAGTTTTTTTTATAAATAATGATAATCAGATTGTAGATAAAAAAGAGCTTTCGTTAGTGTACCGCGACGGTGAAAAGACTTTGGCGACAAAAACGGGTGATTATGATATAATCAGAGTAGATGCAATTATTGATGCAGCTAACAAACAAAAAGAAGTTACTGTTTCAGTAAAGCATTAAAGTTGGGAGTAAACTGATGAGCCGTTCAGTTGCGTGCATAGATTACAGAAATGGAAAAATCCTGATTGCAAAAAGAATTGCACGTGGTGAAATGGGCGACAGATGGGAATTTCCAGGCGGCAAAATAGAAAAAGGTGAAGATTATACAGCTGCAATTAAACGCGAAATGAACGAAGAATTTGGCTGCAGTTGTAAGATTTTTGAAGAGCTTGCACAGGGAACTTTTGAACATAAAGGTAAAGCTTGTTCTGTTGTAGCCTTTAGAGTTCAGCTTGAAAATGATGGAATCTCAGTTCCATTCAAACTCACAGAGCATACGCAGACTGCCTGGGTGGAGCCGGAAGAAATTAGAAGGCTGCCGTTTGTTGATTCAGACTTAAATATTTTTGACCAGATAAAAAAATCACTTGGTATTTCGGAGAAATAAATTGAAAAAGTTTTGGGTTTGTATTTTACTGATTTTTTGTACGCTTGTAATATCATCCTGTAAAAAAAATAAGGAAGAGGTAATTGAGTTTAATGAATTGCATCCTCTTTCGCTTGCCCCCGATGTTGAATGGGCGTTAATAACAGATCCTTATGCCGCATACCGTAGTGATATTGAATGGAATGCCGAAATTACAAGTCATTGCAGGCGAGGGGACATTCTTCAGGTTTATGCTAAATCAATAGATAAGCAGAAAACCGTGTGGTATAAATTTGAAGATGGATGGCTTCCCGAAACTTGTCTTACAATTTATTCAAACAGATATAAAGCTCAAACTGCGGCAGAAAATCTTAAAGACTGATATTTGGCAGGTGAATAAATGAGTCTTATAATTGCAGAAATTGGAACAGCACATGGCGGCAATATTAAAAAGGCATTTGAGCTTATTGATGCGGCAGCCAATAGCGGGGCAGATGTTATAAAGTTTCAGTGGGTTTATGCAGACGAAATACTTCACCCCAATACTGGTTATGTAGAGCTTCCGGGTGGACGCATTCGTTTGTATGACCGCTTTAAGCAGCTGGAATGTTCTCCCGATTTTTACCGCCAGATGATTGAATATGTTCACAGCGCTGGCTGTAAGTTCTGCTGCTCGCCGTTTGGTTTACGAAGTCTTGATGAGCTTATTGAATTAAAACCCGATTATGTAAAGATTGCTTCTCCTGAATTAAATCATTTTCCAATGTTAAAACGCCTTGCCGAACACAGAAAGCGTCTTGGAACGGCGGCTGTACCTGTAATTCTTTCGAGCGGCGTTAGTAAAATGACTGATATTGAAAAGGCTGTTGAAATTGTTGGAACAGAAAATGTTAGTCTTCTTCATTGCATAACAAGTTATCCCGCTCCTGAAAATGAATATAATTTAAAAGTAATTACTACGCTGCATGATAAATTTGGAATTGAATGTGGTGTTAGTGACCATAGTCTTGACCCTATTTTAGTTCCGTGCCTTTCTGTTGCGTGTGGTGGAACAGTTATAGAAAAACACATTTGTCTTAGCCGTAAAGATTCAGGACTTGACGACCCTGTAGCGCTGGAGCCTGAACAGTTTGCAACGATGGTTCATGTTGTGCACCAGACAGAAGCAACTTTCCGTCATTATGGAAATGAAGTTGGTTATGAGCGTGTTATTCAGCAGCTTAGTGAACAGTTTAGCCGCGAGCGTGTTCTGGAAGTCCTTGGCGACGGAATAAAGCGTCTTGCCCCGGCAGAAGAAGCAAACTACGGCCGTACCAATCGTTCGCTCCATTTTATGCACGACATGAAAGCAGGCGAAGTTATTAGTGAAAAAGATGTTGGCGTACTGCGAACCGAAAAAGTCCTGACCCCGGGTCTAACTCCGGATTGGCTGGATAAAGTTGTAGGGGCAAAGCTCTCGCGGGATGTTGAGGCTGGTGAAGGAATTATTCTGGATGATATTGTAGTGTAATATTTTCTGCATGCGAGAGAGATTCCTCTTCGTCCATCTCTCTCGCGGGCAGAAAATATTACACATTATAAAAGCATCTCTGCAATTCTTTTCATTGCACATAGCGTCAAATCTTTATCAACTGCATCAAACGCATCTGTAATAGGCGACAGCATGCTGTTTAAGCCACCTGTTGCAATAACTTTTATATCTTCCAGTTTGCAACCGGTTTCCTTTACTAAATCTTCCTTCATTTGTTTTACAAGACCTTCTACAAGTCCTTTGTAACCAAGAACAATTCCGCTTTGAACGGCAACAACTGTGTTTTTTCCAAGACTTGTAGCAGGTATTTCAAGCGGAATTGCAGGAATCTGTGCAGTGTTTGCAAAAAGAGAATTGAATGCTGTTCGTATACCTGGTGCAATTGCAACTCCTGCTATGTTTGCATTGGCGTCAATTGCTGTAAATGAAAGGGCAGTTCCAAAGTCTGCAATAATGCAAGGACATTTGTAGCGGCTCCAGACTTCAAGAGCATCGCAGTAAAGATCGGTACCAATTTCGTGAACAGCAGTTTCTGGTACATGAAGCGGCAGTTTTGAATAAATATCGGGTCCAATAATTACAGGCTTTTTATTATTTATGTGCTGGCTTACAATTACAAAAGGTCCAATAAGAGCCGGAACTACAGAACTTAGGATTATTTTTTCTATTTTTGAAAAATCAATTTCGGCTTCGCGGAATAAAGGGCGCAAAAGTGAAAAGTATTCATCACCTGTGCGTTTTAAATCTGTAGAAATACGCCATTCTTTTTTAAGTTCATCACCTTCAAAAACAGCGGCTTTAATATTTGTGTTTCCAATATCAAATGCAAGGAACATACGGTTTCTCCATTGCTACAAAAAATTATTTACGATATTATATATTATTGAAATAAAAAAAAATAGTAAGAAGGATCGAAAGATGAAAAACATTCAGAATAAGTGGATCCGCGGTGCTATACCGGCTCTTCTTCTTCACTGCAGTATTGGTACTGTATACTGCTGGTCAATCTTCAGTCAGGAAATTGCTAACTACATCGGATTTTCAAAGGGTGCAGTTGAATGGGCATTCAGCTTTGCAATTTTCTTCTTGGGTATGTCAGCTGCTTTCTTGGGCGGCCTTGTAGAAAAGAATATCCATAAGTCTTCGCTTATTGCTGCAATTACTTTTGCATGTGGTATGGCAGGAACAGGTTTCTTTATCTGGTACGGTGGAAAATGCTTGCAGGCAGGACAGCCTAGTGTTCTTGCTCTTGTTGGTATTTACATCAGCTACGGCTTTATAATGGGTATTGGACTTGGAACAGGTTATCTTTCACCGGTTAAGACACTTATGCTCTGGTTTAAGGACAAAAAAGGTCTTGCAACTGGTCTTGCTGTAGCAGGTTTTGGTGCCGCTAAAGCTATTGCTTCTCCAATCATGCAGGGAATGCTCGACAAAATGGGCGACACTGGTATTTACAAAATGTTCTATATTCTTGCCGGTGTTTATTTTGTTATGATGATGATTGGTCACTTTATTCTTGCTAAACCGGAAGGATGGGTTGAACCACAGACTAAGTCAAAGAAAGAAGGAATTATTGCAACACTCAAAACAGAACCAATTGCTTCTTATATCGGTATCTGGCTTATGTTCTATATTAACATCACTTGTGGCCTTGCAATTATCAGTCAGGAAAAAATGATTGTTAAGTGTGTTGGACTTGGTGCTTATGCAGGCTTGATTTCTACAATTTCTGCTTTGTTCAATGCCGGTGGACGTCTTGGGTTCTCTGCCTGGGCCGACAAAATGAAAGACCGCAACACTGTTTATAAAATGATTTTTGCACTTTCAATTGTTTCTACATTGATCGTTCTCTTTACTAAGGGAATTGCAAACGGTGCAGGTAACGTAGCACTTATCATCTTTGTACTTGCTTTGATTTTTATTGTAAACGCAGGCTACGGTGGTGGTTTCTCTAACGTTCCAACACTTCTTTCTGACCACTACGGTATGGGTAATATTTCTGCAATCCACGGAATTACACTTTCTGCCTGGGCATTTGCAGGACTTACCGGAAACCAGATGGCTTCTTACATTGTAAACCACGTAGGTGAGTTTGTAGAAGTTTCCGGCGTAAAAGCAAACCCACAAGGCTACCAGACAGTTCTTATTGTAACAACTGTTTTGTATGCTGTGGCTATGTGTCTGAGTTTATTCCTTGTTAGACCTATGAAGAAGGTGCAGGAGCCAGCTGCTTGACACAATTTCAAAAAAACGATATTTTATATTTAACATCTTTAATATAACTATTAAAAATGGATTCGGTGCTCCCGAGTCCATTTTTTTTGGTGTGGAAGAAAATGGATTATACACCTTACAATAAAATTAAGTATTATGCAGAATGTGCGCCGCTGGTAGAAGGCATGGGTTACAAGCTTGTTGACCTTAAAATTGTTCCGGCAAAAACTGTAACAAAGATTTCTGCAATAATTACAGGCACAGATCCAACACAAAATATCGGTGTAAATGACTGTGCAAAAGTTCACCGCGTACTTCTTACACGTCTTGAAGCACTTCTTGGAACAGAAGAAACAACAATGGAACTTACAAGTCCTGGCATTGAACACAACCTTAAAAATGCCGCAGAGTTTTCGGTATTTACAGGCCGCGAGGTTCGTGTGTGGGACAAAACTGTAAATGACTGGGTCAGCGGAACAATAAAATCTGCAGACGATAAAAGCGTTGTTCTTGTTAAGGACGGCAAAGATAATAAAATAGCATTTGAAAATATAGCAAAAGCTAAATTTACATATAATAAATAGAAAAGTGGCAGCCGCAACGGCAATAACCACGAGGAGATTTTTATGTCAGAAATGGCAGAGGCAATTCGCCAGTTGATTCAGGAAAAAGGATATTCTGAGGATTCTGTAAAGCAGACAATAGAGAAGGCTCTTAAAGCTGCATATAAAAGAACTTACGGTACAGATGAAAATGCAATCGTAAAGTTCGAAGATGATATGTCTGATGTTTATATTTATTCACGCAAGGTTGTTGTAGACGGAGTTTATGACCCTGTTCGCGAATACGAGCTTGAAGATGCAAAAAAACTCAGTGAAGACCTTGAAGAAGGAGATGAAATTGACCTTCTTGAAGATCCAAAATCTTTTGACCGATCTGCTGTTTCTACAGGTAAACAGACAGCTCATCAGGGCTTGAACGAAACTTTCAAAGATTCACTTTACAACGAATATAAAGATAAGATTGGTGAAATTATCATCGGTTATTATCAGCGTGAACGCAACGGTAACATTTATGTAGACTTGGGTAACGCAGGCCGCCTTGAAGGTGTGCTTCCTGTAAAATATCAGTCTAAGCTTGAATTCTACGAAAAGAATGACCGTATCAAGGCTCTCATCGTAGATATTAAAAAGACATCTACAGGCCTTCAGCTTATTCTTTCACGAAGCGATCCAAAACTTGTAAGTTCTATTCTTGAAAAAGAAGTTCCAGAAATTGCAGACGGTACAGTTGAAATTGTAAAAATCGTCCGCGATGCAGGCTACCGCACAAAGATTGCTGTTTCTACAAAGCGCGAAGAAGTAGACCCTGTTGGAGCTTGTGTTGGTCTTAAGGGTATTCGTATTCAGAATGTAATCCGCGAGCTTTTGAATGAAAAAATTGATGTACTTCGCTGGGATCCTGATCCTGTTGAGTTTATTAAAAATGCTTTGTCACCTGCCCAGGTTGGCCGTGTTCTTATTACCGATGCAGATAAAAGACAAGCACTTGCAATTGTAGAAGAATCACAGTTCTCATTGGCAATCGGACGCCAGGGACAGAATGTTCGTCTTGCAAACCGCTTGTGCGACTGGAACATTGACGTTAAGACAATTGAACAGGCCGAAGAAATGGATCTTTCACAGTTCAGCACTGTTCAGAATGCTCATGCTCTGTTCAACGATGAAGAAGTTGAAGAATCATACGACGAAATTACAACAGTTGCAGAGCTTCCTGGAGTTGACGCAGAAGTTGCAGAGCTTCTTAAGGCAAATGGAATCGAAGAGATTCAGGACTTTGTTGAAGCTTACGATGAAAATAGAATTAATATTGAAGGAGTTTCTAAAGAAGCTTTGGATACTATTAATGACCTTATTAATCAGAATGTTGAGTTTGTTGAAGAAGGTGCAGAAGAAACCGAAGCTCAACAAGAATCCAATGATGCTGCAGAAGAAGAAACAGAAGCACAGGAAGGAGAAGCCTCAGAAGAAGAGGAAGAATACTTCTGTCCTGAATGCGGGGCAAAAATTACACTTGATACAAAGGTTTGCCCTAACTGCGGTATAGAATTGGAATTTGCAGAGGACGAGGAATAGAATAATATATGTCAGAAGAAACTGAAAAGAAACAAGAATTTGTAGTTCACAAAAAGAAGGATAGTGCTCCTGCCGAAAAACCAGCTGCTTCTCAGGGTGCTGCTGCACCTGAAAAAAAGAGAATTGTAGTTGTAAAAAAGAAGGCTTCAAGTGGAGGTGCCGCTGGTGCAAAACCTCAGGGTGGTACTGCTGTTCCTGCAAAATCGGGCGAAGGCGCAAAGAAGATTGTAGTTAAGAAAACTACAGCTTCTGGTGGTGAAAAAAAGACCGACTCAACAGACAAATCAAAAACTCCTTTTGAGCTTAATCCTTCAAGACCTAATGTAAAAGCCGGAAACCTTTCGGACAAAGGACGCAATGCAGGCAAAAACCAGTTTAATAAAGGTGGTCAGTTTGCAGGCGGTCAAAAGAATTTTAGTCGCGAAGGCAGTGGTTTTACTGGTGCACAGGCTCGTCAGGGCTACCAGAACCGCGAAAGAGACGGCAATAAAGACGGAAATTTTGCAAATCGTCAGGGCAACTTTGGTGGAAAACAGGGTGGCTTTAATAAAGGTCAGGCAGGTGGACAACGCTTTGGCGGAAACGGTGGTCAGGGCTTCCGTGGCGGTCGTTCCGGAATGGGACCTGGTGCTGCTCCTGCAATGCCAATTGATAATTCAAGAACTCCTGGCAAGAAGGCTGCCTTCAAAGGAAAGAAACAGATATATAACCGCAAGGACGAAGAGCAGTACGACGATAAATTCTTTGAACAGAAAAAGAAAGTTGAAACTCCGGCAAGCGTAGTTCCAAAATCAATTGATATTATGGAATCAATTTCGGTTTCGGACCTTGCACGCAAAATGAATCTTAAGGCAAGTGAAGTAATTGCAAAGCTTATGGGCATGGGTATGATGGTTACAATTACCCAGTCAATCGATTCTGATACTGCAACACTTTTAGCCGCCGAATATGGTTGTGAAGTTCATCTTGTAAGCCTTTATGATGAAACTGTAATTGAAAGTGAAAAAGATGACGGTGTAGAACTTAAGCCACGCGCCCCAATTGTAACTGTAATGGGACACGTAGACCATGGTAAGACAAAAACTTTGGATGCAATCCGTCATTCACATGTTGCCGAAGGCGAAGCCGGTGGTATTACACAGTCAATTGGTGCTTACTCAGTTTCTACTCCAAAAGGAAAAATCACCTTCCTTGATACACCAGGTCACGAAGCCTTTACAATGATGCGTGCCCGTGGTGCTCAGGTAACAGATATTGTAGTTCTTGTTGTTGCAGCTGATGATGGTGTAATGCCTCAGACTCTGGAAGCTATTGCACACGCTAAAGATGCAAAGGTTCCTATTATTGTTGCAGTAAACAAAGTTGATAAGCCGGAAGCAAACCCGGATCGTGTTAAGACACAGCTTAGCGAACTTGGATTAACTCCGGAAGAATGGGGTGGAGACACTCAGTATGTTCACATTTCTGCTTTGAAAAAAGAAGGTATTGATGATTTGCTAGAAGCAATTCTTTTGCAAGCCGAAATGCTTGAGCTTAAGGTAAATGAAGAATGCCGTGCCGAAGGAAAAATTCTGGAATCGCGCGTTGATCAGGGACGAGGTGTTGTTTCTTCTGTAATTGTTCAGCGTGGTACTTTGCATCAAGGGGACCCTTTTGTTGCCGGTATTTATTCTGGTCGTGTTCGCGCCATGTTTGATGATCGCGGTCGCCGCATTCAGGAAGCTGGTCCTTCAAGCCCTGTAGAAGTTCTTGGTATGGAAGAAATGCCAAATGCAGGAGATCCGTTCCAGGTAACCGAAAGCGAAAAAGATGCTCGTGCCATTTCTGCAAAACGTCAGGAACTCAAGCGCTTTGAAGCTGCTAAGGCTGTTAAGAAAACAACTCTTGAGTCCCTTTATACAGATATTGCCGAAAGTGAAGTTCGTGAACTTAAGGTTATTATTAAGGCCGACCTTCAGGGTTCTGCCGAAGCACTTAAGTCTTCATTGGAAAAGCTTTCAACCCGCGAAATCAGACTTTCTGTTATTCACTCAAGTGCAGGTGCAATCAACGAATCGGACGTTACTTTGGCCGCTGCAGATTCAAATGCAATTATTATTGGATTCAATGTTCGTCCTACTCCAAAGGCAAAAACTCTTGCAGAACAGGAACAGGTTGAAATCCGTAAATACAATATTATCTACAAGTGTGTTGAAGAAATTCAAGCCGCTATGGAAGGTATGCTCCAGCCTGATACTAAAGAAGAAGTTATTGGACAGGTTGAAGTACGCGACACTTTCAAGGTTCCAAAAATCGGTATTATTGCCGGATGTATGGTCAGCGAAGGTATTGTACGAAGAACTTCAAGCGTAAACCTTATCCGCGATGGAATTGTAAAGTTTACAGGAAAGATTTCTTCCCTCAAGCGTTTCAAGGATGATGCAAAGGAAGTTTCTACCGGCTACGAATGTGGTATTGGTCTTGAAAACTGGCAGGATATTCAGGTTGGTGATAAGCTTGAAATTTTTGAAATTGTTGAAGTTGCTAAAAAGCTTGGAAAAACAATTGCAGAAGAAGAAGCCGAAGCCGCTAAACGCAATGTTACTGCTGCAGGTTCAGAAGGAGCAGAGTAGTGGGACAGTACAGAATTCAGCGGCTTGATGATCAGCTGCGTGATGAAATTGCAAGTCTCATAATGCGCGGGGATGTAAAAGATCCTCGTGTAAATACTTTTCTTAGCATAAACCGTGTAGAAGTAACAAAAGATTTAAGCTATGCCAAAGTTTATGTTTCTTCCTTTTTACCCGATGGAGATTTAAAGCACGGGGTGAGCGGACTTAATGCTGCTGCCGGCTTTATCCAGAGGGAAATTGCAAAGAAGCTCAGAATCCGCCAGTTTCCAAAATTGACTTTTGTTGTTGATGCTGGAATGAAGGAAGGCTTTAAGATGGTTCAGAAATTAAATGAACTTGAAAAAGAGCGAAAAGAAACTGAAACTAAGGCTGAAACCGAAGCTAATGGATAAAATCGTTCTTCTGGCAAAACAGCCGGGAATCACATCTTTTACTTCTCTTTATAATGTAAAGAGAGCTTTCAATACAACTAAAGTTGGTCACACCGGAACCCTTGACAATTTTGCTCAAGGGCTTTTAGTTGTATGTACAGGCCGCCTCACAAAGCTTGCGGGAAATATTATTGAATTTGATAAATCTTATAAAGCAGTGATTCGTTTTGGAAGTGAAACAGATACTCTTGATTACGAGGGAGAAGTTGTAAAAGAAGCGTGCCTGCCTGATGAAGAAACTGTTCGTAAAGTTGTTGCTTCTTTTGTTGGCGAGCAGGAACAAAAGCCTCCTGTGTTCAGTGCAATTCATGTTGACGGTAAACGTGCAAGTGAACTGGTACGAAAAGGGGTAGAAGTAGAGCTTCCTTCAAGAAAGATTTGTGTTTACAGTGCAGATATTCTTGATATGGAAATTGATTCCAACGGCGATGTACAAGCCTGCCTTATTGATTTTTCAGTTTCAAAAGGAACTTATATCCGCTGTCTGGCACGGGATATTGGTAAGGCCTGCGGGTCTGCAGCACATTTGATTGGTCTTTACAGAACAAAAATCGGAAATTTTGAAATAGAAGATTCTGCTGGTTTTTCTCTTCTTCCTTCTTTTGATATTAAAACCTGCAAACAGTTTGCAGAACAAAAAAAACTTAAAGCTATGGCAGACGACAAACTTTTACAGGAGCAGATTATTCAAACCTCGCGTGATTTTGATGAAGAGACAGCAAAGCTTTGCGGTTTTTATGTACTTCATTTAAAAGATAATCAATCTGAACAGGATTTCAGATTTGGTCGCCCGCTTCATAAAAGCTTTTTTACAGAAAAGGTTCATATCCAGAATACTCAGGATATTTTTGCTGTTTTTACAAAAGACAATCTTTTTTGCGGTCTTTTAGAATGCAAGGATTTTGAAAAGCAGTATCTTGGGTATAAAATGGTTATACAAACTATTGACACAAATTCGTCAATTTGATATATTATATACATCACTTATGAGTGATTCGGGCAGTTAGCTCAGCTGGTACGAGCGTCTGGTTTACACCCAGAATGTCGGGAGTTCGATCCTCTCACTGCCCATTAAACCTGGTCTTTGTGCCAGGTTTTTTCTTTTTAACTAGATAAATCATTATTTTTCTATTATAATATTAGCGATGAAAAAGATTGGTTTGGTTTTGGCCGCAACAGTTTTGTTTTGTCTCATTTCGTGTTCTAATCCGCAGCAGGTTATTTTAACACCACAGGAAGACACACTGCGCAGCGAACTTATGTCAAAAGCCGATAAAACTGTATGGTCAAATGAAATTGAACCAGAACGTCTTTCTACAAAATTAAACGATAAGGCCGAAGCTTTAGAAAAAGAATATATTACACCGCAAATGCTCAGTTCAATAAAAGAACTTCAACCGGCTGTTTATCCAGAAATTAAAGGTTTTGCAAGTTTAGATTGTTCGGCAATGAATACTTCTCTTATATCTGCTTTGAACAGTTTTTGCCAGGAGCTTTGTAAAGGTACCGATAATCTGCAATCATATTTTTATTCAAACTATTTCTTTAATTATGTATTTTTCAAAACAGATTTTGAACCAATAGTTGAACAGTTAAAAAAAGATGATATTCTTTTTGACCGTTATTTAATCTGCAAGGCTTTTGAAACTCAGGATTTGACACAAGTTCCAGTTAGATTTTATAATAATAAAGATTATGTTGATTTATCTGTCTATCTGACTTATCATAATGGTTATAAGGTAACTCAAATTGAAGTTATCAGGTGGGGGAAATTATATGGAGAATCAGAAAAAGAAAAATCTGAACAGTGACGAAAAACTTTCGGGAATTGAACGTGAGCTTGTACTCCAGTATCTTATGGACGGAAACGTTCCTGTAACATTAACTCCTGTGAATGAAGAAAAAGCTTCTGATGATGAGCAAATCATTCATCCACTTGCATCTCAAATATTTCCTGTTGCACTAAAACCAGAACATATCAAAGTACAAAAAAACGGAAAGATTCATCTTGAAAATCCGCCTCAGTCTGTTATGGGCTTTGCTGGAAAAACTGTTCGTGTAGAATTTTATTTTAACAGGGTAGGACTCTATTTTTCTTCACTGGTAGATAAAGATAAAAAAGGTCTGTTTATTCTTGTCCCTGAAACTCTTAACCGTATTAAAGATGTAGAAGAAAAAACTGATTATGATTTTTCTGCTGTTTTGTTTTTTGAATGCAACAATAAAAAAGATATTAATACTCCTTGTGTTCCCTGGGAGCATGAAGATTTATTCTCACGTCCTGTATGGAAATCTATACCGCTTGAAAATCAAAAAACAGCAAAAGAGTATCTTGAAAAATTTGTAGAGAGTGCAAAGGAAAAAAAGAATGCCGGAAATGGTATTCAACTTATTCCAGTTTGCAATTATCTGACTTTTCAAGAAGAACAGAAGGTTCAGGCAATTGAAAACCGCGTACAGCCTTTAAATATTCTTTATGTAGATCATGAAAGAATTGTAGTTGGAAGTCAAAACAAAAATGATAATTATGAAGTAGGTCACGAATATGGTCTTAAACTTTGTTTTTCTATAAAAAACAGCCCGATTCTTTCACGTGATATTTTTGTGACCTGTGCAGTAAACAATGTTTATGAAAGTGAAGACAAAAGCCGACACTGCATTGATTTTGTTTACACAACGTTGCAGGAAGAAGATTTGAGATATTTGTACGAAAAAGCTACAAAGAGACTTTTTGTGTAATACACGTCATCCCGAACTTGTTTCGGGATCTTTTAATAATAGACCCTGAAACAAGTTCAGGGTGACATGCTTTTTTTAGATTTATTCCCCAAAATTGTTGAAACAATGTTGAGGTACGGAATATTCTCGCAGAAGATTTTTACAATAACTGTCATTGGAACTGCAAGAATCATTCCTATAAAGCCCCAAAGGTAGCCCCATAGAGCAAGACTTACAAGAATTGCAAAAGGCGAAAGGCCAAGGCGTTCACCTTCAATTCGTGGTTCCAGAATATTTCCAAGTAAGAAGTTTACAGAAAGCATAAAAAGGAAAATAAAAATTACTTTTCCATAATGAGGATAAAATTGCAACAGAGCAAAAAGTGTTGTAAGAAGTGTAGATATAATTGAACCGAATGTTGGAATAAAATTCATTACAAAGGCAAGAAAAGCCCATACAATAGGAAAGTCAAGTCCAATTATAAGGGAAGCAAAAAATACAAGAAGGCCTGTAGCAAGCGAAATAAAGAACTTTATTGAAAGAAAACGTACAACATCCTGACCAATCTGCTGTGAGATATTAAGCACTGTCTGTTTGTTTTCAACTTTTACGGCATTTGTAATTCTGTTTTTAAAAGCCTTTATTTCAAGCAGCAAAAAAGCAAACATAATAAGTATGAGTATAAGAGATTTGCTAAGGCTCAATACGCCGGAAGAAAATCCAAGTGCTAAATCCTGAACATATTGGCGCACTTCAAGAATACCCCAAATATTATTAATAAAGCTTTTGTCTTCATCTATTTCAAGATTAAACTGCTGGGCTAAAAGTCTGTAAATAGACATAAAGCGATTTTCATATTTGGAGTATTCGCTTGCAATTGTAGAGACACCTTTTGCAAGAATACTTGAAACAGAGCCAATAGCAACAAGTACAATTAATACTACAATAAGTGTTCCGAATACCCATTTTATTTTAGCCTTTGCTTCAAGATTCTTTACAATTGGATAAAAAGCCAATGCCATAAAAATTGCAATTGCTACCGGAATTAAGACCGAAGACAATACCTTGCATAAAAATCCCATAAGGATAATTGCAAAAAATAAGAGAACAAAAAAGATTGGCTTAGTGTAGTCTCTTTCCATCGCGGTCCCTGAGTCTGTCGAAGGGTTATTTTTTTGGTAAAATTTTATCAAATCCGCAATACGGTACCAAAACCGGTGGAATTGTTACAGAACCGTCGGCATTCTGATAATTTTCAAGTATTGCAAGCATTGCACGGCCTACGGCAATTGCAGTTCCGTTTAATGTATGTACATATTTGTTCTTTCCGTCATCATCCTTGTATTTGATGTTTAAGCGGCGTGCCTGATAATCTGTACAGTTAGAAGTTGAAGTTACTTCGCCATATTCACCACCGTTACGTCCAGGCATCCAGGCTTCAAGGTCCCACTTGCGGTAAGCTGGAGCACCAAGGTCACCTGTACAAGTATCTACAACATGGAATGGAAGTCCAAGTCCTTCAAAAATTTCTTCTTCTATAAGGCGAAGCTTTTCGTGAATCTGGTCAGACTGTTCAGGAGTAGAATAAGCAAACATTTCTACTTTGTCAAACTGGTGAACACGGTAGAGTCCCTTAGAGAACTGGCCTGCAGCACCGGCTTCGCGGCGGAAACAGTGACTCAAGCCACCATAAAAACGAGGGAGTGTAGCCTTATCCAAAATCTCATCCTGGTGATAACCGCCAAGAGTAATTTCGGCAGTAGCAACCAGACAAGTTCCTTCTTCTTCAATTGAGTAAACGTTGCTTTCGTTTCCGCGTGGGTTGAATCCAATTCCCTTAAGAACTTCTTCCTTTGCAACGTCCGGAGTAATGAACATTTCAAAGTTGTGCTTGCGCAGTGTGTTCAAGGCATACATAATCAAAGCCTGTTCAAGGAAAACTGCTTCGTTTTTAAGGTAGTAGAATTTAGGACCACTAACTTTTGTTCCGCGGTCAAAATCAATAATATCAAGTGACTCACCAAGCTGAACATGATCTTTTGGTTCAAAATCAAATTTGCGTGGAGTACCAACCTTTTTTACTTCAAGGTTTTCTGTATCAAGCTTTCCGATTGGAGCATCAGGGTGAACCATGTTAGGAATCTGGCGTGCAGCTTCTTCAAGGGCGGCTTCTGTTTCCTTTGTTTCGGCTTCTACTGCAGAAATCTCATCTTTAATTGCTTTACCTGCTGCAATAAGTTCCTGACGTTTATCGTTATCAAGTTTCTGCTTCATAGCCTGAGCATTTTCGTTACGCTTCTGCTGAAGTCCCTGAAGCTTTGTAACAAGGGCTGTACGTTTATCAAAAAGTTCTACAACCTTGTCGGCATCGGCAGTCATGTTTCGGTTTATAATATTCTGTTTTACAGCTTCAAGATTATCTTTAATAAATTTATAGTCTAGCATTTTAATTAGTCTCCTGTTTTAGTTTGCAAGTGAAAAAGTGATTGTTACGGTTGAGGTAATTTCAACATTTCCAGCTTCAATAGGTGTTGTGTAGCTGTTACCAACAGCCTTAAGCATTGCGCCTGAAGCACGTGAATATGAAGAAGGATTATATCCTTCCTGAATATCAAGAACATCTGCAACCTTACAGCCGCTTGCTCCTGCAATAAGGGCTGCTGCATCCTGTGCATTCTGAACTGCAAGAGTGCGTGCTTCACGCAAAGAGTTTGGATTTTCTGTTGCTGAATATGAGAATGAAGTTAGTCCGTTTGCTCCATTTGCTACGGCGTTATCAATTACAATTCCGGCATTTGAAAGGTCTCGTATAAGAACCTGAACATAATTTACAACAGTATATTTTCCAGGGTAGCTGTTTGAATTGTCCTGACTGATTCTGTAATCTACAGTTGTAATGTCTGCATCCAAAACTCCGGCTTCCTTTATTTTTTCAATTACCTTTGTTGTAATTTCGGCATTCTTATCGCGTGCAAGATTTACATTCCATTCGTTTGTGCGTACAAGAAATCTAACTGTAAGCTGATCAGCAGGTAAGGTTACAATTCCTGTTCCCGAGACTGTGATTGTTCTAACTTTTTCCTCCGGTTTATTTACAGTACAGGACGAAGCAAAAAGCACAACGCCTGCAGCAATTATTAAAGTACTAATTTTCTTGAACATTCTTTTCCTCCTCATTAATGAATGTTTATATAAAATCTTTTAAGATATACAATTCGTTTATTTGCCTGTTCCCAGTATTTACTTGCAGGATAGCTGTCGCACAAGGTCTGATATGTTTCAACTGCCTGCTTGATATTTTTGTACTGAGAATCAGATTCTAAAAGCTGGCCTAAAAGATAAAGTGCTTCATCGCGGTTATCGGTTGAAAATTCCAGATATTGGGTAAGGGCAGTATAAGCATCATCATATTTTTTTGAAGAAACGCCTGTGCGGGCTTTTTCAAGTAATGGTTCAAGATCAGGAATCTGTTCCTCTTCTTCTTCGTCTATTACAATAACTGTTTCTTCCGGTTCAACTTCAATTACTTCGTCATTTTTCTGCGATGTTGTTGATGTTGTTGTTTTTGTTGAAGCTTTGGTTGTTGCTGCTGCTGTTTTTGTTGTTGTGTCAGTAGAAGTTACCGAAGTTTGAGTAGTTGCTTGTTCGGATGTTTGTTCTGTTGTTTCCTGCTTTTGAACAGGATTTGTTTTTGGAGTAGCCTTTGCAGGAGTTTCGGGTTTTTTAGGAACAACTTCTGAATAATCCGGGGCATTTACAACTGTGGAAGAATTGCCTTTTTTCTCAAGAACAGTTACTTCAATATAGTCATCAATGTATTCGCCTGTAAGATTATCGATTTTGTAGAAGTGATGTATCTGAGTTCCAGCTTCTTTTGCAAGTAATGTATATTTTGTATCTGTAGTTCCAAGTTTGCGTCCACGGCTTGCAAGATTGTTGTATTCCGAAGTTGAACCCATATAAATCCAGCCGCTTCCCGGATATGTTATTACAAGTGTTTCTCCTTTTTTAAGTGAAACGCTGCGGGAAGGAAGAATTTCTGGTTCAGGTTCGGCTTCTTCTTCTGTTTGAACTTCTATTGTTGGTTCAAGATTTTCCTGAGTTTCGTCTTCCTGCGGTTCTTCGAGGGCCTCAGGAACCGCAGCAGAAGCTTGAGGTCCCTGAGTTCCATCCTGCGGTCCCTGAGGCTCTCGAAGGGCAGTATCTTGATCAGTCACCGGTAGCGGTGGTAACTCTTCTTCTTCAACAACAGGTTCTGTAATCTTATTTTCATTTTGTTCAGCTTCTTTTGCAGCTGCAAGAGCTTCTTCTTCAATGTCTTCCGGTGTTATTTCAATTAATTCAGGGTCTTCAATTTCTTCAAGCGGAGGGTAGAGTAAATCGATATTTTCCTGTTCTGTTGGAATTTCCTCTTCGGGAGTTAGAGTTTCTTCAGATTCGTTTTGTTCCTGCTCTAAAGACTGTTCATCGGATTGTGAAGAAATACCATCTTGTTCTGTGAGTTCTGTAGGCTCAAGTGGTTCAGATTCTACTGTTTGTTTTGTGGAGCCGCAGGAATAAAACAAAAATGACAAAGCGGCTATTAAAACCAATAATACTTTTTTCATCATGGCGCGGCTCCTGTAATGTTTAATACTATATTATCATTTGCCTTTTCAAGCGATTCAATATCACGTTCGGTAGGTTTTTCAAACCATTCATCTGCCTGCTGTTCATCCCATTTTTCCTGAGTCTTTCTTGAAATATTATAATCACGCTGAAGCTCAGGACCATCTGGAATAAGAAGTGTTTCGGTAAGAACCACAGGCTTTGTCTGAACACCGTCATTTTTTTTCTTTTTAGGAATGCAGATAAGTAAAATTATAAGAAGCAAGAGGAGTACAAGAAGCGAGCCAATTAAAATTGCGTTGCGTTTATTTTCAGAGCAATAGTCCTTTACAAGCTCATAAAGAGAAACAATCTTTTCTTTTAAGTTTTCAAAAAAACCTTTAAAATCCATAGATTATCCTTTAATACGGCGTGGAGGACGAGGAGGAATTACAACGCCTTCTTCTTCCGGAACATCTTCATCAACAAAGTCTGTGCTTGAACGGTCAATTTCGGCACCAAGTTTAATATCCTGGTCAAGGCGCAAAGCAATTACCTTACTTACACCAGACTCTTCCATTGTAATACCAAGCATTGTAGAAGCACCCATTACGGTTTTCTTATTATGAGTAATTACAATATATTGACTTACATTTGCAAAGCTTTCGAGTGTTGTTACAAAGCTTGAAACGTTCTTATCATCAAGGGCGGCATCAATTTCGTCAAGCAGACAGAATGGACTTGGGCGTACCTGATAAGTTGCAAAAAGAAGAGCAACCGCAGTCATTGTTTTTTCACCACCAGAAAGAAGAGCAATATTTTCAAGCTTCTTTCCAGGAGGCTGTGCGTAAATATCAATACCGGAACTTAAAATATTTGCAGGGTCTGCAAGCTTAAGCTCGGCACGTCCACCATTAAACAGGCGGCGGAACATGTTATGGAAATTCTTTTTAATCTGATTATATGTTTCAATAAACATTTCGGCAGATTTAGATTTAATTTCTTCACTAACGCGAACAAGGTTTTCCAAAGAGCGCTGAGTGTCTTCGTAGTTTGTTTTCTGGCGTTCGTATCGTTCTTTTACTTCGTTGAATTCCTCAGGAGCCATTAGGTTTACAGAACCAAGAGCAGCAAAGCTTTCGCGGGCACGTGCAAGCTTGTCGCGGATGTCACTGGCCGGCGTTGTAATTTTATACATGCGCTCTTCAAATTCCATAAGGTCGTGTGAATACTTGTCCTGAAAATTCTGCTTAACGTTTTTAATGTCGTTGTCAGAAGAGTTAAGAGAAAGGGTAAGATTTTCAACCTTTTCCTGATATCGGTTCTGTTCTTCGCGTTTTTTATTAAGGGTGTCGCTTTTTCCAGAAACACTCTTATTGCATTCTTCAATCTGTTTATCAAGAACACTCATTTCCTGAGCAAGCTTTGTTCCGCGTGCTTCAATTTCGGCAAGGTCTTCTTCAAGGCTTTGAATCTGTTCTTTAATTTCGTCTGCGCGTTTGTTTTCTGAATAAAGCTCGTCCTGAGTTTCGCCAAGCAGTGTTTTTTCAGAAGTCAGGTTTCGGTTCAAAATAGACATCTGATTCTGCTCAGCGGTTATCTGTTCCTGCATCTGAACTTCATTCATTCTAAGCTTGTTACAGGTGTCGTTGTACTCACGGATTTTTTTATCAAGGTCAACATTCTTGGAATGGAGTTCTGTAATCTGATTATTAAGGTTTTCAATTGTTGCAAGGTTTTCAGAAATCTTTTCATCAATGCCACGCTTCTTTGTCATAATTCCCTGAGGAGAAAGGAAGTCGGTAATGAAAACAGGAGAAGCATTTATGTATTCTTTAAAAGCATCTTCAACTGCTGCAAACTGATTCTGTGCTTCTTCAAAAGCAAGACCTGCTTCTTTTACAGTTGCAAGACTTTCCTGCGCAGAATGATTTTGATTTGCAAAATCAAGGAAAATATTTTTTCGGCCTTCAAGATAAATCTTAAGTTTGCCAAGAGAAGTGTCCAGTTTTTCTTTTGCAACACGCATTGCACTTTCACTAAAGCCTGCAGACTTAAGTTTTTCATCAAGCTCTTTTACAATGTCTTCGGTAATTGCTGCAAGCTCCTGGCGAAGTTCTGCTCGCTTTGCATCAAGCTCTTCAATCTGATTTTTAAGCTGGCCTGCACGAACATCATTTTCGGTAATCTGTGAACCTGCTGTTTTAATGTTGTTTTCAAATGAAACAATGTTATCTTTAATGCCCTGAAGCTGCTTGTTTTTTTCGTGAAGGTTTGCATTGTGTTCGTCAATTTCATCCTGAAGATTATCAATGCGTTCCTGAATTGCAGAAATCTTAATTTCAAGGCCGCTGACTTTTTCTTTAATTTCACCGGCACGTGCATTTGCCTGTTTAATGAGCTCAAGTTTTCCGTTTTTTTCCTGACCAATTCCTATGAGCTGACCCTGTTTTGCATAAAGCTGATTCTGAAGCTCCTTAACCTTGTCCATGTTTTCGCTGATGGTGTTGTTAATGTCTTCAATTTCCTGGCGAACCTTGTCGCGTTTCTGCTGAACATTTTTAAGTTCTTCTTCGTGGCGTGCTTTTTCCTGAACAAAGTTTTTAAGACGGAGCAGGGTAAGGTCAAGCTCGTTCTGATATATTTCGTCTTTGAAATGGCGGTATTTAATTGTTTTTTCAGACTGAACCTTAAGCGAATCATACTGACGTTTAATTTCGTTCAGGGAGATTTCAATCTGCTGCATATTGATGCGGGTTTTTTCAAGTTCACGTTCTGCTTCGGCACATTCGGCTTTACTGCGGCTTATACCGGCTGCTTCTTCAAAAAGGTAGCGGCGGTCTTCAGGTTTACTCGAAAGTACCTGGTCAATTTTTCCCTGTTCCATAACAGAGTAGGCAGCCTTACCAACACCCGTATCCATAAAAAGTCGGCGGATTTCTGTAGGGCCTGCTGCTCTCTGGTTAATAAAATATTCCTGATCGCCCGAACGGTAAAGGCGGCGTGTAATTGCAATTTCGGAATCATCAAGAGGAAGAAGTCCGTTTTCGTTTGAAAGGGTTAGTGTAACTTCGGCAGTATTTAAGGCAGCACGTTTTTCGGTACCATTAAAAATAACGTCTTCCATTTTTTCGGCACGAAGATTTTTTGAGCGGTTTTCGGCAAGTACCCACTTGATTGCATCAACGACATTACTCTTACCACAGCCGTTTGGCCCAAGGAGCGCAGTAATTCCTTCTGCAAAATCAATATGAGTTTTATCTGCAAACGATTTAAAACCGTAAATATCAAGACTTTTTAAAAACACTTGTCTTTAGCCATCCCAAAAATGTTATTATTACTTAATCTTTACTATTATAGTGAATTTTTGCCTTTAATTCAATTATAATTGTGGTGCAGAAATCTTGCCGTTTCGAATCTGTTTAGGATAAACAGTGAGACCAAATTTCTTTTCAAGTGCAGCATAACGGCGAAGTTCAAATTCGTCTCCAATTACAACATTTATACCGCTTTTTCCAGCTCTGGCAGTGCGTCCCGCCCTGTGAATGAAAAAGTCATCGTCTTCGGGAAGGTCCATTTGAATAATGTGTGTTATGTCTGGAATATCAAGTCCTCTAGCGCCAAGGTCGCTTGTAATTAAAATCTTACATTTACCATTGCGGAAACGGTCTATGGCTGATTTTCTTTCCTGTTTGTCTGCTTTGGCGTAAAGGGCAGCGCAGTCTATATGTTTGTAGGTTAGTTTTTTGTAAATGTTTTCTACCTGGTCGGAACGTGAAGTAAAAATAAGTGCTTTACCGGGATTTTCGGCAGCAAGAAACTTACGCAAAAAATCAATTTTTTCACGAAGCTCTGCGTAAATGGCCCAGTGTTCAACTTTTTTTGAAAGAATAAACTCATCGGGCATTTTAATATTCTGGGCATCGGCAAAAAATATGCGGGGTGGCTTGTTTATAGTTGCAGAACAGCCTATTACCTGACAGTCTTTTGCAATGCAATTCCTCAGGTTATTTGTGTCTTCAAAGCTTTCTTTTTTTAAGAGCCTGTCGCATTCGTCAAAAACAACGCAGTATAAATCCTGGACCCTGATTTTTTTCAGGCGGATAAGTTCTACAAGGCGGGCAGCTGTTCCAATGATAATCTGTGGTTTTTCCTTGAGTGTTTCAAACTGTCTTTTAAGCGGAGCGCCCCCAATCATAAGAGCTGTTTTTCTGTCTGTGATTTTTTTTGCTGCAGCATTTATCTGGCTTGCAAGCTCAAAAGTTGGGGCACAAATAATCACTCTGAGTTTTGTTGTGTCGCTATCTTCTTCAAGCTTATTTACAAGCGGCAAAAGATATGCGTAAGTTTTTCCGGTTCCTGTTTCCGACTGAAAAAGAACGCTTTTACCCTGTGCAATCAGCGGGTAAACTTCATTCTGAACGCTGGTTGGTTCAGTAATATTAAGTGCGGCAAGCTTGTCTTTAATAGTATCAGAAAGGGACGCAAAACAGTTTAGATTTTTTTCACTCATGAGCAAAATATAGCATACAATCAAAAAATCTGCTATAATTTTTTTATTATGAAAATAGGAATTGATTCCTTTGGGTGTAATCACGGGCAGTCTGGAACAGGCGCCTATTTACTGAATATTGTAAAGAATATACCACAGGATTCTCCAACTGAATTTGAACTCTTTGGTCTTGAAATAGACCGCTACACATATACCGGCGATACAGAAATACCATTCAGCTCTGTAACAATTGATGATAACCTTAAAGCAATCCGCCGCTGGCACAAAAGACGGCTTAAAAAATTCTGCAAAAAAAATAAATATGACGCAGTAATTTTCCCGGCTGCCATGCAGGTGCTTCCACGAAAAATAAAAACAAAATCAATCTTGCTCATAAACAGTCCTTATAGCATTATTGATAACCGCAAGGAACGAAAACTTCTTAAAAAAGCACTGCTTCGTGCATCCCTTATTATTGCTTCTTCTGAATATGTGCGTCAGGATCTTTTGGAGTCAGGTTTTGGAAACGTAAAAATTGTTGCAGTTCATTATGGAATTGATCACAAGGTATTTTTTCCTCTTACCGATTTTGATTCTGATTTTATTGATATAAAACCGTTTGCAATTAAAAGGCCGTATTTTATTTACAGTTCCCGCTTGTCCGACAGCAGTAAAAAGCACATTGAACTTATTAAAGCCTTTGAGATTTTTAAAAAGCGAACAAATTATCCGCACAGGCTCGTATTAACAGGAAGCGACGGCGAATATACAAAAGAAATTCATAAAGCCGCCTACGATTCTGAATATGCCTCAGAGATCCTTATAACAGGACATTTTCCTCAGGAAAGCTTAAAAAAATTGTACTGTGGTTCCGCAGCCTGTATTTTCCCTGCTGTAAATGAAGGTGTAGGGCTTCCTGTTGTAGAAGCTATGGCGTGTGGTGTTCCGGTTCTTTGTTCAGACCAGGGCGCGCTTGTAGAAATGGCAGGTATGGCACCTTTGTATTTTAATTCCGATGATGAAGAAGAAATTGCAGTTGATATGCAGAAAGTCGTAGAAGACAAAGAACTAGCAGCGCTTATGATTCAAAAAGGACTTGAAGTTTCCCGCAGAATTAACTGGGAGAATACAATACAAGAGACCTTGAAAGAAATTGAAAAAATAAAATAATTTTAATTGATGTTGTTCCCTCTCGTGGAAAATGCCTTCGGACAACAGGACGAAAAGGGAGTTGTCCTCAGTCCTTTTCCACTACGGTCACAACATCAGATTGCAACTTGTTGAGGTATTGTTTTTATCAATTCCTTAATATCTAATTTTTTACCCTGTGTAACAATATCTTTAGTAACTACAAGTTTCTTTTTACCTTCAATATCAGGAATCTCAAACATAATATCAGTGAGCATTTTTTCTACAATTGTGCGAAGACCTCGTGCACCTGTTTTCTGTCTGATTGCTTCATTGGCAATTTCTTCAATGGCTTCTTTTTCAAACTGAAGGTCTGCGTTATCAATTGCAAAACTTGCCTGGAACTGCTTTGTAATTGCGTTCTTTGGTTCTGTAAGAATTGAAACAAGGTCATCTTTTGTAAGCTCTTTAAGGGCTACTGTTATTGGCATACGACCAATAAGTTCCGGAATAAGTCCAAACTTTACAAGATCATCAGGAGTACACTGATTCAAAAGATTCATTTTTTCTTCTTCGTTCATCATGCCAATATTTGAACCAAAGCCCATTGAGTGAGCGGCAATTCGCTGTTCAATAATTTTATCAAGTCCAACAAAAGCACCACCCAGAATAAACAGGATGTTTGTTGTATCTATCTGAAGCATTTCCTGGTTAGGATGTTTTCTTCCGCCCTGAGGAGGAACGCTTGCAAGAGTTCCTTCTATAATTTTAAGTAATGCCTGCTGAACACCTTCACCGCTTACATCACGTGTAATTGAAGTGTTTTCGCTCTTACGGCCAATCTTATCAATTTCATCAATAAAGATAATTCCACGCTGGGCTGCTTCAATGTTTCCGTCTGCAGCATTTATAAGTTTGAGCAGTACATTTTCAACATCTTCACCAACATAGCCGGCTTCGGTTAGGGTAGTGGCATCGGCAATTGCAAAAGGAACTTTGAGCTTTTGTGCAAGAGTTCTTGCAAGCAAAGTTTTTCCGCTACCGGTTGGTCCAATGAGCAGAACATTTGATTTTTCAATCTGAACGCTGTCGCTTGTGTCCTGAACAGTGTCCATGCTATAGTTTGTTGCCATGCGTTTGTAATGGTTATAAACAGCAACAGACAAAACCTTTTTAGCTTCGTCCTGGCCAACAACATACTGGTCAAGATATTCTTTGAATTCTTTTGGAGTAGGAACTTCATTCATTTCAATAGGTGCAAGCTCTGCAGCCTGAAGGTCAAGCTTATCCTGGCAGGCAGAAATACATCTGTCGCAGATAAAAGCTCCGGTTGGGCTTGCAATTAATCTTCTGTCTCTGTCTGCAGGTTTACCGCAAAAAAAGCAGTAACAGGTTTGTGGATTAAAGCGTTTCATAAAAGTTCCTCTTTATATAAAGTAAATCTAATTCTATTTTTTGCGTGAAGGCATTACGTGATCAACAATTCCATATTCAAGAGCATCTTTTGCAGACATATAAAAGTCGCGTTCAATGTCCGAAGAAATCTGTTCAACAGTTTTGCCTGTATCATTTGCAAGATATTCAATGCTAAGTTTTTTAAGGCGGATAATTTCTTTTGCTAAAATAGAAATATCACTTTCCTGACCTTCAACTCCACCACGTGGCTGATGAATCATTACACGGCTACTAGGAAGTGCATAGCGCTTACCCTTAGTACCACCGGCCAGAATGATTGCAGCCATACTTGCAGCCTGACCCATACAGATAGTCTGAATATCGCATTTTACATATTTCATTGTATCATAAATTGCAAGACCTGCAGTAACAACACCACCAGGAGAGTTAATGTAAATGCTTATATCCTTATCTGGATTTTCCGATTCCAGAAAAAGAATCTGTGCAACAACAAGGTCAGCATTATATTCATTAATTTCGCCGTCCAAAAAGATAATACGGTCTTTCAAAAGACGAGAAAAAAGGTCATAACCACGTTCGCCATTACCAGTTCGCTCCCAAACACTTGGGATATTGTTATTCATCATTTCGTTCATAAATAAATTGTTCCTATATATTATAATATAATGAATTTTTTAAGAAAAAGAAATAAAATTTAATAAAAAAAGAGGGGGAAGTCTCCCCCTCGCTTCAACCACCTGCGGTGTTTTCCGCTACCCCTTCTAACGGGGGACACCCCCGTAACGCCCCCGCAAGTAAGTAGACCTAAAAAACGCAGTGCGTTTTTTTTAACGGTCTGCTATAGAACACCGGCCGCCAGCGGCCTTACACACCTTTTTTATTCCGCAGCCGGACTTTTTTGAATTAGATCATTTATTATCTATTCTCAAACAATTCCTTGAATGACTTCTTATCCCCTTTAGAAATCTTTATTTCAGAATAAATCTGTTCGAAGAGTTTGTTTTCTTTGGTGTCGTCAATAAGGTATTCTTTTGCACGGGCATCGCTGTAGTGTTTCTTTACTTCTTCTACGCTCATTCCGCCCTGTTCTGCAATAACTGCATACTGTGCTTCAATTTCTTCTGGAGTTACGCTGATGTTGCGGTCGCGGATAAGGCTGTCTACAATAATGCGTGATTTAAGCATCTTTTCGCTGTCGCCGGTCCATTCCTTGAGCATAGCTTCTTTTGTCTGACCACTTGCTGTAATCATTTTTTCAAGCTGTTCAGGACTTGTCTGGAACTGCTGTGCCATCATATCCCAGCGGCCTTTAAGTTCCATGTCAAGCATGCTGGCAGGAATATCAAACTTATATTTTTCAACAAGCTGGCTGAGGATTTCGTTATTCTTAAGTTCCTTAAGGCGTCTTGTAATTGCAGTTTCCATGTTGCGTTTGATGTCTGCTTTAAGGTCATCAAGTGTCTTGAACTTTTCGTTGCAGTCCTGTGCAAAGTCATCATCCAAAGCAGGAAGGTCACGAATCTTTACAGCCTTAATTGTTACGCTGATATTCTTTGTTTTTCCTGCAAGTTCTTCATCAGGATCATCTTTCTTGTATTTCTTTGTGATTGATTTTGTTTCATCTTTTTTCATGCCGATGATTTCGTCATCAATCTTGTAAATGTTTTCGCCGGAACCAACAGTGAATACAAAGTCTTCGCGTTCTGTTCCTTTGATTGTTTTTCCTTCATCATCAAGTTCGCTGTAGTTGATTGTAACAATAGAATCTTTTTCAACAACGCCGTCTTTCTTTTCTACAACAAGTGCATTGCGTTCCTGCATAGCCTTAAGCTCGTCTTTTATATCTGCATCTGAAACTGAAACCTGTGGTTCCTTGTAAGAAATGCCGGAAAAATCCTTTACAGTTACAGAAGGGAAAATATCATAAGTAACAGAGTAGGTAAGGTCTTTTGAAAGGTCAAATTCAGGTACAGTATCCATTACAGGCTGAGCATATGGAAGAGGTTTGTTTTCTGTTTCTTCATCAAAAATCTGTTTGAATGATTCATCGATGAGTTCGCTCAATGTATCTGCTTTAATTGCTTCGCCATATTTTCGTTCAAGTACGCTGGCTGGAACATGTCCCTTGCGGAAGCCTGGAATCTGTGCGCTTTTTACATATTTAGAAAGTGTTGAGTTGTATGAATCTTCTACATCTTTCTTGCCAATTGTAACAGTAAGCTTTACTGCCGATTTTTCCAATTTTGTGAATTCTTTTGTGAGTTTCACGTTGCACCTCTTAAAGACTAAATGTTAAAAAAAAAGCGGTTCAGACTGTATCTGAATCGCTTTTCACTTTAGAGCGGGAAACGGGAGTTGGACCCGCGACATCCACCTTGGCAAGGTGGCGCTCTACCACTGAGCTATTCCC
>JAFZXA010000111.1 GCA_017617115.1 Treponema sp.
AAATTCATTGCAGAAAATTTTTTGGAAAACGCAGTTTGTTATAACGAAGTGCGTGGAATGTACGGCTTTACCGGAACTTATAACGGTAAAAAGGTTTCTGTTCAGGGAACAGGAATGGGACAGCCGTCGCTTTCTATATATGTGCAGGAGCTTTTTCAGTTCTATAATGTTCAAAAAGCAATCCGTATTGGAACCTGCGGATCTATCCGCGAAGACGTAAAAGTACGCGACATTATTATTGCAAATGCCGCCTGTACCGATTCTGCTCTTCAAAGTCAGCGCTTTGGTCTTATGCATTTTGCACCTGTTCCAAGCTTTGAACTTTTGGATACAGCTTATCACACAGCAAAGAATTTGGGTTTGCGTGCAGTTGTGGCACCTTGCAGTTCAAGTGACCGCTTTTACGACGAAAACGAAAACTGGAAGCTCTGGAAAAAGTACGGAGTTGCAGGGCTCGAAATGGAAGCCGCAGAACTTTACACACTCGCAGCTCAGTTCAATAGAAAAGCACTTGCAATTCTTACAGTAAGCGACCATATCATAACAGGCGAAGCAACAACCGCCGAAGAACGCCAGACCACCTTCAAAGACATGATGAAGCTGGCGCTTGAAACTATAACTAAGGAGTAATTCATGAAACCAACATTACTAGTTCTTGCAGCAGGAATGGGAAGCCGCTACGGTGGCGTAAAACAAATAGACGGAGTAGGCCTTCACGACGAATGCCTTTTGGACTTTGCAACTTATGACGCAATGAAAAGCGGTTTTGGAAAGGTTGTATTCATTATCCGTAAAGATATTGAACAGGCTTTCCGCGAGCGACTTTTTGACCGTGTAGCCCGCAACTGTGATGCAGAATATGTTTTTCAGAATATGGACAGCCTTTTGACCCCGCAGCAGATTGCCGACAGCAAAGACCGTGCGAAGCCATGGGGAACAACTCATGCTGTACTTTGTGCCGAAAAAGCAATAAACGCACCATTTGCAGTTATCAATTCTGATGATTATTATGGCCGTCAGGCTTTTGAAGTTCTTGGAAACTATCTTTCTTCTATAAATAACGATTGCACCGAGCATGCTATGGTTGGATATGTTCTTGGAAATACAATGAGCCGTTCTGGTTCTGTTAGCCGCGGTGTTTGTACTGTAAAAGACGGAATGCTTGATTCAATTGTAGAAAACTTGAAGATTTATTACGACGAAAAAGATCAGATTATAAGCGAAATGCCTGATGGTGAAAAAAAGCTCTTTACCGGTAAAGAATGGGTTAGTATGAACCTGTTTGGTTTTTCTCCAAAGGCTTTTGAAGAATTCCACGTTTACTGGGATAACTTTATAAGCGCTAACTCGGCTGCTCCAAAAGCAGAGGCTCTTCTTCCTGTTTCGGCAAGTGATATTATTGCGCATGGTAAGGGAATTATTAAATTCTTTACTTCACAGGAAACCTGGTTTGGTATGACTTACCCCGAAGACCGCCAGCTTGTAAAGGATGAAATTGCCAAAAAAATCCGCGACGGATATTACCCGGAAAAGTTGTGGGATAAATAATGTTAAAACTCACACCAATAACTTCCGAAAAAATCTGGGGCTACGAGCTTTGGATTGCGTCTACTCACCCAAACGGAACCCAACCCGAATTTGCTAAGGCTGTTGGCGGTGACTTTCCGCTGCTTGTAAAAATAATTCAGGCAAATGACACACTCTCAATTCAGGTTCACCCCGATGACCAGAAGGCGCTTGAACTTGAAGGTACCGGCAACCGAGGCAAAACCGAATGCTGGTATGTACTTGATGCAACCCCGGATGCCCGCCTTGTCTACGGACTTAAAGATTGGGATAGCAGCGACCAACTTGCACAAGCCATAAAAGACAATGCTCTTGAACCATACCTTAATTTTGTAAATGTTACCAAAGGCGACTTTATTTACATACCAGCCGGTACAGTTCACGCAATTGGCGGAGGTCTTCGCCTGCTTGAAGTTCAGCAATCCTGCGACTTAACATATCGCCTTTACGACTGGGGCAGGGGACGCGAAGTACACATAGAAAAAGGCCTTGCCGTAATCAAAAACGATAAGCGAAAGCCAATTGCTCAGTTCCAAAGTCCTTTTGAATGTCCGTACTTTTCAATGGAACAAATAAACGTTCGTGGTGGCTGGAGCATGTTCTGCAGCGGCAAAGATCCAGCCAAAGACACACAGCTTTTGTATATTCTTTCTACAAACAAAGCAGTAATCCGCGCTGCCGGCGAACCTTTTGGCAAACCAATTGCCCCCGAAGAAATTTATGCCATCCTCCCGGGTGACAAAATCACAATAGAAGGTACTGCCACTATTATAAGAATACGGGTTGAATGAAACTCAAATAAATTGTATTTTATTTATATGTTATTATTTTTGATTTTACTTTTGCCCTGCGCATTTACCGCATATACATTTACCGTTAAAGATAAAAAAATCATTCTGCCCGCAACTGCCGGCTTTTTTACTGCAGTAATTGCCTGTGCCTGCCGCTACTTTTTTTCATACGAGCACAGACTCATTTATTCTTCATTTTCAGACAATTTTATATATTATCTTGTAAAACAAAATGTGCTTCCGCTTGTAATTGTAACTGTTTTATTTGCACTTATTACCCGCGACACCTGGGAATACAAAGTGAAAAACTTTTTTGCACTTATGTGTCCGTTCTTTTCAGTATATCTTCCATATTGTGTAATTACTGCATCTGAATATTACTATCAGGCTTACGACCTTTTCTTAAAACCTTTTATCTACCTTGCAATGATAGTTCAGGTTTCATTTTCATTAATCTGCTTATACGAAAGCATCGTAAATAAAAAAATACCTTTTGCCGTTCTGCATTCACTGATTATCTTACTCTACCTGATTTACCCTGCAATAAGCGACGCCCTCTACGCTATAAATTACAACTTCGCCGTAATCCTTTCGGTTGGAATAGTATATATACTGGTTCCAACAGCACTTCTCGTAATCAGACAACTAAAAAAATAGACCAATTATAATAAAAAAAAAATAGCCCCGATGGTTTGCTGGCGGCGAGCGATAGTTTGCAAAGCAAACTGTGTTAGTTCGCAAAGCGAACGTAAGATTCCTTTTCGTCCATCTCGCTCGATGACAGCAAACCATCGGGGCAATATGTTTGCCTTTATATTACTTAGTCTAATGCATGACCTGCAGAACCAAGTACATTAATATTCTTATGCATGTACATCTTCTTAGCTTCATCACGTGCAGCAGCAAGGAACTGGCGTGGGTCAAAAGCTTCAGGATTTTCTGCAAGGAACTTTCTTACAGCAGCTGTCATTGCAAGACGACCATCAGAGTCAATGTTAATCTTACAAACAGCAGACTTAGCAGCCTTGCGAAGCTGTTCTTCTGGAATACCAACAGAATCAGGAATCTTTCCGCCGAACTGTTCAATAATCTTTACATATTCAACAGGAACGCTTGAAGATCCGTGAAGTACGATTGGGAATCCTGGAAGCTTCTTTTCAATTTCTTCAAGAACATTGAATGCCAGTGGAGGAGGAATAAGAACACCGTCAGCAGTGCGTGTACACTGAGCTGGAGTGAACTTACAGCGTCCGTGTGAAGTACCAATAGAAATTGCAAGAGAATCACATCCTGTCTTAGATGTAAAGTCTACAACTTCTTCTGGCTTTGTATATTTAGATTCTTCAGCAGCAACGTCATCTTCTACACCACCAAGAACGCCAAGTTCAGCTTCTACTGTAACATCGTACTGGTGAGCATAGTCTACAACCTGCTTTGTAAGAGCAACGTTTTCATCGTAAGGAAGAGCAGAACCGTCAATCATAACAGAAGAGAATCCGTTATCAATACAGTCCTTAGCAACTTCAAAGTTTGGACCGTGGTCAAGGTGAAGTACGATTGGAATATCACATCCAAGTTCATGAGCGTATTCAACAGCACCGCGAGCCATATTGCGCAAAATGTATTTGTCTGCATAAGCGCGAGCACCCTTAGAAACCTGAAGAATTACAGGAGACTTTGTTTCAACACAAGCCTGAATAATAGCCTGCATCTGTTCCATATTATTGAAGTTATATGCAGGAATTGCATATCCACCCTTAATAGCCTTTGCAAACATATCG
>JAFZXA010000112.1 GCA_017617115.1 Treponema sp.
AATATAATCATTTACTTTAATTATTCCTTCAATAATTAATTTTTCATTTGAATAATTTTTAATGTTTTCTTCAATTTCTTTTAAATCCATATTTTTTTATCCTTTTTATTAAGGCACCCCAGTGCGGGTGTCAGCATAACATAGATTATACGTATCCTTCATAATAATTTTATACTGACATAAAATGTCCGTGTAAAATTATTACTATAATTCGTATTTAATTATAATAGCATGAAATATAATAAAATAATACATAATTATGCAGATCATTTTATAATAGGCACACTTCCAATATCCGTCGTAACATTCGGGCTTAAGAATTCCCGTTTCATTTCCCAGCCGGTTTTTGTGTAGGACTTGGCCAGTGTAATTGAACGTCTGCCGTAGGCTTCGGTTATCTGGTCTACGGCATCCATGAGACGGTGTTTTTTGATGTCTTCTTTTGGATCTATCCAGAGCCAGCCCTGGTATTGGGCAGGCATTATCTGCATTAAAGAAATCATTACAACTTTGTAGCCGTAGCCTTTGCGGTAGATGTGTGGGAGTGCCATTCTTGCGGCTCTTACTATGTCAGGAGTGTAGGATGTGAGGCGTGGAAGCTGGACTATGGCTGCGTTGGAATACTGGCTTGAAGTGTCTTCGCTGTAATAGTTGCAGGTAGAGATTGTTATCTGAACAGCCTGACATTCGGACTTTTGCTGACGGAGCCTTTCTACGGCTAACTCTGTATATTCGACTGCAGCACATTCGAGTGTTTCTATATCATATACTTTGATTGCAAACTGACGGCTTGAAGTGATTATGTCTTTTTTTTCTCTGGTGACTTTTTCTATTGAGCGGATGCCGTTTAGTTCCTGAACTGTTGAAAAGCCCTGACAGGTGAGGAGCTTGTTTGCATCCGAAAGCGGCATTTGTTTTAGCATTAAGGCATTACGGATTCCATACCAGGCTAATTTTTGAGCGCGTTTGTGACCGATACCCCATATAGTTTCGCAGTCTGTCTGTTCGAGAAGTGAATCAACTTCTGAAGCATTGTAAACAAAAACTCCGCCGTGTTCCTTGGCTTTTTTGTTGTAGAGCTTTGCAAGAGTTTTTGTTGGGGCAGCTCCTACGCAGATAGGGATGCCGACTTCTTTGTATATACGTCGTTTTAAATCATGACCGATTTCGTAATAGTCTTTTATGCTCCAGTTGCATTTATCGAAAAAGAGAAAAGATTCATCGATTGAGTATTCTTCTATATCAGGAGCGTATTCAAGATAGATTGAAGTTATGCGTCGGCTTATGTCTGCATATAAAGTGTAGTTGCTTGAAAAGATTGTAATGCCTCGCCAGTTACAAATATCACGGACTTTGAAATACGGGTCTCCGCGTTTGATTCCACAGGCTTTGGCTTCTTTGTTTAATGCAATTATAACTCCGTCATTGTTTGAGAGAACGGCTACAGGTTTGCCTCGTAAATCCGGACGGTAAATCTGTTCGCAGGATGCATAAAATGAATTTCCGTCACAATGTAAAATCATGTTTCTTTTACCGTATGGATTACGTGAGTGACTGCGCCAGTTATTATTACATCAGTCTGGCCGTTGGTTTTGATATTAAAAACTCTTCCAAGAACGAAGTGTCCTTCTGATTCATAGACAACAAGGCTGTTTGAGTTTATCTTTTTGGCACGGTCGATTATTAGCAGGTCTCCGTCGTAGATTCCCATATTGCGATAATGTGAATTATCAATGCGCATAAAGACAGTGGCTGAGGGGTGGCGGATTAAAGCCTGATTGAGGTCGATTATATTCTGTTCATAGCCCTGAGCGGGACTTGGAAAGCCTGTTACCATACAAAAATGATGATAATAGGAGTTTAATAGTTTGTCAATTAAAATAACCGATTAGTTATTTATTTATTTTAAAAGTCACGTTATAATAAAATCATGGATGCTGAAATATTCTGGAAGAAAGTAAAAATGCTGCTTTCTGAGCGTGATGTAAACCAGGACTGGCTTTGTGAAAAGACTGGAATTATTCTTGGAACATTACGAAATAAGATTTCTCTTGGAAGACTTCCTTCTTTTGATGAAGCTTTGAAGATTGTTGAAGTTTTTGGAATGACGATGGAAGAGTTTAAGGCATATCCTGATGTTCCTGCAAAAGACGTTATTAATATTCCGGTATATGAGCAGGCTCTATCTGCCGGACGCGGACAGGAACTGCAGGACAGAGCTGAAATTATTGACTGGGTTGCTCTTCCTTCTCACTTAAAAAAATACAGCGATAATATGGCGGCTTCTTATGTTCGCGGGGATAGTATGGAGCCGACTCTGTTTGATGATGATGTAATTTTATTTGACCGCTTTGGTTATGACGGACAGGACGGTATTTATGTTATCAACTACAAGGGTGCAGGCTTTGTAAAAAGGCTTCAGCGTGATAAGGATTTTGTACGTATTATTTCTGATAATAAGAAGTATGCACAAATGAATGAGAGCGGAGAAAGTGAGGACTTTCGCGTTGTGGGGAAAGTTCGGTATGTGGTGCATAAGGTGCAGGGATAGATAATGATAATTGAAAAAGTTGATGTAAATAACTATTCACTATTTGAAGATATGATTTATTGGCGCGAAAATGGAATTGAAAGAACTCCTGCAAGTGCCCCAGTTTCAGAACTGATGAAAAATGAATTATCTAATCCAAATTTATATATATATGCTGCTTTGGAAGATGGCAGGTATGTTGGCTGGATTTCACTTGTATATATTCCGAAAGTTGGACAACGATGGAATGGACATGGCCATATTTACGTGGATGAATTATGGGTTGAACCAGGCTTCCGGGGAAAAGGTTTTGCTAAAGCTCTTATGAAAAAAGCGGATGATTTAAAGTCTGAATTAAATGCAACAGGCATACGATTATATGTAAATGTAAATAATCCAACAGCAATGAAACTCTATGAGCATTGCGGTTTTCATGAAGATGGTAATACATATTTTATGGAAAAATAAATCCTTTGAAATATAAGATTAATTTGTCACCAAAAAGACATTGAGAATTTAAGTAGGAGTATGCAAGAATTGGCAATATGAAAACAGAAGAACCAATTTCGATAGGCTTATGCCTACAAGTAATGATTGACACTATTGGGCAGGATTGTCTTTTAGATTATCTTGCAGCACCTACACAAAAAGAATATGCAACTCAAAAGCAGAAATTTGAAAGATTAAAGAAGCGAGAAACGTTTGATCAAACAACAATTAAAAATTTAGAAGACTTTTCACACTTCATAAAAGAATGGTCCGATTGGCTAATTGGAGATGGATATGCAAGTGGCATAACCATGAATTATGTAGACCGATTTCTTGTTCATTTTACAGAAGCTGCACAATTGCAACTTCCTGTTGGAAATATTCTTTATATTGCATCTTACTCTATTTGTTATGTAATTTGGGAAACACTATTAACTCTTTTTGAACAGAATAAAGATGAAAAGCAAGAAGATTTAATTCGTGAAACTTTATCTATATTCGACTATTTTGATTCTGATTCAGAATATTTGAAAGAGAATACAATTTTCAAAAAGGTATTTTGGTATCTTGATAAAATCATAAACGATAAAGCAAAACTTTACGATGAATTATCTCAATGGATTTCAAATAACGATGAGATAGAATCAAGCCATGAACTTGAAAGACAAATTGACAGATGGATAAAAGGAGAACAAAATCCGACTTGGAAATATGTAAAATATTTTTGTAGTGAAGATTTTTTACCTTCCAAGGAATTGTTTAAGCGTTCTAATAATTTATCAGATAAACAAAACGAGCCAGAAGAATTATGGAAATTTTTCCGTCGAGTATTCTTACTCGCTTATTTTATAAATAATTTTTTTAATTCACTGGAAAACAAACAAAAACTTATTACAAAAGAACAGACAGAATATATAATCTCTGGCATTCGATATATGTATAGAGTTGCCTTTTTCCCAAATAGTCCAGCAAAATCAGATATGCTTTCAGAAATGAATTTTGTTTTTCATTCACTTTACTATACTTTTTATTCAAATCTGCCTGAAAATGGTCTTAAAAAATATCTCTATGAATTTATACCTGGACTGATTCATTCAAATCCTGCAGTGAATATCGGAATAAATAAGATATTTGAAACAGAAGCAGAGGCTTTTAATGAAATATAATTTACATCATTTTCTGTTTTCCCCCGTGCCCCCAAGTGCGGCTGGCGCCTTTTATCCGCTCTGAAAGTAAAGCGGTGTTGGAACAGGAGTTTTTCTAGAAGTCATAACATGCGTTCTAAAGAGCGCATGTTTGACAATTTGATTTCAAATGCGCTCTTTATTTTTGTGCTTTTGGGATTTGCTTTAATACCTTTGAATTACTTTGAATTGCTTATATTTTTATAAGTGCTCTTAGAGCGCGTTTTCATAAGAAATTAAAATAAATTTTATACGTAATATATAAATAAATGAAAATCACATGTGCTCTGCACATGCGCTCTTTGTATTTAAAGTCAGCAGATTAAATTTTTTAAGAAGTTTTTCTGACCGCTGCGCGCGCTCCCCCCGAAGTTTTGAAAATCAACGTGCCGTCGCGGAGCGACGGCTGGGAAGAAGAAGTTTCGGAGCGAAGACTGCTTTTCAAATCTAAGCGTCTGCGAAGCAGTCGCAAACTTTTGAAAGCTGTCTGAGCGGAGTTTTGGAAGATGATGTTTTTCCTGGAAGAAATCAATTTGTCCGAAGGACTTAATCAGGGCATTTTCATTTTTCACGAAGCACACGGAAGGAGCAGTCTTGCTCAATTTCAAGTGGCTGCGGCAGCAGGCACAAGCTTAACAAGGCTGCGACTGGAGCTGGAAGAATCATCGGCCCGCTAAGCGCCGGGAGCGCAAGGACGCGCGACCAGAGCGACCTGTGTAAGAGGCACTTTCGTTTTGGAAGATGAAACACAACGGCGTAAAGGGCGGCAACACGGACGTTGCCGCCTTGCCGATTGAGCGCAGGGATGACGCTTGCGGCAGCTCTGTGCGATTGAGGCAACAATTTTTCCCACACAAAGATATATCCCCATAGCCGCCACTTGTAGAACCAATTGAGCATCTAAAAAAGCGGGACAACTGTAATGTTGAGTAAAAAGGGTGCCCCCCTGTCCCCCCCAGCTTGAATAACATTCTTTATTTTTTTGGGAGGGGGGTGAAGAGGGGGTCTGGGGGGGAAAGGGGGGAACACTTTTTGCGTGCCCGCTTTTTTAGTTGCGTCACGAACTAGAGGCATTTTTATTTTACCGTTTCATTATTTAGAACTAGAGGAACTGGCGGCGTGCAACAAGATTTCCCATACGTCCGCCACGAAGAATGTTTGTTGGAGTTTCAATTTTTGCGGATGAAGGGAATCGTGCCCTTCATCCACGATTGGCCCGCGTGCGGAAACAGGCAGGACACAAAGCGGAACGCTGCAGCGTAACGAAGTGAAGCTGTTGCGTGTAGCGACTGGCCTGACTGTGCTTGCATTAAAGCGTGCTTTGCTTCTTCGCGCTGCTGCCTGCGAGCCCGCCAGTAAATGCAAACAGTGTGTGAACGAATGAAGCGCAACGAAGTGAAGCTGAATGAGAGAGCACTCTGTTTGCTACCTTATCTGGAAGGTGACGCTTTTGGAACCAGGTGGGATGAAGGGAGCGGAGGCGGTATGAAATACGGCCGTAGCGAACGGCTCTTTAGAAGGCATTTTTATTTGCGATTACTCTAAAATTTGTATCTCAGCCCTCAGGGCTGATGGAATTTGGGATTTAAAATAATAACGGATTTGGGATGCGATTTGATAAAAACGAAAAAATATTAAACGATACTCAAAAATATTCAGTTGTCTAAACCTTTATTTTATGCTAATATACTTATATCTTATCATGACTCTTGAATATCTTTGATTTACGTTGAGGATATAAGTTATAACTTCCAAGCTGATGACGAGGGTTCGACTCCCTTC
>JAFZXA010000113.1 GCA_017617115.1 Treponema sp.
AGCAATTGCAGCAGCCTTAGCAGCAACACGTCCCATTGGTTTTCCGGCCGCATCAATAATATACCATTTGCGAACCTGATCATTTTCATTAACGAAAATAGTTTTCATGATAATCCCTTAAATTAAAAATTTTCTTGCAGCGCCGGATTTTTGCATCGTATCCATTGCCGCTTACACATTCAGATGAGCAGTCCAAATGTATAATTAACGGGTATAATATAATATGATTTTTTAGCAGTTAGGTCAATACTACTTAAGCTTTTCCTGAAGCTCTTCCAGAGTCATAACTTTAATACCACGGGAATTCAACTTTTTCTGATGTTCCGCATTTGGCATGCGTTCAAAAACAGCAGTGCCCTTCCCTGTCAAATGTTCCACCGTTGCACCGCCATTATCGTAAATCTGCTTTACAAGTTCAAAAGCAAAATCTACATCGTGCATAATGCGGCGGTCAAGTTCAAAGCGTTCTCCTAAAACTGTTTTGTGGTGCGGCATTGGAGACTGCTTTCCATATAATCGGGCAATTTTTTCTTTTACTTCTTTGCGGTAGGCGCGTTCTGCGGCCTGTTCAAGAATCTGTTCGTTCGAAACAAAACAATCCTTTTTTTGGGTAAGGATTTCTTCAACATTTTGCCCTGTACGTTCACATTCTGCTTTAAGGCAGAGCATTGTCATCATGGCATCATCAACAGATTTGTGGGTTTCATATTTTTCAACATCTACACCAAACTCTGCAGCCCATTCACTTAGTTTCTGCTTTTTTTCGTATTTGCGTTCAAGGTAGCGTTCAAGGTCAAAGGCACGGAAGGTAATATAATTCTGTTCATAGCGTTCACAGGCATTATTAACAAAACCAACATCGTTACTAACAGCAAAACCTGCAATGTAACGGTTACCGGTTGTAAAAAGCTTTTTAATATCCTTATAGTAAGCTTCAAAATTAGGCTTGGAGCGGAAATAATCCTTAGAATAGGCAAGTTTAACCCCACCCTTTCCGCTGAATAAATACCAGTCAAAATCACACTCAGGGTTCATTACAACATCTTCAGACTCGAGCACATTTAGATCATCATCGCAAATAACATATCCAAGCGAACAGATTTTCCCAATGCCGTCAAAAGTGTTGGCACATTCACAATCAAAAAAAACAAAACTCTTGTGGTTCATAATTCTATTATATAGGTTTACGAGACTGTTTTTCAACCTACCCAATTCCTAGTTTATTCTGCTTGTCGGCCTCCCTATTTTTCAGTATATTATAGTTATGTTATTAGACGTTCAAAACTTAAATGCAGGTCTTGAAGACGGCAAACAGATTCTTAACGACCTTAATATAAAAATTGATGCAGGCGAAACTCATGTTCTTATGGGACCAAACGGAGCCGGAAAATCTTCTTTGGGCAACGCGCTCATGGGAAACCCTGTTTATAAAATAACAGGCGGAAAGATTTTTTTTAAGGACCAGGATATTACAAATGAAACTTCAGACAAACGTGCAAAAGCCGGAATGTTTATGAGCTTTCAAAGTCCGCTTGAAGTACCAGGAATTAGTCTTGAAGCTTTTATTCGTTCAGCAATTCAGCAGAAAACCGGTGAACATGTAAAGTTATTCCAGTTTCAGAAGGAACTCAAACGCTGCATGGAACTTCTGGACATGAATCCTGATTATGCAAAGCGCGACCTTAATGTTGGATTTTCAGGCGGCGAACGCAAAAAGGCCGAAATCTTACAGCTTCTTATGCTCAAGCCCGATTTTGCAATTCTTGACGAAACAGATTCCGGTCTTGATGTTGATGCAATCCGCTTTGTTGCAAAAGGAATTGAAGAATACCGCAAGCTCACGAATGGAGCTCTTTTGATTATTACACATACAACAAAGATTCTTGAAGGTCTGAATGTTGATTATACTCATGTTATTGTAAAGGGACATATTGTAAAAACCGGTGACGGCAAGTTGTTCCAGGAAATTAACAAAAAAGGATTTGAAGAATTCATATCGTAGATTATGGAAGAAAAAGCACAGATTTCAGATATAAACCGAGAATTTTACGATTTCCGCTACGAAGAAACAGAAGAAAACACCTTCCGTCTTGAGTCTGGTTTAACTTCAGAAATTGTTTCAAAAATCAGCGACGAAAAAGGCGATCCCCAGTGGATGCGTGAGTTCCGCTTAAAATCACTTGAAACTTATAACCAGCTGCGGGTGCCAAAATGGGGACCTTCTATAGACGGCCTTCATATAGAAAACATTGCAACTTATGTACGCCCAAAAACAAACATGAGCGGAAAATGGGAAGACGTTCCGCAGGATATTAAAGAAACCTTTGAAAAACTTGGAATCCCGGAAGCAGAACGAAAATCACTTGCGGGTGTTGGTGCGCAGTACGACAGCGAGCTTGTTTACCACAATGTTCAGGAAGAAGTTGCCAAGCAGGGCGTTGTTTATCTTGGTTTTGAAGAAGCTTTAAAATCGCCTGAATGGGGTTCGATGGTTCAGGAATACTTTATGACACTCATTACTCCGCGCGACCACAAGTTTGCAGCGCTTCATGGGGCAGTATGGTCTGGCGGTTCGTTTGTTTATGTTCCAAAGGGTGTTCATCTTTCATTCCCACTTCAGTCATATTTCCGTTTGAACGCACGCGGCGCCGGACAATTTGAACACACACTGATTATTGTTGACGAAGGTGCAGACCTGCATTTTATTGAAGGTTGTTCTGCTCCAAAATATAATGAAGCAAACTTACACGCAGGAGCCGTTGAACTTTTTGTAAAAAAAGGTGCTCACCTGCGCTACTCTACTATAGAAAACTGGTCGCGCAACATGTATAACCTGAACACAAAACGTGCAAAAGTTGAAGAAGGCGGTTCCATTGAATGGGTAAGCGGTTCTTTTGGTTCTCATATTTCTTATTTGTACCCCGAAAGTGATTTAGTTGGCCGCGGTGCAAAAGCAGAGTTCACAGGAATTACCTTTGCAGGTGCAGGACAGAATCTTGATACCGGTGCAAAAATGGTACACCTGGCTCCGGATACAACAAGCCTTATTTCTACAAAGTCAATCTCAAAAGGCGGCGGTGCCAGCATTTACCGTTCCGCTGTTTATATAGACAAAAATGCAAAGGGAAGTAAAACAAGCGTAAGCTGCGAAAGCCTTATGCTCGACAGTGAAAGCCGCAGTGATACAATTCCTGCAATGGTAATAAAAACAGACGAATGCGATGTAGGCCACGAAGCAAAAATCGGCCGCATTTCAAACGACGCAATTTTTTACCTTATGTCGCGCGGCATTCCGGAAGACGAAGCCCGCAGCATGATTGTTAGTGGTTTTGCAAATCCGGTTAGCAAAGAGCTCCCGCTGGAATATGCGGTTGAGATGAACAACCTTATCAGATTAGAAATGAAGGGGTCGATGTGATGGAACAAACAATAGACATAAACCCAATTCCATATCTTACATGGACCTGGCTTAAAATAAATAAAGACCCTGTAACATACGATTTTTCTTTAAGTGAAAACAACGGTACCGACCAGCAGATTCCAGACGGTGTTTCTGTAACAAGTGGCAAAAAAGTTCAGACACAACTTGCTGAACCGGAAAACTCTATTGGAAAAGAAGCCGTTGAACTTATTACTGGCGCAACTACAGGAAAGATTTACACCTTTGAAAAAGGCGAAGCAGGCGACGACACAAAACCTCTTATAATAAGAATAAATGTTGATTCAAACTGTGCAACACATAATATCATTCACGCAAAAGCAGGAACAAACTGCAATGTGATAATTGTTTATACAGGCCATACAGGGCTTTCTGGTGTCGTTACTAAAGTTTATGCAGAAGAAAACTCCTGCATGAATATTTCAAAAGTTCAGCTCTGTGACACTTCTGTAAATCAGATTGACGATACTCAGATAGTTTGCGGCGACAATGCAAAGGTAACGCTAACACAAATTGAACTTGGCGGCGTACACATTAATGCAAGCTTCCACGCAACACTTTCAGGCTATCAATCTAAGTTTGAATCAGACACCGCTTACATTTGCAGCAAAAATCAATACATAGATATGAATCAGACCGTCGTACACACAGCAACGAAAACTCAGTGCAACATGAAAACCGACGGCACTGTAAAAGACAACACAACAAAAACTTACCGCGGAACAATTGATATGCGTAAAGGCTGCTGTGGTTCAAAGGGCAACGAAATGGAAACAACACTTCTGCTTTCTCCACAAGCAGTTGTTAAAGCAGCCCCGATTATTTTGTGTGGCGAAGAAGATATTTCTGCAGAACATGGTTCAACAATAGGTAAGCTTTCACCAGAAATGTTATTTTATATGAATACCCGCGGAATTGACCAGGCAACCGCAGAAGAACTTCTTACAAAAGCAAAGATTTCTGCCGCCGCAGCAAAAATTCCTTCGGAAGATATCAGACAAGAAATTGAGGATTTTATAAAATGAATAAATACAGAAAGGATTTCCCGTTCTTCAAAGCTATAGATGAAAAAAACTCTGAAGAAAACCGAGACCTCATATATTTTGATACCGCAGCAACTGCTCAGCGTCCATTCATTGTCCTGAATGCAATGACACATTTTTACGCAACAGAAAACGCAAACCCACTGCGCGGACTTTACTCACTTAGTGAACGAGCAACAATGGCTTATGAAAATGCCCGAAAAACTGTTGCCACTTTTATAAATGCAAAACGTCAGGAAGAAATTGTTTTTACCCGAAACGCTTCTGAAAGCCTGAACCTTGTTGCTTACAGCTGGGGACTCAACAACCTTAAAGCCGGCGACGAAATCTGTGTTACAATAATGGAGCATCATTCAAACATTGTTCCGTGGCAGATGGTTTGTCAGAAAACCGGTGCAAAACTCGTCTTTCTTGAATGCGACAAAGAAACAGGAATTATAAGCGACCAGGAAATTGAATCAAAAATCACACCGCGCACAAAGATAGTTTCTGTTGTTCATGTTAGTAATGTGCTTGGAGTAACAAACCCTGTAAAAAAACTTGGTGCCGCCGCTCACGCAGTTGGTGCAATTTTTATTGTGGACGGAGCTCAGTCTACTCCACACATGAAGGTTGATGTGCAGGATATAGACGCAGACTTTTTTGCAATGAGCGCACATAAACTCTGCGGACCAATGGGAATCGGAGCCCTTTACGGCAAATATGAACTTTTAGAAAAAATGGACCCGTTCCTTCGCGGCGGCGAAATGATTGAATACGTAACACGCGAAAAAGCAACCTGGGCCGAAGTTCCTCACAAGTTTGAAGCAGGAACAGTAAGTGCTGGAGACGCTGTTGGTATGGCAGCAGCAATCCGCTACATTCAAAGCATTGGTCTTGAAAATATAGAAGAGCACGACCGCGAACTTGCCGAGCGAATGTTAGCCGGAATTAAAAATATTCCGCACGTAAATATAATTGGACCAACAGATGCCTCTAAACGCTGTGGAATAATCACCTTTACAATAGACGGTGTTCACCCGCACGACATTGCAACTCTGCTAAGTGAAGAACACATTGCAATTCGGGCCGGTCATCACTGCGCACAGCCGCTTGGACAATACCTTGGTCAGACAGCAACCGCCCGCGCCAGCCTGTACTTTTACAACACAGAAGAAGAAGTTGACGTCTTTTTGAAAAAACTGAGCCACCTGCGTGAGTGGAGCGGCTTTAAGGATTAATTATGGACACCAAGGAACTCTACCGCGAAATATTAAACGAGCACAACATAAACCCATCGCACAAAGCCGATATGGACTCACCTACCTTTTGTCTTGAAGGCGTAAACCCAAGCTGTGGCGACCAGATTACGCTGCAGATGAAACTTGACGAAAATGGAAAAATTACCGACGCAAGCTTTACAGGAAGCGGCTGCGCAATAAGTCAGGCTTCTGTAGACATGATGGCCGACCTTGTAATAGGCAAAACAAAAGAAGAAGCTCTGGAACTTGCCGATATTTTTGACAGGATGATAAAAGAACAGGTAACAGAAGAAGACCTTGAAAAGCTTGATGAAGCGGCAGCCTTACAGGATATTTCACACATGCCTGCCCGTGTAAAATGCGCAATGCTTGGATGGAGAACTATGCGAGAAATGCTACTCTTGAAATAAGCCCCTTTTTATGTTATATTGTAAAAACTTCGGTGCTGTAGCTCATCTGGATAGAGCAGCTGCCTTCTAAGCAGCAGGTAGACGGTTCGAGCCCGCCCAGCATCATATAAACAGTCTGCCTTGCGCAGGCTTTTTTTTAATTATTTTCAGCTCCAGCATCTATTTTTACTTCACCAAGATAATGAACCGGGCTGTATATTATTTTTTCAAAAGATTCCGTTGGCATTGAAAATACTCCAAAAAGAACAACATAAAAAGTATTTCCATTTCCTGAATCAAGAAGCCTGATATCAGAAGCACTTTCTTCGGAACTGTTAGTAAGTTTCACAGGCTTTTCATAGTTTTCGCCAGTTCTCCCAAAATCAAAGGATTTTCCATTATATCTTACAGGAATTCCAACCGCTCCATTATCCACAGTTATTTGAGCAATAAAAGGATCTGCATAATTAGTAAGTCGAATATAAATATCCTGTGAATCATTATCAAGCGAAAGTGTTGCCGCTGACCCGCCCAAGGAACTTACATAATGTAATTCCTTATAACTGTAAGTATTAATAAGAGTTGTTGCCGCATTATATTTACGAGAAGAATCACTTGTCATGCTTTCAATGTTATTAACTTCAGTATTTTTTCTGTTTGAATTGTTGTAAATCTTGTAATAGATATAGCCTTTTCCAAAAGCATTTGCATTATCAAGCTTTACAGTGGAAAATTTAAAGTTGCAGTTTTCATAACCTGATTCAATATTCGGAACATTATCTGTATAAAAAGGATCTTCCAGCACAGAATCAATTACATCAAGCCCGCAGCCTGCGTTAAAAAAAGAAAGACATACAGCAAACAAAACGAGAAAAAACAATGATTTTCGTCTGTCGCTATATGTCTTTTTCAACTGTACTCAGCCTCTATAAAAATCAGAAACTTAGTTAGCTTTTCCCTGAGACTGAAGTTCAATAATTCTTGTCTTAGCAAGATGGCTCCAGTCATCATCAGAAGCTTTATCATTTAAAGTATTGTATGCTTCTACTGCTCCAGCGTAATCGCCCATTGCTTCGCGAACACGGCCAAGACTAAAGTATGCATGTGAAGCCATTCCAAATTCTTCAAACTCGGCAGCAGCTTTATATGCTTCTGCGGCTTCTGCATATTTTCCAAGCTCTTCGTAGCAGGCAGCCTTGTTGTACATACAAACAGGAGCTGTATATGATTTTTTCCCTTTAGCAATTGCAGCATCATAATATGTAACAGCAGATTCAAAATCCTTAAGAATATAAGACAACTCTGCGCTGAGCATATTTGCTCTTACTCCTGCAATTCCACCCTTCTTTGTATAAGGTGCAAGGTTTTCAACACATTCTGTAGCACGCTTTGTAATTTCTGCATCATCAAGACTTGTAGAAGAATCTGTAAGTTCATAGTAATAAGCTTCAACTGCTGCAAGATTCTTTTTAGAAGTTGTAGAAACAATGATTGCCCCTGCAATAAAACCTATAACAAGAACAAGCACTACAATAAAAGTAATAAGCACAGGCTTCCTGTTCTTTTCAAGAAAACCATTAAGCTTTGCACTTGTTGTAGTTTTTTCTGTTTTTTCAGCCATTTTATTTACCTCAATTTTATATTCTATTTATTTACGGATCTGCAGTTCGTCAATCAGGCGGATTACATAAGTCCGTTGTATTCCAAGCACCTTTGCCGCTTTTGTCTGATTCCAGTTGTTTTCTTCAAGAATCTTTGTAACATACGCTTTTTTAAAAGCATTTACGGCAGTTTTTAAGGTTTTGTCCTCGCCTGTTTCAACAGATGGAAGACCACCTTCCGACCCCAAAGCCATGTCACTGGTTTTTATATAGGGCGGTTCGCCCACAATAAAAGCACGCTCAACGGCATTTTTAAGTTCGGCAATGTTTCCCGGCCAGAAATAATTTTTCATAACCTCCAGGGCTTCTTCCGAAAATCCCTTGAACCCTACTCCGCTCATTGTCGAAAGCTTTGCAAAGTAGTAGTTTGCAATTGGAAGTATGTCATCCTTACGCTGGCGCAAAGGAATCATATTTACAGGAACAGAACTCATAAGACAGTACAAATCGTTAGAAAAAACGCCCTGTTCAATTTTATCTTCAATATTTACTTCAGTAGAAAAAATAAAACGAAGATTTTTTTGTTCTTCGCGGGTGGTACGCAAAAGCACCAGCAATTTTTCCTGAAGTACTGCAGACAGATTGTCTACATTGCTTATAAAGATTGTTTTACCAAGAAAGTCAAAGGAAGGAAGCTGCGAAACAAGGTCAAAAAAACGCTCGGTTTCGTGCTCAGAATAAACACGGCAATTATGCTCAAAGAAATCTTCCGGATTATTTTTACCCTGAAGATGAACCAATAAAGCAAATTGCCGCTTACCTGTTCCCTTTTCGCCCTTTAAAAGAACGCTGGCGTTGTTCTTGCAGAGCACCATAGAAATCTTCTTGAGCTCTGCAACAAACTGGCTTTCGCCCGCCAGAGAATTAACACTGTTATATTCTAAATTCCTCATTTCTTAGTGTTCAAAAGGTCGCCCAGTGTGTATGCTCCGTCATCGTCATCGTTATTGCTTGACATGTACTGAGAAATTTCATCACGCTGCTGCTTTCTCTTGTATTCACGAACAGAAAATGCTACTTTTTCTTTATCAGTGTTTACATCAACAACAAATACGTTGATTTTGTCACCAACCTTATATTTTGCAACTGCTTCTTCGAATGGAACATCTTTGTCATCGCTAAGATTAGCTTTATTTACAAGACCTTCAATTCCGTTTGGAGCCTTTACAAATACACCGAAATCAGTGATAGA
>JAFZXA010000114.1 GCA_017617115.1 Treponema sp.
GTAGCTGCCAACAAGATCCAAGTATCGGGGCGTTGTACGTTCGCTGCGCGAACTATCGAGTTTTGCATAGCAAAACTCGCGGGCATAAGGTATTTGGGCGTTGCGGGCCTGATAAAAAAGGCATTGCCCGCTGGGTGGGGTAGACGAAAAGCTTTGCTTTGAGGCGTAGGGCGGCTCTCCGCCCTCCTTTTTTCTTTCTATTCTAATAGATTTTTTTCCTATCTTTTGAGCAAAAGTGGGGTATAATATTGAATCAGGAGTTGTTATGTTTGATTTTAAGTATTATACCCCAACTAAGGTTTTGTTTGGCAAAAACACAGAAGAAAAGGTTGCTGACCTTATAAAGGAATTTGGCGGCAAAAAGGTTTTGATTCATTATGGAGGTGGGTCTGTTATTCGCTCGGGACTGATGAAGCGGGTGACTGACAAACTGGACCAGGCTGGAATTGCTTATGTTATGCTTGGTGGCGCTGTTCCTAACCCTCATCTTAGTCTTGTTTACCAGGGAATTGAACTTTGCAAAAAAGAAGGCGTTGATTTTCTGCTTGCTGTTGGCGGCGGTAGTGCTATTGATTCTGCAAAGGCTATAGGCTATGGAGTTATGAACGACGGTGATGTCTGGGACTTTTATGATTACAAGCGTACTGTAAAAGCATGCATGCCTCTTGGCGTAATCTTGACTCTTGCTGCAACCGGTAGCGAAATGAGCGATTCCTCTGTAATTACAAAAGAAGAAGGTCTTGTTAAGCGCGGATACTCAAGTGATTTTGGTAGGCCGCGCTTTGCAATTTTGAATCCTGAACTTACAATGACTCTGCCTGATTACCAGACTGCCTGTGGTTGTACAGATATTATGATGCACACAATGGAACGCTATTTTACAAACGGCGGAAATATGGAAATTACTGATTCTATGGCAGAAGCCCTACTTAGAACTGTAAAAGCTAATGCTCTTATTCTTAGCCGTGATCCTAAAAACTATGATGCCCGTGCCGAAGTTATGTGGGCCGGAAGTCTTTCTCATAATGGTCTTACTGGCTGTGGAAATGACGGCGGTGACTGGATGACTCATAAGCTTGAGCATGAACTTGGCGGACTTTATGATGTTGCACACGGTGCTGGTCTTGCTGCAATCTGGGGAAGCTGGGCACGTTATGTTTATAAAAACTGTCTGCCTCGCTTTAAGAGATTTGCAATTAATGTAATGGGCGTGGCTGCTTCCGGCTCAGACGAAGAGATTGCGCTCAAGGGAATAGAAGCAATGGAAGATTTCTACCGCCAGATTAAGATGCCTACAAACCTCCGCGAGCTTGGTGTAAATGCTACAGAAGAAGACCTTAAGCTTATGGCTCATAAATGTGCTGTTGGTGTAAATGGCGGCAAGGGGTCTGCAAGATTTCTTAAAGAAGAAGATATGTTAGAAATATACAGGATGAGTAAATGATTTATTACGTAAACGCAAAAGCAAAATCGGATGGGGATGGAAGTAAGGGGACACCTTTTAAGACTATAAATCAGGCAGCTGCTGTGGTTCGTGCCGGGGACGAAGTTATTGTTGCACCAGGCATTTACCGCGAGCAGGTAGTACCACGCTTTGGAGGCACCCAGGACGCACCAATTGTTTACCGTTCGGAAAAACCTCTTGGCGCAGTTATCACAGGCTCTGAAGTTTTGAAGGGCTGGAAAAAATACAAGGGTGATGTTTGGACTGCAAAAGTTGATAATTCGCTTTTTGGCGGCTACAATCCGTATACAAGCTTTGTCTGCGGCGACTGGTATTTTGCTCCGACTGTGCGTCATACAGGTTCGGTTGTTTTGAACGACCTTATGATGTATGAAACTGTGTCGCTCGAAGAATGCCTTGCCGGAAAGCCTGACCCTTGTGCCTGGAACCAGAAGGAATCACAGTTTAAATGGTACTGCGAGCAGGAAGGTGAAGCACCTGTTCCACAGTATAATGCGTGCGGTCCTTATAGATCAGAAATCATAATAAATGCGCAGGCTAAGGAAATTAAAACCGGGCGCTACACAGTTTTCTACTGCAACTTTAAAGGCCTGGACCCGAATAAGCAGAAAGTAGAAATCCTTATGCGCCGCAACTGCTTTATGCCCCAGGTGAACGGACTTAATTACATCACTGTAAGAGGATTCAAAATCTGTAATGGTGCTACAACCTGGGCTCCTCCTGCTGCCTACCAGGACGGACTTATTGGTCCTCACTGGAGTAAGGGCTGGGTAATGGAAGACCTTGAAGTTTGTAACAGCCGCTGCTGCGGAATCTCGCTTGGTAAATACCGCGACGATGAAAACGACATGTATTTTTACACAAAGCATCTTAAAAGCCCAACCCAAATGGAACGCGATGCAGTTTGTCGTGGTCAGTATCATGGCTGGACTAAGGAAAATGTTGGTTCTCATACTGTGCGTCGCTGTCATGTTCATCATTGTGAGCAGACTGGAATTGTCGGCCGAATGGGTGGAGTTTTCTCTACTATTGAAGACTGCCATATTCATCATATCTGTAATTCTCAGCAGCTTGGTGGTGCAGAAACTGCAGGTATTAAGCTTCACGCCGCAATTGATGTTTTAATCAGACGAAATCATATTCACGACTGTATTATTGGAGTTTGGCTTGACTGGGAAGCACAGGGTGCACGGGTTAGTCAGAATCTTATGTACAACAACGAGCGGCCTGCCGGACGTGAAGTGGCAAAAGGTGCAATGTTTTCGGCAGATGTTTTTGTTGAAGTAGGACATGGCCCTACAATTATAGACAATAACCTTTTGCTTTCAAGAACTGCAATCACAATTCCAAGCGAAGGAATTGCTGTTGTTCATAACTTGGTGCTTGGAGCCTTTGGCCTTATAAACTCTGGAGTAGACAGCATTGAAAATGGTCAGCGTGAGCCCAGGTACACACCGTACCATATCCGCCACAGAACAGAGGTTGCGGGCTTTATGACAATCCTTCATGGCGACGACAGAATCTACAACAATATTTTTGCCCAGGTTGCTACGGTGAGCGACAAATCAAAAACTGCTGCCAATTTTGATTACGAGGTTGTTGGAACTGCACCTTTTGATATTTTCCCAACCTATGAAGAATGGATTGGCAATTTTATGATGGACCGCGAACCAGATATGGGACCTCTTGCAAAATATCACTTTGGACATTTACCGGTGTGGCTGGCAGGAAACGCCTACTTTAATGGTGCAACTGTGTGCAAACATGAAAAAGATAACCTTGTTGGTGCAAAATCTGCCAAAGCAAAAATCAGTTTGAAGGGGGGTGTGCTGAAGAGTAACCTTGCCCAGCTTATAGGCAGTTACAAAACCGGTGTAATTACAACTGCTTTGTTGGGTGCCGCCTTTGAACCTGAGCAGAAGTTTGAAAACCGCGACGGTACTGATATTATCTTTAATGAAGATTTCTTTGGAAACCACAGGGGTACAAGTGTTGTGCCTGGACCGTTTGCAGAAATTGCAGAAGAAATAAAAGTTTTGTGAGGTAGGTATGGAGAATCTGGAGGGGTGCCTTAAAAAACTGGGTGACGAAAACTGGCGGGAACTTACTAATACTGTTGTTTACATTCGGTGTGCGAAAAAGCTTGAAGTTCTTAAGACTGCAGGTTTTAAAGTGGACCCGCGGAATGACGGATTTCTTGCAATGTGTTTTATTGACCATGTAAAGGGACTTTCGTTTTATGTAATAAGTGCGGCTCATATTCGTAACTCTGATATTTTTGTTAGCCCTGAAAATAAAAGTTCTGCGATAATTCTGGGAGCACAGGAGCTTGCTGAATGTTTGTACTTGAATCAGCAGTATATTGAAATTGACCTTTCGCGATATTTTGATTATGCGGCAAGTATAAAAAAAGATTATGAGCAGAATATTGATGATGTTTTGTATATCCGCGATATTACAGAGCTTGATGATTTTCGAAAACCGTTTTTCCCCGATGATATTGAAGTTCTTTTAATTGGAAAAGATTTTGGTCAGGAACGGATTTTTGTAAGAAGTGAGCACTACGGTGAAAATGGTCTTACAGGAATTATTCTTGATGAACCTCAAAAAGCAACGGGATTTCACAAGGGTGATGAAATTGATTTTATGCTTGTGGAGCGGGGAGGGAAGTTGAGCACGGTGTGTGTGGTTAAATAAAGATCCCCGTGTCGAGCACGGGGATGACATTTTGGTCAATTCGTAAATGACCTATTGGACTAGTAGTCCTTTTTTTCTGTCTTGCGCTTCTTGTTCAAAAGTTTGCGCTCGAGAGTTGTCTTCTTCTGGTGAAGGGTAGCAGAAGGTTTTTCAAAATATTCACGCTTCTTGTATTCGCGGATAATGCCTTCTTTTTCAACCATGCGTTTAAAGCGTTTAATTGCTTTTTCAAGGTTTTCTGAA
>JAFZXA010000115.1 GCA_017617115.1 Treponema sp.
AATGCTCGAGATTTTTAATCTCAATAAATCAGCTGCCTTCCACCGGCTCCCCAAGTCCGTCAACTAAGGGTACAACTTTTTCTCGGATTGTTTAATCATAACAACTAATGCAAGTGCGTACGAACAGGAAAAGAATGACCGGATAAGGAAATTCCTTAAGTATGTTAGTACGAACGAGCCTGGAGAAGATGACTTTACCAAGCGTCTTTCTACCACTGTCGAAATGATCAAAGAGAATGACAAATTCAGGAGTGATTACGCTGCTATGAATTTACATGATTATGATATAACTACAATGGCTAAAGAAGCTGGCATTGAAGAAGGTCGTGAACAAGGCCTTGAACAAGGTCGCGTGGAAGGTATTGAAGAAGCCCGCATAGAAGCTGCCAAGAATTTGCTTAAGATGAATAAGCTTTCTCATGAAGAAATTGCACAAGCAGACAATCTTCCACTTCGAAAAGTCCAAGAACTTGCAGAGGAAATCGCGGCTGAAAAAAATCAACAGAATAAATAATATTTTATTTATGCATCTGCTCTACAGGGCTCATGAGTACCGTGCCGTCAGCAAAGTGGCAGATTGTTGTGTACCAGCTGCCGTCTGGGATTTCGTAAAGGTTATCGCCAGCTTTGGCTTTGTCGTGCTTGTAGGTAAAACTTGTGTTAACCTTGTCTGTATACACAACTAGTCCTGTTTCGTGTGCACGAGCTTCCCATTCAAGAGCGTCTTCTTCTCCTGCTGTTTCTGTAATCTTGATTTTTGAATACATTGTATGAACAAATACAGGGGCGTCACGGAAAATTTGATAACCGTTGGCTACTTTCATCCAGGTAGCACTGTTGCACGGATAAGAAGAAGGGTTATAAATATAACTAGAGTAATAGTAAAGCGGCTTATAATGGTAGAAATCAAATTTCTGCTGTTTATCGGTTTTATCTGTTTCACAGGCGGTTACCTTTATAAAGGAATTTTGTTCTCTTGCATAGGCACATGCAGTAGAAGATGAGTCATATTGATAACAGGTATCTCTATTATTATCATATAAGACATTGTTTTCCATTGGCATCCATACCCATTTGGTGTCATCATTTTCGGGATGCTGAAGCTTATATCTGTACATTCGTGCGACAGTGCTGCCTTCTGGTTTAAATATTTGTATTCTTGAATCATTTGTATTTTTCAGAACACGAGGAGTACCATCCTTCAAGGCAAAAAGAACTCCACCATAATTAGTAATAAATCCAGAATTTGTTTTGTAATCATAAGCCAATCTTTCACAACGCTCGTTTCCAGCAGCATCTTTAAGATATGCATAAAGATAATACTCACCCTGATTCAGATCTGCAAAAGGAATTTTTGCGCTTTTGAGTGCTGTATTAACAAGATCTGTTCCAAATTCTATTGTTCTATTATAAACACACTGATTTTTAAGAACATCAACAACCGGGTTTTCTCCAACATAAACAGGCAGATAATAGCAGATAAACTCTACATTGCCATTTTCATCATCGTAATGATTCGTATTACCATTATTAACTATTCGTAAATCATCTATATAAAAATATGCAGAATCATAATAATGACAGGCTCCTCCATTTTTACTATTAGTATTACTAATGAATTTAGGTGCTAATCTATCTTCATTACCACCCATCTGAAGATTTGACGATGAGCCAATTCCAACATATCCCTTAGACGGATCTTTTCTGACTATGTAATACATATACTGATAATCTGCAAAATATGGAAAATAAACATTATTTGCTCTTTCATCTGAAATATACACCCAAGGACCAGCTACTACAACTAAATAATACAAGTATTCATCCTGTGGATAAGTAACATCTGTTATCAAATGAAACATGCCTGTGGAATTATCAAAATCACAAGATTTTTTTTGAGGCGGACGGAAAGAAAAGCCAGGAGTAGTATTAGGATTTTTAACATAAGTAAACGGCTTTGTAAAAGCCCTCATAATCTTACAGTCTTCGGCAACTGTTTCTCCTACAAGGCTGCTTTCCTTTACATAAATTTTGTACACTCCAAATTTATAATCATAATAACTGTCAGATGATTCTGTTTTACTTGTGATATTAGATAAATTTGGAGCTTGATTAAAGTTCTTGGTCCAGGTTTTAGTAACTGCAGAATTTTCATTTGCCTGATAAGTTACATAATAGACTCCATACCATGCAGTAGGGAAGGTTGCAGTGTTTGTAGATAAAACCTGACCAGATTGAATTGAAATTATTTCACCTGGAGCCGGAATTGTAAAATCAAGCTCTTTTTTAATACCATTTGCTTCGTAAAAAACTGCCTTTGCTTTTGTATCGCGGTATGTATCTATTGGGTAATTTGCAAGAGCTGCATTTATTTCTGTTTTTATGCTCTGGCTTGTATTTGTGTTTCCTTGAAAATTATTCTTTTCATAAACAGTTACAGGATTATTATTCTTATCATAAATAATAAATTTAAAACTTGAACATGTACTTACATAATCTCCATAAAACTTATCTGCGGTTCCAATAGTAAAATCCAGCGTATTATCTTGTTGATTATTATTAACCTTTTCCGGAACTTGTAAATAACTTTTATATTCACCATTTACCAGTTGAGGCAGTGTTGTCATAGAATCAGCTTCAAGAGTAAAAGAAACTTTTCTACTTATATCAGACATCTTGATAACATAAGTTGTTTTAACTTCCGAAGGCTTTCCTGCTCCATCCATAAGAGAAATTTCAAGCTTGATAAGACCGTTCAGTCTGTTAACAAATTCATAATTAAAATCAAAGGAATATAAAGTTCTGCCGTCTTCTGTAAGAATAGAATTTCCATTTTCATCGCAAACAACCTGGCAAATATCATAATAACTGATTATCTCATTTTCTCCTGCAGCCAATCCAGAAGAATCTTTTACGAATACTTCTCTAATACGAACAGCATAAACAGCATCTGCATTATCATATCCCTGAAGGTTTATGTGTACGCTTTTTCCTACGTGGTTCCGGCTATAGTCTCCGTAGTAATATTTTACGGTGCCATCATCTGCCGAAACTTCAGCATCATCCCAATCCGCAAAAGCTTTGTTTGTAAGTACCCTATAATACCAGGCATTTGTGTCTCCGGTAGTCGTCATTTCAAAGCTTGTTATTGTTGGAGCAATTGAATCTACAGTTTTATTTACACAATAGGTGTACGAATCAATCTGCGGAATTGAAAGTCCGTCTTCATCTGTAAGATTTGTACAATTAATTTTGAGTGTTACTTCGGCAGCATTATTCTGTGACTGGTCATCAATTATTTTTTTGCCCGGGACTGGAGGAATAAACAAAACAGTATTATCAGAAGAAAAATATGGTGTTCCATAACAAGAAGAAATGTCATTTGTACCGCTTTCAAAACTGATACAACTAAAATCTCCAAACGACTGGGGGTCTACAGGTTTATTAAAAGTAATCTTTACAATAGTATCCTGATTATATCCGGCCGGATTATATGGCGGATAGATTTCTTTAACTTTTGGAATAAGCGTTCCGTTCGGACAGATTTTAATATCATCTGCATATTTTACAATCTTAACTTTTACGCGGTACAAGCCTGACTTTTTGTCTTCGTAGCTTTGTTCTACAGGAGTGAACTGTACGTACTCTTCACGACTTTCATCGTCTATGCGGCTAACGGCCTTGAGAATTGCGGAATTTTCTGTAACTATGTAATTATCTGTATTCGGAATAAACTGAACTTCAAAATCGTAACCAAGTTTGGCCTGGTAGGTTGGCTGCGGGAAAAGGCTGCCTTCTTCCTCTTTACAGGAAAGCGCTACATTTACAGACCGTGCATTATTGTAGGCAATTGCGTCTTTAATTTCATCGCTTACTTTGCCGGCATTCAAAAAATTATTACAGGCAGCAAATACCAATACCATTAATTTAAGGGCTATTTAAATTTTCTATTTTCCTGTAGAATTCCCATAAGGGTGGAAAAAATATGGGAAATGTAGAAAATGTAAATATGGTCAAAGAAGCTTTAACTGAAGCAATAAATGAAGTTTGCA
>JAFZXA010000018.1 GCA_017617115.1 Treponema sp.
ATAAGATTAAGGAGGGGAAAGTCTTCCCCTCGCTCGCACTGCGTTGCTCGCTACCCCTTCTAGCGGGGACACCCCGCAACGCCCCGATAAGGAGATTTAATATGTTAAACGTAAACACAATAAAAAACGGACTTGTAATAGATCACATTCGTGCCGGTGCCGGCTGGAAGATTTACCAGTGGCTTGGTTTGGATAAGGCGCCATTTACTTCCTGCCTTATTCAGAATGTACACTCAGAAAAATCAGGTAAAAAGGATATTATCAAAGTTGATAACATTATCAATATTGATTATTCGGTACTTGGTTTTATTGACCCTGATATTTGCGTAAACGTAATTGAAGACGAAAAGATTGTACGCAAAATTACAATGGAACTGCCTTCAAAAGTTAGCGGAGTTTTCAACTGCAAAAATCCGCGCTGCATTACACAGACCGAGCATTATGTTACACCAACTTTTATTCTTGCAGATAAGAAAAAAGGACTTTATAAATGTGAATACTGCGATACTTTGTACCAGGCAGGCGGGAACGTATAAGAGATTCCGAAACAAGTTCGGAATGACAGCGACATGTCATGCTGAACTTGTTTCAGCATCTCAAAAATGGAGAAACGATGACTAAGGCCACTTTGATTTTCAATGCCAGATTACTCGACGAAAGCATGGACACTCCCGGAGCCCTTTTAATTGTTGACCAGGATATTCGTGCGGTGTTCCAGGGCTACTTTACTTCGCAGGAAACGGCTTCGGTGCTTGCACACTCAGTTCTTGCAGAAGATGGCCGCGAACAGGACTGCAAGCTTGAGCTTTACGATGCGCGTGGCCTTACAGTAACTCCGGCCTTTATAGATATGCACGTTCATATGCGCTACCCGGGACAGACTCAAAAAGAAGATTTACAGAGCGGACTTCATGCGGCTGCGGCAGGTGGTTTTGGAACTGTTGTAGCTATGCCAAATACAAATCCGGTTGTGTCTTCTATGGACCAGGCCCTGCAGATTGAATCAGAAGCGGCTGCTGTTGGTCTTACCAATTTGTTCCAGACCGTTAGTATCTCAAAAGATTTTGAAGGAAAAGACACCAGTCAACTGGACGAGCTTGACCGCCATTATATTCCTGTAATAAGCGAAGACGGACGCGATGTAATTTCAAGTGCCGTTATGCTTGAAGGAATGAAAAAAGCTGCAGAACGCGGAATCATTGTGAGCTGCCACTGCGAAGATTTGACTCTTGGAGAGCGTGCAAAACCTTACCGCAAAAATGCCCTTGAAATTATGAAAGCAATCGGTCTTAGTTCCTGGGGAACCTGCGAAGAAGGCTATAATCCCGACGACGTAGAACAGGCTGCCATTGAACAGATAGAAATGAACCTGAGCAAGGCAAATGATTTACTCCGTCTTGCAGAAGATACAGCCACAGCCAGAAACATCATGCTTGCCAAACAGGCCGGCTGTCATATTCACATTGCCCATGCCAGTACCAAAGATGTTCTTGAACAGATTTACAACGCTAAATACGACAAAAACAACGGCGAAGAATATGCCCCTGGCTTTGATATTACAGCCGAAGCAACTCCGCATCATATAGCACTTGCCGGAACAGAAGAACCGTTGATTCGCGCGCTTGTAAATCCACCGCTTCGAAGTGAAGAAGACCGCCAGCTCTTAATTGAATGTCTTCGCGATGGAACAATCGATGTAATTTCTACAGACCACGCACCGCATACAATGGAAGACAAGGCAGCAGGAAGTCCTGGCTTTACGGGGCTCGAAACTTCGTATGCTGTTTGCAATACCGTTCTTGTAAAAGAAAACAACTTTACTCCGCAAAAACTCAGTCAGCTTATGTCTGCAAATCCGGCACGAATACTTGGACTAACAAAAGGCCTTTTGAAATCTGGTTACAATGCAGACCTTACACTTGTAGACCCCGAAGAAGACTGGATTGTAGATTCCCGCGTTTTCTGTTCAAAGGGAAAGGCAACTCCATTTGAAGGGAAGGAACTAACAGGAAAAGTTAAGGCCCTCTTTATTGCCGGCCGCAAGGTGTTTGAAAGATGAACATAGCAATTTTGTTTACATCCTGTTTAGCATCTTTTGCCGCCGCTGTAATTTCACTTTTGTTTTTTCTGCGATATAAAAAAGTTTTCTTTTTTGATGTACTTCTGGTGCTTGTTTCATTTTTTGTGCTGAGCACAGAATCCTTTTTTGTAAACCAAAGAAATGCTGGTATAACAAATATCTTATTCTTAAGCATTATCGGGCTTTTTCTTGGCGTTTGTTTTTCTTACGGAATTTTAAGCCTTGGTTTTGATTTGATTCGTGTAAGTACAAATGCCTTTGTTCGAAAGCTGCCGCTTTTTTATTCAATTCTTTTTCTGGCGGCAGGCATTGTTTTTGCAGTTTGTTTTAAGGACGCAGCACTTCTTTCTACTATGATAAACATCAGCGGAATCTGGGTTCCGGCGGGAATCTCGGTTCTTGTTGCAATTATTTTTTATAAAAGAATAGACAGCGGTGTTTTCAAAAAAGAAAAATGGATTTTTATTGTTCTTGCTTTGATTAACCTGATTTTTGCGTTTGTCATAAAAGAAATCCCTTTTGTTTTTATTATTTCAATTTCACTTTTAGCCTTTTACATTTTCTACCGCTTTTATTTTGCAGCACCTGTTGCTAAAACTCAAAAATCCTTGAGTGCGGAATTTGTAAAAAACTTTTCACTTACCCGCCGCGAACAGGAAATTATTCTTGCCCTGCTTGAAGGAAAATCAAACAAAGAACTTGCGCAGGCACTTTTTGTTAGTGAAAAAACAATCGAAACTCATCTTGGAAATATTTATAAAAAAATCGGTGTAAAAAACAGACTGGAATTGTTTTCACGCCTGCAAAATGATTTGTAAATAAATCTAAGGGTTTTCCCTGAATTTTCAAAATCTCAAAAATTCCGTGCTTTCCCTAATATCTTTATGAACCGCCTTATATTACTATTGCGAATGTAACGGAGGTTTTATGAAAAAAATATTTATTGTCGTTTTGGGATTTTTATTGTTTCTGCCGCAAGCTTTTGCAGAACAGCAGAAAACCAAAGTTGATATTGGCTTTAGCATTGACTGGACTTTTGGCTGCTATAAAGAAACAACTTTTTCAAGTATTTCTCAAAGCCTGCTCAGTCCGCGCTTTCAGCTGGATGCAACAATCCGCAGTAACGATTTTATGCACAAGATTACGCTTGATTATTTTTATGCAAAGCCAAGTTCTGCAATGACTAACACGGCTGTATCTTACAGGAATTTTGATCCAATAACAGGGGAGTGTTATTACGAGGCATTTGAAAGTAAGCTTCAGTTTCACAGAATAAGAGTTCAATACGATTTGCTTTATGGAGTAAAACAGCTGAATAAAACTACTTTTTATGCAGGCGGAAACTTGAGCACAAATGTTTACATGCAGTTTGAAAATTATCCATCAATCACAGGCATTATGTCGCTGGGACCTTCCGGTGGTTTTGATTATCAGATTAATGAACAGAATAAGGTTGGTGTTTTCTGTGCACTTCCACTTTTGGGCTATGGAGTTCGTCCATCTTATGCCGGCTGTGATGCAAGACTTATGAAATATGCCGAAGAAGATTTTATGAAAATCCTTACGCTTGGAAACTTTTTAAGCCTTCATAATTATCAGGCAATTCTTTTGAATGCCGATTACAACATTCAGGTTACTAAAAACTTTTCGCTTGGGGTTGGGGGCAACTTTGAATATTCAAGAATTGCAGTTCCAAAAGAGCGGCCGCTTTATTATTTGAACGGAAGCTTTAATACAAAGGCAACGGTGAGCTTTTAAAAATCAGCAATTTTATACAGGAGATGAAAATGAAAAATTTCAAAATCAATACAAAACAATTTTTTGGTGCGGCTTTAATCTGGCTGCTCTGCACACTCAATCTTAATGCCTGTAACTTTTTTTATGGCGGAAATCCGGGTTCTTCCTATAACGAAATGTTTGACGCTATGTGGAATGATTACAACCAAACTTATGCCCTGTTCGAGGTTCGGAATGTAGACTGGGAAGAGCAGTACAAGCTTCATAAACCAAATATCAAAGAGTCTATGACTGATAAAGAATTTTTTGAAGAATGTGCTGATATGCTTTACACGCTAAAGGATTCCCATGTTTATATTAAAACTCCTTTTGGAAGCATGAACTCCGGAGAAGACGTTTTGCCGCCGGATGCTTTTTCTTTGAATGAAGTTTGCGCTCAGTATATTGACCAACCAAAAAAATGTGGAAACAACATCATAACTTATGGAAGACTTAAAACAGACAGCAGCGTGGGCTATATTCATATTGCATCTTTTTCAAGCGGACAGACAGGAATTAATCAGAATCAAAACTGGGCCGCAGACATTGATATTGCACTCGAAGCACTTAAAGATACAAGGTGCATGATTCTTGATGTGCGCGGTAACAGAGGCGGTCTTACAGGAAACGTTTCAAGAATCAGTGGAAGATTTTGCGCGCAAAATAAAGTTTATGCAATTTCGCGTACAAAGAGCGGAAGCGGTAAAGATGATTTTGACAGCGGGGTAGAGCTTGAAATTAAAAAGAACGGAAGCTGGCAGTACACAAAACCAATCCTGTTTTTGACAAATGCTCAGACAATGAGTGCGGGCGAAGAATTTTCCATGGCAATGACAACTCAGCCACATGTAATTCAAATCGGGAATCACACCTGCGGAGTTTTTTCACTTGCCCTGGAACGCTGTTTAAGTAACGGTTGGCGATATTCAGTTTCGGTACAAAGGGTAACAGATCCTGAGGGAAATACTCCAGAGGGCACAGGAATTGTCCCAAGCGCTGAAAACCTGATTCTTAATGTAACGGCTCAGGATGACTTACAGATGAAGCGTGCTTTGGAAATTGTACAAGGACTGTGATATAATATTGGTATGAAAATTGTCAGGAAAATTGCGGTAATTATTTTAATTCTCTTTTTGCTTGTTGCATTGATTATTCCTTGCGTGAATAAAATCAGAACTGTAAGAATTAAAAATGATTACTCTGATATTTTCAAAAATGAAAAATACCACAAGCCTGTTTTTGTTTCAGGGATTACCGTGTTTCCACAAAAATATTCCTGTGGGTATGCGGTAATCCAGATGATTTCCCAATGGAATAATTCAGGGCTCACGGAAGAAGCGCTTTACAAGGAACATGGAAAAATTGTGACTTCAACAGGTCGGGCCTTTGCTAAAGAAATGAACCGCAAATTTCCTGAATACAAAACGCGAATGTATAAATACTTAAAAAACACGCAATTGATAGATAAGGTTTACGAAAGCCTATGTACCGGAGTTCCTGTTCCATTTGAGTGGGCTGCCAAAAAAGATGGGGAGTGGACGCTTCATTATTCATTAATAACCGGGCTTGATGTTCCTGCGAATAAAGTCACAATTGCAAATCCATACGGGTTTGTCGAGGAAATTTCTCTTGAGGATTTTTTGTCTCGAACCAGCTTTGACGCTTACGAAAAAATGCCGTTGTTTATAAAGCTTGGTTTTGCGTACGGAGTGTTTGAACGGAATGCGGTTTTTATTCTGGAACCGGAACAATCATATTAAATAGACATTTCTCCAAATATAACTTAAAATATACAAGTAGTTATTACGGAGAAGTGTATCATGCAAAAAAATTATTCAAGTCTCGTTATTAAATTTTTATTGCTCACTTTTATTGTTCTTCCGGCCATTATTTTTTCTTCATGCAAAAACTTTTTAGATGCCAAGGAAGTCAAGCAGGAAATCATCGATTATATTGAATACTGCAATGCAACAGAATGTACACTTTATATTTCGCAGGATTCTTCTACAGGGGTATTCCTTTCTTCGGCAAAACAAAAATGCAGGGTAGGTTATACAACAGAGCTTCAGGTTACGGTAAACAGAAAAAACTATGTTTTTCAGACATTGTCTGCAGTGAGCATAAATGATTTGAGCCAAAGCCGGCAGGATTATTTAGAGTTTACAACCGAAACAATTGACGAAGAAAAAGGTATTTATAAAATCATAATCAAGCTTTTAAAAGAAGCACATGATATTCTTATATGTCCGGTGTGCAGTCTTATTCCAAAAATCACAGGGGTAACTCCTGCAATTGAAACTTCGGGTTGTGAACAGGACCTTGAAATAAAAGTTTCGTTCAACAAAGAAATGGATAAAGAAAGCTTTGGGGATTTTTCGTGTCTAAAAATCACTTCGGATGGCGACGACCTTACGTCTCTTTTTGCAACTCCGTTTTTTACAGGCAATGGAAAAACACTTGTAATCACACCTCTTTGTGCCTCGCAGTCGGAAGATTTTAGTTCAAGCTTTCTTCTGGAACCAAGCGGCACTGTTAATACAAGAAAAATTACAGTTGAATTTAATTTTACCGGCGACCAGAAAGACAAGGAAGGCATTCCTATAACAGGCATTAGCGAATACACCTACAAAGTTAACAAAAATCTTTCGCAAAACGAACTACCTTCGATGAAGGTTGAAATTACAGGCGACAGCGGCGACTTTACTCCAACAATAGGAATCAAGGACTGCATTAAAACTTATACCTACCAGCTGTCGTTCAGGCCTTATGACGATTATGAATTTATCCGCTGGAAGATTTTCGATAAAGTATATGGAACAGAAATTTCAAACGGTACATACATTACAATCGAAAACCCGGCTGAAAAAAATACAACTTATTCTTTTACCGAATTGCCGGAGGATGATAGCATAAAGGTTGCGGTTGAGCCGGTGGTTGTTGAACGACCAGAAATATATTCCTGGTCGCCAATAAAAACTCCGCAGAATACTTATAAAGATACTATGATTCAATTTACATTTGATTATGAAATGGATCCTTCTTCTATTTATTATTCTTTAGAAGAAATAAAAACAATTCACAACTATGAGAATATTGCATATGAAAATTTTCTTCCGGCAGTTACTCAGGCAGAATTGGCAGGAGGAGATGCTTTTAAAGAAAACTATCACTATGGCTACAAGAAGGGGACTGGCGTAAACGAAGAATATATTTATAAAAATATTTCAATTACACTTCAGGATGGCGGCAGAAATATGAACAAATGTTTTGATGCCCCTGTTTTTGAAGGTAAAAGAATGGTTACAATCCCTTCAAGCCCAAGTGATGAAGTTGAGTTTCCTAATTATGCAGTAGTTCAGGTAACTATTAATAAAAACTTTTGTTACATGAAAGACGGAATTCCTGTTACTATGAAAAAAAGTAAAATCTGGACTTATCAGGTAAACACAGGAAAGGATAAAGATCCCCCAGATATAAATAATATTAAGGTTGCTTTTTCTGGTACAAGCGGAAGGGTAATAACAGAAGGAGAATGTCCTACGGTTCCATGGCAAACAGGTGATAATAATATCTACAATAAGGAGCAAAAACTTGGTCTTAAATTATCGATACATGATGTTGGAATTGGTCCTGCCGATAAATTTACACTGGTACTTGAAAAGGTGCTGGATAATAACTATGGAGAAAGCAGTAAAATCTATGAAAAATCAATTAACTTTATTTCCATAAGTACTACGGATGCAATTTTTGAAGATACAGATGTAGATTTTTCTGATTTAAAGCTTGATGATGGTGTTTACAGAACAAGTTTCATCTTTAGAGACAAGAGCGGAAATCCTTTATATCATCCTGCAAAAAATACTGCCATTGGTTATTATTTTACAGTTGACAATGCAATAGAAATGGATGAGCCTGTTGTTACCGATAACAGTGATGGAGAGGGTGGAAAGCTGAAGCTTGATTGGACTCCAAGACCAGACTGGAAAAAGACAAAAATCCGCTGGAAAAAGAAGGGGACATCTCAATGGTCTGCTTATGATGAATTTACTAATGCTAGTATTCATTCTAAACAGTATAATTTTGCAGGCTTGGAAACCCTTACTTCTTTATATGATTTTGAAATTATTAATTATGATTTATTGGATCATTCACAAACAATTAATATTACCAGACAAACAGCAGGTCTTGCCAGTATTTCTATAACAGGAACTCCAGAAAAGACTTTATATTTGGCGGAAGAACCTTTTGATAAAACAGGCCTTACTGTTACTGCAAAATTAACAAATAACAATTCCTGGATACTTGATGATTATTCTACCGATTTAGGAAATGCTGTAAGCCTTGGTAAAACAGTAAAGGTAATCTACACATTAAATGGTGATACAAAAGATGCAGAGATACAAAATGCTAAATATTATGTAGCAGCAAGCAATGCTCTTACCAAAACGCCGATAAAAACAGACACTGTTGAAGTTCAAGTAAGGACAGGTGGTACTCTCCAATACCCAACATATGGAACTAAAGATGTAGATTTGTATAACTTTGGAGATTTTCCTCAGACAATTGCAGAGCACCAGGAAGATTCCTATTATATGAGTCAACCAATTTACAATGGATGGTATCTTGGAAATGATGGATATTTTTATGAAAAGTGCCGGGAAAATGGTTATGATAAAAACACGAAATACAGTAATGGTGTAAATTGCCAAAAATATAGTGCTAACAGCTATAAATACTTTAAGGTAGAACCTATATCATGGAGGGTACTTGAAAATAATCAGTCTGATCAAACCCTTCTGCTTTTTGCAAATAAAGTTCTTGTATCAAGTATCAAATATTATCCAGACGCATCTCATGAAAGAGACTTTCCCAATGAAAAAATACAACCTAATAATTACCAATATTCAGCGATAAGTGCATATTTAAACGGTAATATTTATGAAGTTTATGATTCTAGATTTCCTTTTCCTATGCCCTCAGAAGAATATTTTGATAAAGGTCTTTTACAAAAAGCCTTTGCTCTTGAGTCGCAGTCATATATTCTCGTTACATACCCAGATAATTCTGTAACCAGTACTCTTCCATATTACTATGACGAATGTGATCAAATCCAGAAACAATACAATTGGAATAATGGTGCAAATCCTTATGCTAATAATTCATATGACCCTAATAATAATAGAAAACTTTTCCTATTAAGCGTAAGAGATATAACAAATTGGGAGTATGCTTGTTCAGCCAAAAAACTTGCCACCGATTATGCTATAGCCACAGGGATTAAAGTGTATAGTAGTAATAATTCTTTCGGTGGCTATTATCTTCGTTCTCCACATTATAATCAGAATAATATGGTTTACTATATTTCAGATTCTGGCGTTATAGAAGGTGGTCGCGATAATTCACTTTGTGATATATCTTATTATGGCGTTGTGCCTGCCATGAGAATCATACTTTCCCCGCAGCCTTAGCGCATTCATAACAACACAAAAGCTCGAAAGACTCATGGCAGCGGCTCCGAACATTGGGTTCAGGTGCCAGCCTAAAAGCGGGACAAAAGCACCTGCGGCTAACGGAATGCACAACACGTTGTAGAAAAAGGCCCAGAAAAGATTCTGGTGAATATTGCGGACGGTGGCTCGGCTCAGGCGGATTAGGGCTGGAAGCTCGTGAAGAGTGTTTTTTACAAGAACTACGTCGGCGGCATCTACTGCTATGTCGGAACCGGCGCCTATGGCTACTCCAAGGTCAGCTGTTGTTAAAGATGGTGCGTCGTTTATGCCGTCACCCACCATGCAGGTTTTTCCTTCTTTTTTGAGCTTGTTGATTGCGTCGGCTTTTTGCTGCGGGAGTACGCCTGCTATTACATTTTCTATGCCTGCCTGACTTGCAATTGCTCGGGCGGTTCGTTCGTTGTCGCCTGTTAGCATTACGACTTTTATTCCTAAGGCTTTTAATTCTTCCACGGCAGCTTTGCTGTCTTGTTTTATTGTGTCTGCTACGGCGATTATTCCTAAGAGGGTGCTGCCGTTTGCAAAGAAGAGGGGAGTTTTCCCTTGGGCGGCAAGGCTGTCTGATTGAGCAACAATTGCGGGAGTGATATTTGCAAGCTGCTTTATAAAGTTAAAGTTTCCGCCGGCACAAGAAGCTTCATTTATGTTTGCTTTAAGACCGTTGCCCGGAAAAATCTGAAAATCCTGAGTTTCTAAAGCGGTGATTTTTTGTTCTTCTGCTTTTTTTGTTATGGCTTTTGCAAGCGGGTGTTCTGATTTTTTTTCGAGGGAACAGGCAATTTGCAACAGAGTTTGCTCTGTCTGGTTTTCGGCCGTGATTATGTCTGTTACAATTGGTTCACCATTTGTAATTGTTCCGGTTTTATCCAGGGCGATTATTTGTGTGTGTCCTGCCTGTTCAAGGGCGGAGGCTGTTTTAAAAAGTATTCCGTTGCGCGCTCCAATGCCGTTTCCAACCATTATGGCTACAGGAGTTGCGAGTCCGAGTGCACACGGGCAGCTTATTACAAGGACAGCTACTGCGTGCATGATTGCTGTTCCTGCTGTGGCTCCAACTGCAAACCAGATTCCAAGTGTTACTAGCGAAATTGCAATTACAGTTGGAACAAAAATGCCCGAAACTTTATCTGCAATTTTTGCGATTGGTGCTTTTGTTGCGGCGGCATCACTAACAAGCTTTATGATTTGTGAAAGAGTAGTGTCCTGTCCAACTCGGGTGGCGCGGCATTTTATAAAGCCCGAAAGATTTGTTGTGGCGGCACTTACCGTGTCATTGGCAGTTTTGTCTACGGGAATGCTTTCGCCAGTGAGGGCTGCTTCGTTTATGGCGGCGTTTCCTTCTATGATTACTCCGTCTACAGGAATGTTTTCGCCGGGACGCACTACAAAAACATCTCCGATTTTTACCTGTTCGATTGGTACTGTTTTTTCTGCGCCTGTTGAATCAATGATTGTTGCAGTTTTTGGTGCAAGTTTCATAAGCCCTTTGAGTGCGTCTGTCGTTTTTCCTTTTGAACGTGCTTCGAGCATTTTGCCAACTGTGATTAGAGTCAAAATCATTGCGGCACTTTCAAAGTAAAAGTCGTGGGCTGTGGCGCCTGAAATCAAAACCCAGATGCTGTAAATGTACGAAACGCCTGCTCCAAGAGAAACAAGTGTGTCCATGTTTGGCGCAAGGTGGAGTGCAGATTTTATTCCGCTTGTAAAAAATCTGTTGTTTATGATTATGATGATTGTTGTAAGTGCAAGTTGCAAAAGTCCCATACCTGTGTGTGACATCAGAAATGCCGGGAGCGGCCACGACCAGAACATGTGTCCCATGGTGCAGTATAAAAGCGGAAGGAGAAATATCAATGAAAGAATGAGGCGTTTTTTGAGGCGCGGGGTTTCTTTATCGGCGAGGGGATCTTGAGACTGTGAAGAGGCTTCGGAAGAAGCATTTGTATTTGAAGCCGCGCCGCTTGTTGCTGTTTCTTTTACCTTTGCTTCATATCCGGCATCTACGACAGCTTTGATGATTTCCTCATCGCTGGCTGAGCCTTCAACTCCCATGGAATTTGTAAGAAGGCTAACTGCACAGGAAGTAACTCCAGGAACCGCAGAAACAGCTTTTTCCACACGCGCACTGCAGGCTGCACACATCATACCACCAACGTCATATTGTTTCATGTTAGCCTCCGCTTACATAATAGCAAAGAACTGACTATTTGTCATGCTGAACTTGTTTCAGCATCTCATATAAGAAAAAGTGTATGATAAGAGATCCCGAAACAAGTTCGGGATGACAAAAGATTGATTTAATTTGCTTTTACAAATATTTCATATTATATTTAAAAGTGAGATTGTCGGGTCAAGCCCGACAATGACACAATGTCAAGCCCGACAATGACAGGAGGTCCCATGAAAATCGCATTTTTTGACACTCATTCATACGACAAACAGTCGTTCACTCTTGCAAATGAAAATTATAAGTACAAGATTGATTTTAAAGATTACAAACTCAACGAAAACACCGCAATGACCGCTAAAGGTTATGATGTTGCCTGTGTTTTTGTAAATGATGTTGTAAATGAACAGGTTATCAACACGCTCAAGGAATGCGGTGTTAAGCTTATTGCACTTCGTTGTGCCGGCTTCAATAATGTAGACCTCAAGGCTGCCGCTGCTGCCGGAATTAAAGTTGTGCGCGTTCCTGCATATTCTCCTTATGCTGTTGCCGAGCATGGTGTTGCACTTTTGATGTCGCTTACTCGTCATACACCTCAGGCTTATTTAAGGACAAAAACCGCCAACTTTAATATTGAAGGACTAACCGGCCGCGACCTTCACGGACTAACGGCTGGAATCCTGGGTACCGGAAAAATCGGTCGAATTATGGGAGACATCCTTAAAGGCTTTGGAATGAAAATCATTGCTTATGATCCGTATCCTAATAAGGAATGGGCCGAGCAGCAGAATGTTGAATATGTAACTCTTGAGGAAATCTTTAAGCAGAGCGATGTTTTGAGCCTTCACTGTCCGCTTACCGAAGAAACTAAGCATATTGTAAATCACGATTCAATGAAAATGATGAAGCACGATGCTGTAATTATCAACACAGGTCGCGGTGCCCTCATTGATTCAAAGGCACTTGTTCACGCCCTCAAGCACGGCCACATTGGCGGAATTGGTATGGATGTTTACGAAGAAGAAAGCAAATATTTCTTCAGCGACTGGTCAACCGACATTATGACCGACGATGTTCTTGCCCGCCTGCTCACTTTCCCGAATGTTATTATCACAGGTCATCAGGCCTTCCTTACAACAAACGCTCTCAAAAATCTTGCCGATACAACGCTTGAAAATGTTAAGGCATTTAAAGCCGGCAAAGAGCTTGTGAACGAAGTAAAATAAAGGATTTGAATGAAAACTCTTTTTAATGACAACTGGCAGTTTGCTGAATTTGCCCTTGATGAAAAAACAATGTACAAGGACGGCAAGCCTGTTCTTTTTAAGCCTCAGGATTTTTTGAGTCGTGCCGGGGAACTGCAATATAAAAATGTTCGCCTTCCTCACGACTGGATGATTTATAATACAAAGGCGCTTTATCGAAGTTCAGTTGGATTTTATAAAAAGAGTTTTACGCTTGATAACTTAAAAGAGCTGCCACATGTTGCGCTGAGTTTTGAAGCAGTTTATATGAACAGCGCAGTATGGGTAAACGGAAAGCTCGCGGGTGAGTGGAAGTACGGATATTCGCCGTTTGAGTTTGATATTTCTGAACTTGTACACGAAGGTCAGAATGAAGTTCTTGTAATTGCAGTTTATCAAAACTGTAATACCCGCTGGTACTCAGGGGCTGGAATTATCCGTGATGTTCATTTGATTTGTGCGTCTGCTGTTCATCTTGTTAGTGACGGTGTTTATTTTAATGCAAAGCCTGTTGATGAAAATAAGCTGGATGGGGAGTGGGTTGTAAAAGTTATGTCGGAACAGGTGGGGGCCCTTCGACAGGCTCAGGAACCCCAAACCAAAATTATACACACACTTGTAGATCAATCACAAAATGAATTTATCCACTTTGCAGGCGATGGCACTTATACAATTTCATCCCCACACCTCTGGAACCTTACTGACCCATATTTTTACATTTTAAAAACTCAACTTTTTACTTCAGATGGCACTCTCCTTGACGAAACATCCCAGCACGTTGGCTTTAAATATGCAAAGTTCACTTCGGACAAAGGATTTTTCTTAAATGGTGTTCATCAAAAAATTTACGGGGCTTGTCATCATCATGACCAGGGGGCACTGGGAGCTGCATTCAATAAAGAAGCATTACGTCGTCAGTTTACAAAACTTAAAGAAATGGGTGTAAATGCCGTACGCTGTTCTCATAATCCGCCGCCTAAAGCCTGGATGGATTTGTGCGATGAAATGGGACTTCTTGTAGATGACGAAGCTTTTGATATGTGGGAAAAGCCAAAGACTCCATTTGATTACGGAAACTATTTTAATGACTGGTGCGAGCGCGATGTTGCGGCCTGGGTTCGTCGTGACAGAAATCATCCGAGTCTTATTATGTGGTCTGTTGGTAACGAGATTTATGATACACATGTGGGCAACGGGCTTGAAATTACAAAGCGCTTACGGAATTGTGTACGTCTGCATGACCCTGAACAAAATGCACCGGTAACAATTGCCTCAAATTATATGATGACAGACGGCGCTCAGGAATGTGCAAAGTTTACTGATGTTGTGGGATACAATTATCTTGAACGGCTTTATGATGAACATCATAAAAAATATCCGGACTGGAAAATCTATGGCTCCGAAACTGGTTCAACAGTTCAAAGCCGCGGAATCTATCATTTTCCGGATTCGCTCAAGCTTGTGACATTCAGCGACGGTCAGTGTTCGACTCTTGGTAATTGTACGACTCCATGGGGCTGTGCAAATACGCAAACTGTAATTGCAAATGACCGTGATTGTCCGTTTAGTGCGGGTCAGTTTATCTGGACTGGCTGGGATTATATCGGCGAGCCGACTCCTTATCATACAAAGTCTTCATTTTTTGGTCAGATTGATACGGCGGGATTTCAAAAAGATACTTATTATTTGTTTAAGTCTGAATGGGCTGGAAAAAATATTGCGCCATTTGTTCATCTGCTTCCGTACTGGGATTGGAACGAAGGACAGATGATTGATGTAAAAGCTTACACAAATGCCGATGAAGTTGAATTGTTTTTTAATGGTCAGTCACAGGGAAGGCAGAAGATAAACCATAAAAACGGGGCTGAACCTTTTGGGCGATGGCAGGTTGAATATCATCGCGGGGAAATTAAGGCGGTGGGTTATGATGAAGAAGGGAAGGTTGTTGCAGAAGATGTAAAGAAGTCGTTTGAGGATCCGGTAAGGATTGTTTTGGAACCGGAAGAAGGCTTTTGTGAAGGTGAACTCCACTTCATACAAATAATGCTGGCTGATCAGAATGGCACGCTCGTAGAAAACGCCCGTAACTACATAACCTTCAATGTTTCTGGTGACGCAGAACTTGTGGGAATGGATAACGGTGACTCCACCGACTACGACGAATACACAAGCAGCGACGGTCGCACTCACACAAGAAAGCTTTTTGCAAACCGACTGATTGCAATTGTCCGCGAAAAAGAAAACTGTAAAAGCTTTGTAATTACTGCTGCAAGTGAAGGGCTCCCGGCAACTGCATTGAAATATGAAAAAAGAGGGGACACCTGGAGCCAAACTACACCAGACAATTCAATCCGCCCGGAAAATAAATACATTCCTGTTCGAAAAATAGAACTTATTGCCGGTGGTTCAACACAACTGAATGCAACTCACAAAGAAGTCGAAGTAACTGCAAAAGTGTTACCGTTAAATGTAACGGATAAAGAGATTCAATGGAATCCGGTGCTTAAGGAATGTGTGGCTAGTAATAATATAAAGATTATCGGGTCAAGCCCGATAATGACAGATGGTAGCAGCCCGATAATGACAAGGCATGTAATTCAAGCCAACGGCGACGGTTCATGCATCCTCCGCTGTACTGCACGCAATAACACACAATACGACGAAGTTATAAGCGACCTTCCTTTTACTGTCAGCGGAATTGGAAACCCTAACCTTGACCCATACACACTTATTGAAGCCTGCAGATTCAATGGTTACGACAACACAAACAACAAACCTGCTCCAGAAATGTCACTTGAAAGTGGAATCTCTAACCGTAAGTGTGGTGCAACCTGGGTTAGATTTGACCTTGTAGATTTTGGTACAGACGGCGCAGATACAATCCACCTGCCGATTTTCAGTTTTGCGACAGAACTCCCGATTGAAGTTTGGGAAGGAAATGGAACTGACGGCGAACTCTTAGGCCGCTTTACCTACAAACACGAATCAATTTACAACACTTATTCCGAAAATGTTTTCACCCTCAATCACAGACTTTTTGGAGTTCACACAATCACAATTGCCTTTGAAACAGATTTGTATCTTCACGGCTTTTATTTTGACAAAACTCCTAAAGCCTTTGCAAAACTCCGTGCTTTTGATGCAGACCTTATAACAGGCGACTCCTTTACAAAAACCGAACAGGCTGTAGAAAAAATCGGTAACAATGTAAATCTTGATTTTGACAATATGAACTTTGGCAACGCTGGAACGGCTTCCATTACAATCTGTGGAAAATCAAACACTCCTAACAACACAATCAACATAAAGTTTTTTGCGTCAGACGGAACTTCGACAACTCAGGTTATAGAGTTTGCACACACCGATGACTATGAAGAAAAAACTTTCCAGCTGCAAAAAGTCACCGGCCTTCAAAAAATCAGTTTTGTATTCCTGCCAGGCTGCAACTTTGATTTTAAGTGGTTCCGATTTAAGATTGGACTTTCGATTTAATCTGAAAATTCCGATATTAAAGTATGCGGATTAATTATAAAATTTTTCTTTTAATCGGATTTCTTATTTTAACAGCTTCTTTTTCTCTTTTTGCCGAAGTTTATAAAACAGGTGTTACAGCTTCTTATTATGCCGAAGATTTTCACGGAAAGAAAACTTCAAACGGTGAGCGTTTTAATATGAACGATTTTACCTGTGCTCATAAATCGTTGCCTTTTAATACAATACTCAAGGTAACGAATCTTGCAAACGGGAAAACTTGTGAAGTGCGCGTAAATGACCGAGGACCTTTTGTTTTAAACCGCGAAATTGATTTGTCAAAAGCAGCCGCAACAAAGCTTGGAATGATTGGAACTGGCACTACAAAAGTAAAACTTGAAATTGTAAAGAAGGGTGCGAATACAAAAATAAGTCAGCAGACAGCAGCAAGTGCTACTAAAATAATGAAGAAGATGTACGGAGATGCGACGACAAGCAGCACCAGCGCGACAACCAGCACCAGCACCACAAAAAAATTAGAACCCGGCACTTATTGGGATATTCAGCTGGGAGCGTTCAAATCAAAAGACAATGCAAAAGCATTTGCCAGTAAAGTTTCAAAGGCAGGTTTTAAAGATATTGTTTTACAGACAACAGACGGTATAACCCGCGTAGCCATAAAAAAAGTGCCGGCCAGCAATGTGACCGACACTCAAAATAAACTTGCTTCAGCGGGCTTTACTGAGCAGACGCTAAAGCAAAGAAAATAGATTGTCGGGTCAAGCCCGACAATGACATGTTATACTAATCCCTGAGCAATCATTGCGTTAGCAACTTTTACGAAACCAGCGATGTTAGCACCAGCAACGTAGTTAACCCACTTGCCATCCTTAGCACCAAACTTAACAGCTGTGTTGTAAGCGTTGTCGTGGATGTTGATCATGATGTTGTGGAGTTTTTCGTCAACTTCGGCAGCAGACCATGAAAGGCGTTCACTGTTCTGGCTCATTTCAAGACCAGATGTTGCAACACCACCGGCGTTAGAAGCTTTTCCTGGAGCATACAAAATCTTAGCAGCAAGGAACTTGTTTACAGCGTCGATGTTAGAAGGCATGTTAGCACCTTCGGCAACGAGCTTACATCCGTTCTTCAAGAGCTTGTCTGCATCTGGACCAAGAAGTTCGTTCTGTGTAGCACATGGGAATGCGCAGTCACACTTAACTTCCCAAACTTTCTTTCCTGCAAAGTACTTAGCTTCAGGGAACTTCTTAACATATTCAGAAATACGACCGCGTTTAACTGTCTTAAGATTCTTAACCCAGTCAAGCTTCTTCTGTGTAATTCCGTCTTTATCGTAAATGTATCCGTCTGAGTCAGA
>JAFZXA010000116.1 GCA_017617115.1 Treponema sp.
GTTTAAGCAAAGATGTGTAGATGTAGCCTTGTAAACATTTGCACATTTTTGCATCTTTTCAATCAGAAGAAAGGATTCTTCTGCTACATATTCCAAGGAGGAATACTATGGTTATCAATCACAACATGTCGGCAATGTTTGCCAATCGTCAGCTCGGTATTACTGGGCTTAGTCTCGACAAGGATATGGAGAAACTCTCTTCAGGTATGAGAATCAATCGTGCCGGAGACGATGCTTCAGGTCTTGCAGTATCTGAAAAGATGCGCAGCCAGATTCGCGGCTTGAATCAGGCTTCACAGAACGCACAGAATGGTATCAGCTTTATCCAGACAACAGAGGGTTACCTCCAGGAAACAACTGACCTTATGCAGCGTATTCGTGAACTTGCTGTACAGTCATCAAACGGAATTTATTCTGATGAAGACCGTATGCAGATTCAGGTAGAAGTTTCTGCCCTTGTATCAGAAGTAGACCGCATTGCAAGTTCTGCACAGTTCAACGGTATGAACATGCTCACAGGACGTTTTGCTATGCCAACAGGCGAAAATGTTGTAACAGGTTCTATGTGGTTCCATATTGGTTCTAACATGGATCAGAGAACACAGGTATTCATCGGAACAATGTCTGCAATGGCTCTTGGCATTCGCGAAATTGGTTCTGAAGAAAAACTGTCTATCGCAACACCTGAAGATGCCAACCGTGCAATCGGAACAATCGACGAAGCACTCAAAAAGATCAACAAACAGCGTGCAGACCTTGGTGCTTACCAGAACCGTCTTGACCTTACAGTTAAGGGCTTGAACATTGCTGCAGAAAACCTTCAGGCATCTGAATCTCGTATTCGTGATGCTGATATGGCTTCTCAGATGGTTGAGTTCACAAAGAATTCTGTACTTCAGCAGGCTGGTACAGCCATGTTGGCTCAGGCTAACACACAGAGCCAGAATGTACTTAGCCTTTTGCGCTAGTCTTTGTGCTTAGTTTTATAAAATAGGAGGTGGGAGCAATAAGAAATTATTAGCTCCCCTTCTCTATTTTTTTCCGATTGGCGGTGTTTTCTTAATTATTTTTCTTAACAAAACATCGATTATATTGTATAATTTATGTAATTTCAGTGCATAATGTTCTTTGAAATAGTGCCTAAAATGTTTGTATGGTGACAGCAGAAACAGGCGATTTACGGAAGATTGTCTGTTCCTGCTGAACGGGTCTGAAACTAACCTGGGGGCGCAGAACCAGATTAGCCTTCACCTGCAGGATAAAAACAAGATGTTTTTATTTTTAAGTAAACATGGAGGGCACAACTATGATTATTAATCACAATATGAGCTCGCTCTATACTGATCGTGTATTGAACATTTCTAATGATTCAATCATGAAGAATATGGAGAAGCTCTCTTCTGGTGAACGCATCAATCGCGCCGGAGACGATGCATCAGGACTTGCTGTATCAGAAAAGATGCGCAGCCAAATCCGCGGTTTGAACCAGGCCAGCAAGAACATCACAAATGCTGTTTCTTTCATCCAGACAACAGAAGGTTATCTTGGAGAAACAACAGACATTCTTCAGCGTGTTCGTGAACTTGCCGTTCAGTCTGCAAATGGTATCTACAGCGATGAAGATCGTATGCAGATTCAGGTAGAAGTTTCACAGCTCGTTGCTGAAGTTGACCGCATTGCTAGCGTAGCTCAGTTCAACGGTATGAATATGCTCACTGGACGTTTTGCTTCAGAAGGACCTAGCGTAATGCAGTTCCAGGTTGGTGCAAATATGGACCAGAACACCAGAGTATTTATCGGTACTATGACTGCTCAGGCACTTGGCCTTAAGGGCGCTCAGGGTGGCGATGAACAGATTGCAATTTCTGATCCTGAACAGGCAAACATGGTTTTGGGTACTGTTGATGAAGCTTTGAAAGTTGTCAACAAACAGCGCGCAGACCTTGGTGCTTATCAGAACAGATTCGAAATGGCTGCTAAAGGCGTTAACGTTGCTGCAGAGAACACACAGGCTTCAGAATCTCGTATCCGTGATACAGATATGGCTTCTGAAATGGTTGAGTTCACTAAGAACCAGATTCTCACACAAGCTGGTACTGCAATGCTCGCTCAGGCAAACTCACAGTCACAGACTGTACTTGCACTTTTGCAGTAGTTTCAAGCGTCAAAGAAATAACTGGATGTCATTTTTTTGACGCGGATATAATTAGAAGGGGTGCGCCCCCCTTCTGATTATTCTTTCAAGGATGAAACAAATTCAATAAAGTTTTTTATAGGATTTGTGCAATACAAGGAGGAGAGCCAATGAATGCTATAACTTCAAATGCTATCGTTCATACGGCAATGGATGGCCAGTCTCTCTACTCGTCTGCTGTCACAATGTCCAAGAGCAATGTAGTCAAGCAGACTGTGGAACCTATTACTCCAACAGGAGCACAGGTTGCACAAAACATCGAGCAGAATCTTGCCCAAATTAAGGAAGATTCACAGCAGCTCCAGAAGATGTACGAAATGGTGGACGGAAGGAAACTTCAGTTCAACGTTAACAAAGAACTTGGCTCAGTTGTTGTACGCGTAGTTGATTCCAATACCAATCAGGTATTAAAGGAGATTCCGTCGGAAGACATGCAGAAGTTAAAGCTCAGACTTCGTAAGGCAATCGGCAACTTGTTTGACGCAAAAATTTAGAAGTTTAAGTCTTTAGCATTATTCTAACGGGTATAATATGGCTGGATTATCAATACCAGGCGTCACAGATACATATAATACAAATGAAACTGTGGAAAAACTTATGCAAATCGAGCGGATTCCGTTAACAAGGGAACAGAATCAGCTCGATGAGTATAAGTCTCAGCAGTCAGCCTGGCGCGAAGTAAATACACAACTAACATCTCTACGCGACAGCACCAAAACATTATATTCTTACGAAAATCCATTCAATAATAAAATAACAACCTCAACAGATGAAGCTGCAATTACAGCAACTGCAAATCGTGGTGCAGATCTTCAGTCTTTTAAAATTGACGTAATTCAACCCGCAACTGCAGACCGATTTTTATCGGACGAGCTTCCATCTGACTACAAGGTATCTGCCGGAGTTTACACCTACAAGGTTGGAGAAAAACAGCTTACAGTAAACTGGAAAGGCGGTACCTTAAAAGAATTTTCCGATGCAATAAACAAACGAAGCAACGGAATTGTAAAATCGATGATTGTAGGAGCAAGTGCCGGAAAAAAGACACTGCTCATAGAATCGCTGACAACCGGAAAAGAAAACAAACTTATATTTGAAGGCGCTGCCAAAGAATTAGCCCTTGAAACAGGAATGATTTCACCGGCAAAGGGAAACACACAAACTTTTGGCGCTGCAACTGCAGAACTAAAACAAGTATCATTTAAAGAAACAAACAAACAGTCTGCAATGCCCGAAGTTTCGGTAACACGAACTCAGATTCTGGACGGTAAAGTAAATGTTGCCCCAAGAGGCGGTTATGAAGTTTCAATTCCTTCAAGTGCAACAAGTAACTCTAACACACATATTTCATTTACAGTAAAAGCAACCCAGGTAGAAGATATTACAGAAGAAATAAACAACACAGCACAGGAACCGGTTATTCCAGCCGGCGGAATTGCAGAATTTGGAGGCATTACAGTTGAAAACGCAAGCTCCGAAACTCTGCTTCCTAAAACTACAACAAAAGTTGAACCTGTAGATTCTGTTACTTCGAAAAATGTTATCTATGTAATTTTTAATGATGGTACTGAACGACTTATTTCAACCCCAGAAATATTAAACGAAAAAGAACAATCTCTTGATATAGACCTTGGTGAATATAAAGGCATTAAGTCTATTCAGGTTCGAAATACAAATACAGGCTACAAGCTTGAAATATCACAGTTTACTGCTTACGATTCTGCTTCAAATTTGGGCTACTCCCCTAACCACGCAATTGCCGAAGCTGGGGACGCAATAATCAAATATGAAGGCATTACAATTACCAGACCTTCAAACGAAATTGACGATGTTGTTCCCGAAATAACTCTTAATGTTCACGAAAAAACAGAAAAGACAGCAACACTTACTGTAAAAGTTGACAAAGACGCTGCAAAAGATGCTCTTATTGCATTTGTCGGAAAATATAATCAGGCAGTTGCTAAAATAAATGTTCTTTCGCAAAACAAACCGGAACTCATTGAAGAACTGGACTATCTTACCGATGACGAAAAAGAAAAACTCACAAGCCAGCTTGGAATGTTCAGTACCGATTTTTCACTCACAAATATCAAAAGCAACATGCAGACAATTCTTTCTTCAAATTACAAGTTTGAAGAAAATTCGGTTATTACTGCCCTAACCCAACTTGGTATTGCAACAAATGCTTCTGGCTATTCCGGCTCATATTCACAAAGCAGACTTCGCGGTTACCTTGAAATTGACGAAAAGAAACTTGATGATGCTCTTGAAAATCATCTTGATGATATAAAAAATCTTTTTGGTTATGACACAGACGGCGATCTTATTATTGACGAAGGTATTGCCTACAAGCTTGATAAACAAATTACAGCCTATACCCAAACCGGTGGAATTATTGCCCTTAAAACATCAACCTTAGATTCAAAAATCAAAAGCTCACAGTCACGCATCACAAAGCTAGAAGATCAGATGGACAAAAAAGAAGCAGAACTTAAGCAGAAATACAGCACAATGCAGGGCTCTTTAAGTAACCTTGAAAACCAGCAGACGACAATTTCTAATTTTACACAGCAGCAGAATAAACAGAACAATAAATAGGGAGGAATAAATGATTAGCTTTTATATAAACGGAGATCCTGTAGAAGTACAGCTTGAAGGTGAAGAAACTATAGGCGATGTTTTAAAATCATTTGAAATAACCTGTGAAGAAAATGCTGCCGCAGTTATTGGAATTACAGTAGACGGCAAAACAATTACAGCAGACACTTTTGATGAAGAAGCAGAAAAACCACTTGCTAAAGATACAAAATTTGAATTTTCAGTTGTAACAAAAGATTCTATTAAACAGTCGTTTACAGAACTTTCAAAACTTTTTAATGAACTTTCACAGCAGATGGAAAATGTTCCGGTTGCATTACAAAGCGGTAAAAATGCACAGGTCAGCGAATCAATTAAAAAGGTTGCAGACAGCATAGATAACTTCTGCCACATTGCTGCCCTTGCAAGTTTGTTCCCTCAGGATTTTGGTGCAACTAAAATAGATGGCAAACAGTTTGGAGATTTCTTTCAGGAATTTTCGCCAATCCTTTCAGATTTTGAACAAGCTCTTACTAATAATGATACAGTTCTTATTGGAGATTTATCGGAATATGAAATTTGCCCACGGCTTAAGGCAATTTCGCAGGCATTAAACGAAATGTAGGATTTTGAGGAGTATAACATGGGTTCATATTTTCAGATAGGTTCAGGTTCTCCAATAGACGCTCGTTCCGGTTTTCCAATCGGATTATTTATTGTTGGTGTTATTCTTGTTGCCGTACTTGTAGGCGGAGTCTGGTTTTTAACAAAACACCTCATGGATTATAAAAAATCTGATGCCTATATTAAAAAACAGCTTGAACGACTTACAACCCAAAAAGATGTTAAAAAATTTGCAGAAGCAAACAGACTGACTCCCGATATGCAGATTCTTTTGTGGGATATCTGTAAAACAATGAAGCTTCCTAATATCAATTATCTTATTAAACAGGCAGATGTCATTGCCGAAAACTGCAAGCAATATTATTACAAAATAAAAGAGCAGAATATAAGTGCCAAAGACCTTGACCTTTTCTTTGAACTTGATTTTACTCTGGAAAAAATTTCTGCTGCAACAAAGGCTCTTCTTTCTACAAAACAGCTTCCACTTGAAAGTGTTGTTTTTTATCTTACACAGGATAGCGAACAGTTTCCGTTCCATGTAAAAGCAAATACAAATGATTTTCTTGCACTTGAAATTCCAAAATTTATGTATGAAAATCCACGTTTAAAACCGCCTGTACTTGAACGACTTCGTTTTATTACTAAGGCTGCAAACGGTATGACTTATCATTTTACTTCAAGAGCAATGCGTTTTCAGACAGACCCTGATGGAACAATAAAACTCATTATCAAGCATTCAGAAGATTTAGTTAATCAGGCACACCGAAACTCAAAGCGTGAATTTCTTGATACAGAATGTCTTTTCTCTCCGGCACATCTTGTTCATACAGTCGAAAATGAAAAGAAAAAGAAGCATAACACCGAAGAAGATTTTGTTGTTCGTCCAAAAGAATACGAAGGCCGCATTACAAATATTTCTTCGGGCGGATGTTGTATAAAAACGACACTTCCTATTAAAGAAAAGCAGTATCTTTCTTTGCGCGTCCCTTCGCTTGAACTTCATGAGCACATGATTGGAATTATCCGCAGAACACGAAAACTTTTGGACAACACATATAATCTTCATATTCAGTTTTTAAAGATTTCTCTGGAATCTAAAAACAAAATTAATGCGTATGCATTTAAATATGAAATATAAAAACATTGTTTAATTTTTATTTTTCTTATATAATTATTTATCTATGAAGGTCGTGGAACTGGCGAATCTGCAGCGTGAAGACGTTCAGATTTTTTATATCAGAAAATATGCCGCAACAGCTGTACTTGACTTAACTGCTCGAACTGCAAATGTCGATATTGAATTTTCAATAGAAATGAACAGCTTTGGCAACAAGGATTTTTCTCTTTCTATAAAAAGTCCCATTGACTACCCGCTAATCCCTATCAGAAAATCTATTCTTGAATATATAACAAACCTCGAAATGGAAGGCAAATTACCTTGCTGACATTTAAAACTTCTTCGGCAGAAGAAACAATTGAACTTGGAAAAAAAATCGGAAAGCTCTTAAAAAAAGGCGACATTATTGCCATGCAGGGTACCTTAGCCGCAGGTAAAACTACAATTACAAAAGGAATTGCCGCCGCCCTTGGAATTACCGAAACTATTACAAGTCCAACTTTTTGTTTAATAAGTGAGTATCAGGGAACAATGCCGCTTTATCATATGGATGTTTACCGGCTTGACGGCACAGAAGATTTTATTAATCTTGGAACCGATGATATGCTTTACGGAGACGGAGTTAGCATTATTGAATGGAGTGAAAAAATTATGGATGAGCTTCCTAAAAGCACAATTGTTCTTAAAATAACTCCACAGGATGACGGGTCTCGTTTAATAGAAATTGATAACTGGCAAAACGGAGAAATCAAATGAAAGCACTTGCTATTGACTGCGCTTGTTCACGCTTAACTGTAGCCGCAAAAAACGAAGATAAAACCTGTACCGCAATTTATGATATTGGAATGCGCCAGTCCGAAACTCTAGTTCCAGCCCTTGATTTTGTTTTAGAAAAAGCAGGCCTTGCAAAAAATGAACTTGACTACACCACCCTTACAATTGGACCTGGAAGCTTTACAGGTTTACGTTTAGGCATTTCGGCCCTTAAAGCAATTGAATGTGCTTTTGAAACTCCTGTTTATGGAATCTCTTCTTTAGAAACTTATGCATACGCGTATGCAAATCTTGGACTGCCAGTTTTGTCATGCATTGACGCCAACAAAGACCGCTTTTTTGCCGGACTCTACAAAGATGGAAATTCAGTTATCCCCGACGGCGACTACGATATTCCATTCCTTGCAGAAAAATTAAAAGAAGAAAAGAAAATAATTCTGGCAGGCTTTGAAAAAGACACAACAAAATTAAAGTCTTTGCTTGAACCAGCCGCCCCTCAACTAGAACTAATTCAAATGCCAGTTACAGCAGTAACAACAGATTCCCTTTTCCAACTGGCAGAACAAAAAAAATCCGCCGGAATCTCACCTTTGCAAGATTACGACGGACCTGTTTATTTACGTGCCAGTGAAGCCGAAATAAAACTTTCTACTTCTTAAGCAGCTTTGACAATGCACTAACCGCATCAATTGCATTAGATGTAGCCGGCTCTTTTGGTGCAACCGCAGCTTTATTTTCTTTCTGAATTGCATCAAAAACTTCCTGGCGGAACACCTTTACATTCTTTGGAGCTTCTACACCAATCTTAACCTGATCTCCGTGAACATCAATCAGGGTAATTGTAATTTCGTCTCCAATCTTAATTTTTTCATCAATTTTTCGCGAAAGAATAAGCATTAGTTTTCTCCTTTCGCTTTTAATGCATCAACAATATTAACTTTAGTTGTCCAGCGATTGTCGCTTAAAATAACCTGAATGCATTTCCTGTTTGTTTTATTAATAACAAGAGGACCCTGAAAATTGGCAGTAATTGCAGAACCATCCTGTGGGACTGTAACTATTGTCATTATGATAATATCTTCGGGTTTTTCAATTCCGATTTTTGAAAGTGATTCGTCATCAATATCTGTTTCGTAGTTTGAAGAAATTAAGAACGGATCAACTATTAAAAAAGCAAGATTCATATCTTCCAGAGACTGAAGCCACAAAAAAGGTTCATAATCCGAATCGCACAGTGCAAATTTTGTGTACTGTTCAAAACCGAATAAACCTTCGGGGATTGTGAGCATCCGTTCCTCAGGGATATCAATTCTTCCTTTTGCTTTTGTCATTACTTCCATTTTGTTTACTTCCTTTGCCTATTATTTCATGTAGTTCAATAAAGTTGAGCTGTACATTTTTCCTGCCTGACTTAAGGTAGCCTGATTTGTGTAATCAAGCATTTTGAGGTTTGTAATAGCCTCGGTATAGTCAAGATCGCCTTCGCGTGAAATCTGCTGTGTTACATCAAGTGCTAACTTTGAGCTTCTTGTTGCATTCAACTGAGCTCTTTCATATTCACTGCCCGATTCTGCAAGACGTGTTACAAGACTATTTATTCCCTGGTCAAGCACTCCAAGTACTCTTCCACCAATTGATTCCTGATCACCGCTAAGTAGTGCGTTTCTGAATGCAATAACTGCATCAAACATTGAACCGCCAGAAACACGAACTCCGTCTCCTAAATTATATGGAGGACGCTGAGAAACATCCTTTACAAGTCCAAGCTCATTCAAAACATTACCTTCAACATCCTGAAGCCAAAGTTGTCTTGCATCTGTTGTTTCAAAATTAAGTCCGTTGCGGATTGGGTCAAGGCTTGCTCTTACTGCCGCACCACTGTTATTGATTTTGCTGATAACTGAATAAATGTTATCGCCTTCATTTATTTTAATTTCTACACCGTCAACACTGATTATTCCGTTGCTGTTTGCCTGCCACTGTGAAGCATCGCGGGCACCAAATACCTGCTGATTTTCGGCCCAGAAAGTTTTGTTTCCGGCATTGTCATTTACAAGATATTTGTTTTCATCAACTTCAACCTGGTTAACATCAATGTTTCCGTTGTAACGTACGTTCTGAATAAGAGGAACTCCGGAACCTTCAACATTGCCCATTTCAATATCAAAGGCTGTTGCTTTTGTATTTGTTCCGGCAAAAATTGATTTTCCATCGGAGTCAATTGCATTAGCATTTTGAATAAGTGACTTCAAAAGTTCATCAACTTCTGTTGCCATATTCTTCATATCTTCTTTATTGTAGATTCCGTTTGCACCGGTTACTGCAAGCTCACGTACTCTCTGCATAATTTCAAGAGAGTTTTCCATGTAGCCTTCGCGAACTGCAAATTCATCAGAAAGAGTTAGTGCATTTTTTTCAAAGTTCTTTACGCGTCCAAGATATGACTGATAGCGAACAAGATGTCCGGCAGCAATAGGATCATCGCGCAGGTTCAAAAGCTTTTGCTGACTGCTGATCTGATTGTTTGCACGGTTGAGTTTTGACTCCTGCAAGCGAAGTGCGCTCTGAGTATTCATATTGTTCATATTTGAAGATATTCTATGCATATATTACCTCTTATTATTTACACACCAAGTTTATTAATAATTGTATCAATCAGCGAATCCCACACGGTAATGAACTTTGCTGCTGCATTGTAGCCGTGCTGGAACTTCATGATTTCGGCTAATTCTTCATCAATGTTTACACCGCTTATAGATTCACGCAAATTACGAAGATCATCCATAATTGCGGCCTGGCTAAGATGATTTGTTTCTGCCTGTTCACCTTTAAGACCTACATTTGTTACGCTGTCGGCAAAAAAGTCATCAAAAGTTCTCATTGAACCAACCATAACGCTTGTATTGCGGATAGCGGCAATTTCAACTGCTGCACGTCCGTCGCCTGCAAAAACATCTCCGCTTGGGCTTAAGTAGCCAGCTGCAACACTCTGAACATCATTTTTAATTGCATCGTTTACTGCAATGTAAGCACTAGGATTATAATAAGGTGAAACTCCAAACTGTGAACCTGCTGCCAAAGCATTTACAGCATCGGCCTGAGCAAAATCATATGCACCTGCGGCACCAGTTCCAGCCAATACACCAGAATAATTTGCTAAGAAATATCCTGAATCTTCAACATGGCGGATAACAAAATCAGGATTCTGTGGGTCAACAGAAGTTGTAGCCTTAAGAACAAGGTGATTATTGCGGTCAAGATATGCCTTAACTTCGCTGTTGCTGTCGTTAATGCGGTTTATTACAGTTTCTACAGTGTCTGTGTGGTAATAAGGAATCTGAACAGTGCCGTCTGTGCTGGCCAAAGTCATTACACCTTCAATGCCAACCTGCTGTTCTTTATCAAGTTCATTTGTACCTGTAAAGCGGAATACATAAGAAGTATCAAGTTCACCGTCTCCGTTTCGGTCAAAGTTTCCGTTGATATTTTCTACAAATGGAGTTTGAACAAAGAAATCAAGTCCTGTAACCTTGTTTGCACCAACTGCATTGCGGTGAATATCGTTTACAAGGTCTGCAAAGTTCATTGTCATTGTGTTAAGCTGCTGAATCTCGTTTCTAATATCAACATCACGAAGTTCAACAAGTGCACCAAGCTTTCCGCCTGTGAAAATTGCATCTTTTCCTGTATCTTTCCATATAAGTTTGTTGTAGCCGGAATCATCATCACGGAGCTGAAAGCCTATTTCACGGGCAATTCCACCCTGTACTAAAACAAGACCGTCTACATGAACTTCAAATTCATCAGGATCTCGGTGGTCAACAGTTACATTTACAAGCTTTGCAAGTTTGTCTACAAGTAAGTCGCGGCGGTCAAGAAGGTCATTCGGGCTGTCGCCTACTCCCTTTGATTCAACAATTGCGGCATTCAAAGCAGCAATCTGGCGTGCAAGGTCATTTACCTGTTTTACAGTTGCTTCAATATCACCGTCAACAAGGTCGCTAACACCTTTAAGGCTTTCCCATCGCTGATTAATTGATTCTGTAAGAGTCTGTCCGCGTGTTACAACTGCCTGGCGGCTAGCCTGACTTTCAGGATTTACAGAAAGTTCCTGCCAGCTTTCCCAGAATTTATCCATATTGTAGCGAACACTAATATCATCAGGCTCGTTATAAATCTGTTCGAGCATTGTGTAGTAATCGCTGCGTGTTTCCCAGTAAGTTTCCTGATTTTCCTGTGCAACAATGCGCTTATCCAAAAGCTCATCGCGTACACGAGTAATGCTTTGAACATCTACACCCTGTCCAATTTGTCCCGGGCGTTCTGCACGAGTCATATCCGGGCGGTAAAGAGGGTCAAATTCCTTAATCTGAACTCTCTGACGAGAATAACCTTCAGTATTTGCATTTGAAATATTGTGACCTGCAGTTGTAATGGCATCGGTCTGAGCCATTATGCTGCGCTTTCCTAATTCAATTCCAGAAAATGTTGATCCCATATATTACCTCTTAAAAGTCCAAATTCAGCACAACGCTCTGTGGCTGTGGCTGAACAATTTTTCCGCTTTTTGAATAAACCTTATTACCAGACTGTGGCAAAGCATTGTCTACAACACCCTGAATAAAGTTTTTTGTGATATTTACGTATTTACTTAATGCCTGATTTTCAATTTTGCACTTAAGAAGCTTTGCACGCATGTTTCCAAGTCGTTCAAAATACGGCTTAATTTCACTCATTTTCATCATATCCTGAAGAACTTCGCGGTTTGTATCTGCTTCTAAAAATTCCGATGAGATTGAATTAATATTATTGATGATTTTTGTAAGGCTTTCCCAGTTTTTTTCGGTAACAGCCTTCTTAAGCAAATCCTGATTATGAACCAGATTGTCGAGAATCTTTTCTTCCTGATCAAGCACAGCTTCAAATTCAGCAATTGTTTCTTTCATTAACCTCACCTCTTATCAAAAAGATATAGTTATACGATATCAGTTGTTTATCGGTATTTGAAATTTTTAGTTTAGAAAAATTTAAAAAAAAATCTTAAATGTAACAATTTCAGTTTTCGATGTTTTTATATATAAAATAGAAAACATTGATTATAAAACGGAGGTAATCATGAAAAAAGTAATTATTTCAATTTGTATGGTTTTGTTGTTATCTTGTTTTATTACAGGATGCGGTAATTCAGCAGCCGGCGCCGACAATAATGGTGGTAGTTCCGGAAATGATTCGGGAAGTTCCGGAACCAGTGGAGGACAGGAAAACACACCTTCTTTCACTATATCTCAAACAGATATAACCATTGATGCAGATGAAATTGAACTTTCTGTTGGAACATGGAAATATGAAGAATCTGACACATACTGGAACATGTTTGAAAGAGGAACTTTTGAAATTTCTTTAAATGAGCAAAACGAAAAAGTATTGACCTATAAAACCGTAACTGCCTGGACAAATGCATACAAAATGGAATATGACGAAACAAAAATCAGTCAGAAAAATTCAGTTAATGCCTTGGGCATGTACGAAGTTTCTAAGCTTACAGATACCAGAATTTCATTATTAAAACGAAATTCAAACTCAACAAAGTTTAAGTATATATCAACACAGGAAATGGGTGGAGAAACAAATACTTCGACTGTTTTACTACAGAAACAAAACTAAAAAACTGCTTTCTTTATTTGTTTTTTTTATAATACATGGTATAATTCTCATAAGGAGTTAATAGTTGCCAAGTATAAGCGAATTTTATGGACTTTCAATTTATATGTATAATAATGGACGCGAACATAATCCTCCACATTTCCATGTTTTTTATGGTGACATGGAATGTGTAATTGATATTCATAAATGCAAAAAAGTTCAAGGAAAAATGGCACCAAATAAACTCAAATTAATTCTTGCATGGTGTGTAATTCATAAGGATGAGCTTTTACATAACTGGGAACTCGCAACTAAAAAGATGGATTTGATTAATATTGCGCCACTCGTATAAGGAGTTTTCTTATGAAATGGGCTGTAATAAGTGTTGAACCTACAAAAGATTATAAATTATTTCTTACTTTTGAAGGTGGTAAAAAACGTGTATTTGATTTTACTCCTCTTCTTGAAGATAAATTAAATGAGCCGTTAAAAGATATAAATTTTTTTATGACAGCAAAAGTTCATCATCATACTGTTATGTGGAATGAAAAACTGGATATTTGCCCTGAATATCTTTATGAAAAAAGTATAAAGGTGAGATAATTTTATACCCATAATCCCCTATTGAGTAAACTCAATAATTATGATATTATAATTTCACTTACGGTGCCTATAGTTCAGCGGTAGAGCGCCAGATTGTGGATCTGGTTGTCGTGGGTTCGATCCCCACTAGGCACCCTAAAGGAACGGTGTGAGTATGCACCGTTTTTTTATTTGCGATTGTAGCTCATCTGGATAGAGCAACGGACTTCGAATCCGTAGGTAGCACGTTCGAATCGTGTCAGTCGCATATTGACACTTCTTTGCTGTTCTGATATATTGTTTGACATCGACATTGTTTGATTCGGGCCATTAGCTCAGCTGGTAGAGCAACAGACTCTTAATCTGTGGGTCGCAAGTTCGATCCTTGCATGGCTCAAAACTATTAAGTTTAGCGAGAGTGGTGAAATTGGCATACACGCTAGACTTAGGATCTAGTGCTTCGGCGTGAGGGTTCAAGTCCCTCCTCTCGCACAAGTCAATTAAAAACAAAACCTATGCGGGAATAGCTCAGTGGTAGAGCGCCACCTTGCCAAGGTGGATGTCGCGGGTCCAACTCCCGTTTCCCGCTCTATTATAAAAACGAGACCTGAAAACGCAACAAAATTATTTGCGGGAATAGCTCAGTGGTAGAGCGCCACCTTGCCAAGGTGGATGTCGCGGGTCCAACTCCCGTTTCCCGCTCTAAAGTGAAAAGCGATTCAGATACAGTCTGAACCGCTTTTTTTTTAACATTTAGTCTTTAAGAGGTGCAA
>JAFZXA010000117.1 GCA_017617115.1 Treponema sp.
AAGTGACGGATTAGCAATCCGTTGTATTACCGCTCTACCACGCTTCCTTATTAGCGGAGCGAGAGGGATTCGAACCCCCGGACCCGTGAAGATCAACGGTTTTCAAGACCGCCCCAGTACGACCGCTTTGGTATCGCTCCAACAAGTTTTAATAGAATATAGTGTTTTGCGAAAAATGTCAAGATGTGATATAATCACCTTATGAATCTTAATTCTGCCCTCTACCTAATCCCCGTAACTCTAGGCGAAACCGAAATTAATCAGGTGCTTCCCGATTATAATCACGACGTAATTGTAAATATAAAACACTTCATTGTAGAAAATATCCGCTCTGCGCGTCGATTTCTCAAGAAGGTTGAAAAATCCATAGACATAGACGAGCTCACTTTTTACGAACTTAACCGTCATACGGACCGCAAAATCATTGGTGAGTATCTGGAGCCGCTGGCACATGGGCAAACTGTTGGAATTATTTCTGAAGCGGGATGTCCTGCCATTGCAGACCCTGGCGCTGATGTTGTTGCTATTGCTCAATCTCGTGGAATTAAGGTTGTGCCGCTTGTTGGACCTTCTTCCATTATAATGTCGCTTATGGGTAGTGGTTTTAATGGACAGAGTTTTGCTTTTAACGGGTATCTTCCGGTTGATGTTCCGGGGCGCATAAAGGCACTTAAGAAACTTGAAAACAAAGTTTATAACGAAGACCAGACTCAGATTTTTATAGAAACCCCTTACCGCAATACCAAGATGATGGAAACTATGTTGCAGGCTTTGCGGCCAGCAACCAAAATCTGCATTGCGGCAGGCATTACAACGCCACAGGAATTGATATTTACCAAGACAGTTGAAAAGTGGAAAAAAGGAAAAATGCCTGAATTTGAAAAAGTTCCGTGTGTCTTTTTGATTGGCCGTTAATTATAAGGTTTCACCCCATTCGGCACATATTCACCATTCAGTGCCGCTAACATTGCTTTTAGAGAAAATTCACATCGCCAGCTGTAGCCAAGCAAAATTGTATCGCACCAGCTAAGCTGCTTTGTAAGTTCCGGTGACATTGTAGAAAGAATTACAACTTTTTTGCCCTTGTCCTTAAAATAGTTTGCAATCTTTACATGGTTTTCGCTCGAAACACAGATTATGATTGTATTGTAATTTGCAGAAATATCCGGCAACTGGTCAATTACCCATTGAGTTTCGTTAGGACCAGTTTCGTAATTAAAATAAACCTGACCGGCATTAGGGTAGCGCAAAAGTGCGTCATTGAAAAAGCAGGTGAGTGAACCAAGCAGTAAGATTCTTCCGCTTGTTGTTGTGTCCAGCGGCATTGAACCCTGCTTTTGTACTGTAATTGAACGGCAGGCTTGTTCTACAAAATACATTTCGCCTTCGCGGTCTGGAATCAAATTATCTATAGAATCAGGGTCTGGGTAGAGTGGGGCAATTTCGTTTCCGCTTTTATAATAATCAAGTTTTGCTTTTATAACTCTGTATGCCGCATCTTTTACACGTGCACGGAACTCCGGTTCATCACTCATAAGATTTAAGTTGCGGTACCACAATGCTTCATTAAGCTGTGCAGTGCGTGAAGAAAGAATAATATCGTTTCCTGCCTCAATTGCCATTTTAAATGCGTTCGAAATTGTTCCGGCATAAATTGTAGCACCAACCATTTCCATATCATCTGTAATAATCAGACCATCATAGCCCATCTGGTTACGAAGCAAATCGGTTAAGAAATATTTTGAAAGCGAAGCCGGCGCACCCGAAGCATCTATCTGCGGAAAGCTCAAATGACCGCTCATAATTGCGGGGCAGTTTTCCTTTATAAGATACATATATGGCACAAGCTCGCGATTTTTAAATGTTTCAAAATCAATATCAATGACAGGAAGCTTTCCGTGAGAGTCAAGCTCTGTATCACCGTGTCCAGGAAAATGCTTTACTGTAGGAATTACTCCCGCTGATTGCGAACCTGCCGCAAAGGCTGCTCCAAGTATGCCCGCCTTTTCAGGATCATCACCAAAAGAGCGTGTACCTATGATAGAAGAATCGTGGTTTGTAAACAAATCAACTGTAGGTGCAAAATTCATGTTAATTCCAAGTGCACGAATTTCGCGGCTGATATAATAAGCGCTGTACCAGGCATCGGTAGGGTAACCTGCAGCTCCAATTGCCATGTTTCCCGGAGTGATCATTGTGTCGCCCTTAACATGACGGATTGAACCGCCTTCCTGATCTGTTGCAACAAAAAGCGGAATCTTAAATCTGTTTGTCTGCGAGTCTGCCTGCAATGAAGAAATTGATTTTGCAACAAGATGAATGTCGTTTGTGTTCCAGCCGAATACCTTTACGCTTCCAAGTCCTCGTTTAACCCAATCATAAAGCAGCTGCTCCGGTTCTTCTCCTGCCCAACCAAACATCAGTATTTGTGAATAAAGTTCGGTGTCGGTCATCTGATCTACAATTGCCTGGGCCAGCTGTTCGTTAGGCATGTCGTCCCAAAAACTAACTGTTGCACCAGCAGATTGTGCGTTCACTTTTACAAAAGAAGAGATTAAAAATAAACTTACTACTGCTGCAAAAAATCGGGCTTTCATTTATCTTATAAACTCTTTTGCTGTATTTGCGGCAATTGCTCCATCGCTTGCGGCTGTTACAATCTGGCGGAATGGTTTGGATCTGACATCGCCTGCGGCAAATAAGCCTGGAATAGAAGTCTGCATATATTCGTCTGTTTCAATATAGCCCTGCTGATCTTTTTTAATCATATCTACTAAATCTGTCTGAGGTGCCATGCCAGCAAATATAAACACTGCATCGCACTCAAGTTCTGTCTGTTCACCAGTCTTTACATTTTCAAGTGTCACACCTGTAACTTTGGACTGTCCCTTGATTTCTTTTACAACAGAATCGTAAACCGGCTTTACTCCGGCAGCAAGCATTTTATCTACAATTGCCTTTTGCGCACGGAACTCGTTTCGTCTGTGAATTATACTTACATTGTCCGAAAGTGTAGAAAGATAAATTGCCTCTGAACAGGCAGAATCTCCGCCGCCAACTACAACAATTTTTTTATTCTTAAAAAATGGTCCGTCGCAGGTTGCGCAGTAAGAAACGCCACGACCTGTTAATTCTTCTTCTCCCGGAACTCCAAGGTTTTTATGAACAGCGCCTGTTGCCATGCAAAGAGCCGGAGCTGTATAAATTGTATCTTTTGTTGTGATTATAAAGTCTTTTCCGCGTTTATCTATAGAAGAAACCTGAACCTGCTTGATTTGTGCACCAAAAGCTTCGGCCTGTTTACGCATTGTTTCTACAAAATCGTATCCATTTACTGCCGGAAAAACTCCGGGATAATTTTCAAGTTCAAAAATCTGTGCTACCTGACCGCCGGCTCCCATTCCTTCTAAAACTATTGTTTTTAATCCGCTGCGGGCTGCATACTGAGCAGAACTAAGTCCAGCAGGGCCAGCTCCAATAATTATATAATCAAAATTCAACGTTTCCATATAATGATAGTATACCGCAATCCGCAAAAAAAATCAAAAATCATTTGACATCAAAAAAATAAGTGATATAATTTAAAGCAAGTTGGTTAAACGATTTACTAATTAAACTAGTTAAACGATTTACTAAAAGTTATGGAAGGTCTTTATGCGCCAGTTGAAATTTAAAAGCCAGAAAAAGAAGCAGATGGTCACCGATTTTCTTCTTATCACACCGTTTCTTCTTCTTATTCTAGTTTTTTCCTATTATCCGCTTTACGGATGGGTATACGCATTTTTTGATTACAAACCGCCGTTTCCTCTTTCGTGGGATAAATTTGTTGGTTTTAAATGGTTTATTTCAATGGTAGAAAATCCTACTAAGCTTAAAAAACTTGTGCAGGTTCTTACAAACACCTTTGCCATGAGCGGACTTAGTCTTTTGTTCTCATGGTTCCCGATGATATTCGCAGTATTCTTAAATGAAATTCAGTCGGTACCATTCAAAAAATTCGTTCAGACAGTTACAACTCTTCCAAACTTCATAAGCTGGGTTTTGGTTTATGCAATTGCTTACAGTGTATTCAACAGTACAGGTGCCATAAACAGTATTCTTATGCGCATGGGTGCAACGGACGAACCAATTATGTTCCTTCAGTCTGCAACTCATGTGTGGTTCAAACAGTGGCTGTGGCTTACCTGGAAAAATGCCGGATGGGCTGCCATTATGTACATTGCCGCCATTACAAGTATTGATGATTCGCTTATGGAAGCTGCAATGATTGATGGTGCTTCGCGCATGCAGAGAATCTGGCACATTACAATTCCAAGTATTCTTCCAACTTACTTTGTTCTTGTAATGATGAGTCTTGCAAACTTCCTTTCAAACGGAATGGAGCAGTACTTTGTATTTGCAAACTCCTTCAATAAAGCAAAAATCGAAGTTCTTGATTTGTATGTATACAACCTTGCAATGGGTAGTGGAGGATATTCGCTTTCTACTGCAATAAGTATTCTAAAAACTTTTGTCAGCATCATTTTATTGTGGGCTACAAATGCCGTTTCTAAAAAGCTTCGTGGCGAAACACTTATATAGGAGGGGACAGAAATGGCAAGTTTACATAAAAAAACAGTAGAAGATTATATCATTGCAATTTCAACTTACGTTATTTATACTTTCTTTGCTTTTGTCTGTGTTTATCCTTTCTATTATATCCTTATCAATTCTGTTAGTGCCAACGATTTGAGTGAACGCGGAAAGGTTCTTTTTTATCCTCTTAAGTTCCATCTTACAAATTACATACAGGTAATGAAGATTAATGGTCTTGTTAATTCTTTTAAGATTTCTATTCTTAGAACAGTAATCGGAACCATTTTTACTGTAATTGTTTCGGGATTTCTTGGATATATGTTTACAAAAGAAACTGTATGGAAGAGAAAGTTCTGGTACCGCTTTGTAGTTGCAACCATGTATTTTAATGCCGGTATTATTCCTTGGTTTATTACCATGCGTAACCTGCATCTAACTAATAATTTCTGGGCATATATTTTCCCTGTTGCCGTTCAGCCGTTCTACATTGTTTTGTGTAAGACGTTTGTCGAAAGTATTCCAAAAGAACTTGAAGAAGCTGCTGTTATTGATGGTGCGGGAACACTCCAGATTTTCTTTAAGGTTATTATTCCTGTAATTAAGCCTATTATTGCAACTGTCGCAATTTTTGCGTCTGTTGCTCAGTGGAACTCCTTCCAGGATACACTTCTTTTGGTTACAGATCCAAAGCTTTATACGCTGCAGTTTACTCTGTATCAGTATATAAATCAGGCAAGTTCTTTAAAGGCACTTGTTAATAACAGTACTTCGGCTGCGGCTATGGCTGCAAGTCTTGCTCATGCTCAGACTGCAACTTCAATCCGAATGACTGTTTCTGTAATTGTAGTTCTTCCAATTATTTGCGTTTATCCAATTTTCCAGCGTTACTTTACAAAGGGAATTATGATTGGCGCAGTAAAAGGTTGATATATAAAAAAATAAGGAGGAATCAAAGTGAAAAAAGGAAAGATTATTTCTATTATCACAATGATCGCTGTTTCTGCTGCTTTATTGTGCAGTTGCGGAAACGGCAAAAAGGCTTCAGCAGTTGTTGATGACAATGCACCAATAACTCTTGAAATTTTCGACGTTGCTGCTAACTATCAGGGTATGCAGACTGGTTGGTTTGCTAAGGTTGTTAAGGATAAATTCAATATTGAACTTAACATTATTGCACCACAGGTAGCAGGCGATTCAATTTATCAGCTTCGTTCAAGCTCTGGAAACCTTGGAGACATCGTTCTTCTTGAAGCAACACAGTTCCAGGATTGTCTTGAAGCTGGTTTGATTAAAGATATCAGCGACAAGCTTGTTGAAAGTCCAAATCTTATGAAATTTGAAAAGCAGATTAAGGCTTTGAACTCTGGACTTCCAGGAAACTCTGCTGGTAAATACTATGGTATTCCTACAGAAATGACAGATACTTCTCCAACAACAGTTACTCA
>JAFZXA010000118.1 GCA_017617115.1 Treponema sp.
CAGCACCGCTAACAACCTGGAATTCAAATCCCATTGCAGCGAGCTTTTTGATGTCGTCCGGAATCAGGGCAACACGGGTTTCAAGAGGATCCAACTCTTTACATACCAGTACTTTCTTCATGTCAAACCACCTGAATTGTGTTTTTTGTGTTTTATAGTATTAACTTTATATAATAATTATTTTTTAAAGTTTCTACAATATATGAGAAGAAAATATGTGTATAAATATTTAATTTTTTTAATAAGATTAAAGTCCATAATTCCGCATCTATTCAAAAACAATTATTCATTCTATACTATTCGGAAACACAAAAAAACGAGAGGGTATATCATGGTCTTTACATGCACAAAAAAACAGACAAAACAAAGAAAACGATGGGGGGGGGTACGTTAGTATAGCACTTTTTGCTATAACGGCACTTTTTACTTCCTGCGACAGTTTTCTTGAAAGTCAAACGGTAAAAAATCAAATTGAACAGCATATTGCCTATGCAAATGCACCTTCATATAAAATCTTAGTACAGGCAAACGACGAAGACGGTACAATAAAAAAACCAATAACAGGCGAACTTACACAAAAAGTTACAGACACTTTTGAAATAAAATTTGCTCCGGCACAAGACCATGAATTTGTCCGCTGGGAAGCTTCTTCTGTTGACTTACCCCAAGGCGAAAGCATTTACGATTACATTTCTTTTGAAGACCCCTCTGACCCCGAAACAAAGGTAACCTTCAAAAAGGCACTTAATTCAATTGTTATTACAGCCTTTTGTCCGTCACTTCCTTATGTAACATTCCTTCTAACAGGCAGCCGCTACGGAAAGTATTCTCCTGTAAAAGGAACTTATACTTGTGTTCAAACACATTCATATCCTCTTTCTTTTGACCCCGATTCCGATTATGAATTTATCCGCTGGCAAATCTATGATTCCAAAACCGGAACAGAAATTCCAAACGGCACTTATATAAAAATTGAAAACCCAACAGAATCTTCAACAACATATTCTCTTGTCGCTGTTCCGGTTAATTCTGAAATTTCTCTTGCAATAAAACCCGTTATAGCAGAACGCCCTCAAATTCTTTCACGCACACCTGTTGATAATGGAAACTCTTTTTACAAAGATTCCCGTATTCAGGTTTTATTTGATCGCGATATGGATGAATCGTCCATTTATTATACTCAAAAAGAACTTGATGATTTAATAGCAGATGGAACAGCAGATTCAGGACTTTTTGAAGAAGAAAAAAATGGCAAAAATGTTTATTTTGGATATAAAAAAGACGGAATAACTTATTTTAAAAACATTTTAATTAAAAACTATGAAAACCAAAAAGAAATTTTAAACGAATGTTTTGATCACCCTCGTTTTGAAACTCCAACACTTCTTATAATTGCAGCAAACCGTTCTCCAGAAATCCCAAATTTTGCTATAGTTCATGTTTCTCTTGAAAAAGACCTTTCTTATACGGTGGAAGAAAAACCTGTAAATATGCCTAAGAGTGAAAGATGGATTTATCAGGTTAAGAATAAAAATGATGATGATCCACCAACTTTAACTGCTTTAACTCTTAAAGATAACTCTGGATATGAATTTACAAGTTCTACCAACACTCCTTCAAATCCCTGGACTATGAGTAATTACAAAAATGGTTTAAGCCTTGCTCTTGATTTTACACTTAACGATACAGATAGTGGTAGTGGACCTGCTAACAAATTTATAATCGAAAGAGCAAGGGTTTGTGATATTAATTATGATCCTGTTACAGTTAATAGTAATTCCACAGAAACAATATACGTTAACTTTCAAGATGTCTCTTCATCAACCGCTACTTATAAAAACATATATACAATACCTAATCCTAACGAACAAGGAGTATATCGTTTTAGATTTACTTTCTATGATAAATCAAATAATCCGAAATATTTCCCAGAATCGGGATACTTCTATTACAATTATGATAAAACAGCTCCTTCATTTAAAAATATAAATGCCGTTGCTTCAGGAAACTCCATTATAATTTCCTGGGAATCTGATGATAAAGATTATAAAGAAACTGATGTTCACATATGGCAAGGGTCAACATATACTACAACATTAAAAACAATAACAATTCCTGATCTATCTCTGGATACTACTTATTATTATTATTTGGAATTTAAAGATTATGCCGGAAATACTAAACAAAATAACAATTGGCTCGAAACAAATATTCTTGCTCCTGTAACATCTAACAACCAAAGCACTTATGATAATTCTGGTAATATTACTTTAAGCTGGAATGCTCCATCAAGATTTTGTGATGGTTATGAAGTTATATACACTTATAATGGAAACACAATAACTCAGAATGTGACAGGAACTACTCTAACCTTCGCAGCTGCAGAAACCAATAATATTGAAACAATTCCTGTTACAATAAAAGCAAAAAAAGGTGATGATAAAAGCGAGCCATATACTTATGATACATATTCATCTTTTAAACCGAATATTAATAATTGGTATGAAGGGTCGGGCTTTTCTATTAAATATTATATGAAAATTAATTATCCGGGAAATAGTGAAGGATTTGCTTTCAGTATTTATCATGCAATGTCTACAGCTGGAACTTTCGTGTTAGATAGTAATTCACACATTAATGAAAATATTGAAATCAATACTATAAATACGCAACTAAAATATTATTTTAAAGTTCGTGCAGAAAAAAATGGCCAAGTTATCTGGTCTCCAATAATAACAGTAAAGGACTATATAAAATAAAAGTGTAATTTTCTCATAAGGATGTGGTGAAACAGCTCTAGTTTTTCATATAAAAAACCATTATACTTGTGTATGTAAAGCCAACTGCACAGAATGTAATATCCAACGACTATTCGCGTTTTTTAGTATGTGCGGTAATAATTCTCGGGATCCCTGAGTTTATCAAAGGGATCTTTTATCATCTCTTTAATTTTCTTTACCATAATTCAGGCCTGGTGTTGGACTGGCGCTGAAAATCAAATGTCTCATGAGGTATTATGGTATGGAAACTTCTCAAACAAAAAACAATTCAAAAGAAATTCTTGATTATGAAGCTGTAAACAAAGAAAATGTCAAATCTCAGATTTTTGAAATTCGTGGATATCGCGTTATGCTTGATAAAGACATTGCAAATTATTTTGGGGTTACTACAAGTAATCTTAATAAAGCAATGAAGAGAAATATTAAACGATTCCCTAAAAGTTTTTGTTTTCAATTAACAAAGGAAGAATGTTCAAGATTCCAATTTGGAATCTTGAATGGTCCACGCGGTTCTAATATAAAATATCTCCCCTATGTCTATACAGAACAAGGTTTTGAAGTAATTGCATTAGTTTTCTCATAAAAAATTTGACATTCCCCATTTCTGTGGTATTCTATAAGTGATAGTAAGACTATCACACGGGGGCGTTATGAAAACCTATACTGCGCATACAAATTATCATGCAGATACAAACTCTATAATAGAAAAGCTCAAGCTTGCAGACCTTGTTGATGAAAAAGAGTTTTCAATAAGCGAAGCCTGGATAAACGTTGGCGGCTGGCAAAGCTGGAACCCCGGTTTCGAAATCCCGCCCGGCAAACAGCAGCCTTCCCTTACAAACCGTCTTATAAAACCCTGGAACAACTACCTTGTTTTTCCAAACACATCCTTTAAACCAGACAAAAATCTTGTGCTTGCTCAGTTTATTTCATACCTTCGTTGGGGCGATTTTTATCTTGTTTTTGCTTCTGTAGGAAACGTTTCACGCATGCTTCCTCCGGTTCAGTTTATTTTTGACCGCCGTGACAACACAATTACTATAGAAATCTGCGACAAAGGCAATGATTGGCGCCGCGACGACATTACTGCTCAAATCGAAATCTTTACAGCATCATCTTTTTTTGAATGTAAGGACAAACTTCGCGAAATTTACGATTCCCTGCACTTCAGTAAAATCTCGCACCTGGGTAAAACTCCGGGCGGCTGGGAAAGCTGGTATAATCACTACGCAAATATCAACGAAAAACTCATTTTAGAAGACCTTGAAGCGCTTCAAAAAACAGAAAATGTCATTTCAAAAGGCACTTTCTCAAGTAAAATCTTTCAGATTGACGACGGTTGGGAGCAGGCCCTTGGTGACTGGAACGTTCGCCAGGATCGATTTCCACGCGGATTTGCCCCTGTTGTAGAACAAATAGACGCAGCAGGCTTTATTCCAGGCCTTTGGATAGCACCTTTTATTATAGATTCCCGCTCCCAGACTGCTCAAAAACATCCGGAATGGCTTTTGCACGACTTGAATCCAAAACGACCGCTTGTTCCTGCAGGTTATAATCCTCTTTGGGGCAAAAACGGCACCTTCTATTGCCTTGACCTTAGCCGCGACGAAGTAATTGATTATTTAGACAAGCTTATGGAAACTGTAATTGACGAATGGGGCTTCCGCTATATAAAACTTGACTTCCTTTATGCCGGAATGCTATTCGGCGACTACGAATATCCAACCGCTTCATATAAAATCTACAATCGTGCACTTGCAAAGCTCACTTCACGCCTGACAAATAAAAAAGGTCAGCCTGTTACATATCTTGGCTGTGGACTTCCTTTTGAACTTTCATTCAAATATATGCCGCTTTCACGAATTGGCTGCGACACCTATGAACACTGGAAAAACAAAATGGCCCGCGCCTTAAACTGGAATGGCCGCAACGAAGCATACTTAAACTTAAAAGACACCCTTGGCCACGCACTTTGGAACAATACTGTTTTTGCAAACGACCCCGATGTTGTTTTTTTAAGAACTCAAAACTGTTCCCTAACACCGGACCAAAAGCTTTTAATTGCAAAAACAAATATTCTTTTTGGAAGTCAGTTTATGTATTCCGATGATCCTGGAAAAGAAAGCACAGCAGAACGAAGCTTAGCCGCCCAAATAACAGAATTCCGGAATAAATATGCCGGCCAGGAATTTGGTCTTATTCAAACTCAGGAAGATATTTTTAAAGTTTTCAATCGGGAGCGAACTTTGGAGGGATTAATTGATTTAAGGAGCTGCCATGCAGATATTCAACAATCCAATTAGTAATGCTACATACAACAAAGCCTTACGCAACCAGAAAAAATTTCTTCACAAATTTGGAGACGACAGAAATACTCAATATCATCTTACACTGCAGGATAATGATGTTTTAACCCCGCCATTCGGTTGCAAAATTATAAAAACAGCTCCTGTCTCTTCAATAAACACCGACTTTCCTGCAAAACCAGTCATCATTGGAAATATCCGCATGGGCTTTGGTCACTACAGAATTTCTATGGCAATGGCAAGTGCGGCTCGTTCTATGGGCTATACTCCGCTTTGGCTTGACCTTAATTCTTTTCCCGAAACTACCTGTACAAAAATAATTTCATACCAGAATAATCTTTATTCAAAAGGCTCCAGGCTTTCGCAGAAAATCCCGATTTTTAATAAGCTTGTATGGGAGCCGCTCAACTACGAAGGCTTTAAAAAACTTTCTTACAATGCAGGCGACCAGGTTACCGCCCAGCTTATGACTCCGGTTTTTAATGAGCTTCCAAAAGACACTCCTTTTATAGCAACCCACGTTTGGCCAAGCCAGGCAGCAGTTCACGCCGGAATGAAAAAAGTTGTAAATGCTATTCCCGATAACTGGCCAATGGCACTTCATTTGAGCGAAGGGGCTCTTCATACTGTTCAAACTTACAACACATACTGGGGCTACCGGACTTTAAACGGTTTTGAAGCAGGCAAAATCCTGAACCCAATGAATCGTGATGATATTGTTTTCACCGGCCACTACATTGACCACGAGCTTGTTAGCAACCTGGAAGAAGATTGCCGTAAGCGAATTGAGCGTGCAAATGGTGCCGGACCTATACGATTTCTTTTTACAATTGGAGGAGCCGGTGCACAGGCAGAATTTTTTGCCCAGATTATAAAAACACTGCTTCCTTATGTAAAACAGAACAAAGCCTGCATCTATATAAACTGCGGCGACTATCAGAATGTATGGACAACGCTCAAACAAAGCATTCCAGACCTTGAAAACGGTAGTGTTTCTACAAAGGAACACTTTAATAACTGGCCGGAAGAGCTTGAATTTGCACAAAAAGCAACTGCCGGTACAGATGAAACAGCCGGTTCTGGCATTCACGCCTTCTGTAACAAAGATATTTTTGGCGCCGTTTACATTACAAACCTATTAATGCGTGCAAGCGATATTCTTGTTACAAAACCAAGCGAACTGGCATTTTACCCGGTTCCTAAGCTTTTTATAAAGCGCATTGGCGGTCACGAAATGTGGGGAGCAATTCATTCTGCAGAGCTTGGCGACGGCACTCAGGAATGTGAAACACCACAGCAGGCCGGCGCAATTGTAAAACTCATAATGGAAGATTCTTCCCTACTGCAGATGATGTGCTATAATATTCTGGAGCAAAAGAAAATTGGTACTTACGATGGTGCATATAAAACAATAGAACTTGCAATAAAGAGGTGAAATATGGAAGAAGTAGAAGAACTTTTGGAAGACGATGAAGGAAAGAAAAAAACTGTTCGCATTGAACGCATTCTGGATGTTGCCTTTGATTTATTTGCAACCCGAGGTATTGAATCGGTAACTATGAACGACATTGCCAACAAAGCAAAAATTGGTGTAGCTTCGCTATATCGGTATTTTGACACTAAGGAAATTCTTGTTGTAAAAACCGCAACTCATGTGTGGTCAACAAGAATGCAGGATGTTCTGCCAAATCTTGTAAAACCAAAATACACAAACGCCGACGGTTATTCCCAGCTTGAAGTTATTTTTGCCTTGTTTGTAAAGCTTTACGAAAAACAAACCGCATTCCTTCGTTTTATCTATCTTTTTGATGCATACGCAGTAAAAGAAAAAATTCCTAAAGACAAAATGTCAAACTATGAGTCTGGAATTCTTTTAGTAAAACAGATTATTTCTGTGGCAATACAAAAAGGTATTGAAGATGGTTCCATTAACAAAAAATATGAAAAATGCGGCGACGCACTTTACTTTACACTTATTCACACCTTCTTTAGTACAGCACAAAAGCTTGCAATCAGCGGAAACCTGCTCGACATGGATTCCCAGATGAACGGGGCAAAACAACTGACTTTGCTGGCAGATATTTTATTAGCAGGTCTTAAATAAGGAGTTCTTATGAAATCACTTACACGAGGAAAAATGTGGTGCTATGCAATTGGCCAACTTGGCTGGTCAATTATAAGCGGTCTTATTGGCTCATGGCTTGTATACTTTTACCAGCCTAATCAGGAAGCAATTAACGACGGAATGATTTCTCTTATTCCACAGGGACGTGTTGTTCTTGGCGTTCTGACAATCATCGGCTTGATAACTGCAGCGGGTAGAATTTTTGACGCCGTAACAGATCCTCTGGTAGGAAACTGGTCCGACAATTGTAAAAGCAAGCTTGGCCGCCGTATTCCTTTTTTAAGATTTTCTGCAATTCCTCTTGGGCTTGTTTTTGTGCTTGTATTCTGTGCTCCAATTCACGGTGTTAGCGCCATTAACACTGTCTGGCTTTTTGTAACAGTTCTTGCTTATTACTTCCTTATTACCTGTTATTGTACTCCATATACTTCACTTCTTGCAGAACTCCCACATAATCAGGAAGAAAAACTCAAACTTTCAATGTGTATTTCACTCACCTTTATTGTTGGAACTTGTCTTGGTTATGCCGCACCAGTAATCTGGGGTGCCTTAATTAATGGAGGAATGGCCCGTGTTCCTGCTATGAGAATTACCTTTGCAGGACTTTCAATTCTGGCAACAATTTTCATGCTTGTACCAGCCTTTGGCATTAATGAAAAAGATTACTGCGAGGCAAAACCTTCTTCTTCAAACATGTTTTCTTCTCTTGGAAAAACCTTCAAAAACAAAGATTTTAGAGTTTTTGTGGGCCAGGATATTATCTACTGGTTTGGTCTTGCCATGTTCCAGACGGGTCTTGCATTCTTTGTAACAAGTTTACTACACCTGCCAGAAGCCTGGACTACTTATATGATGGGCGGCCTTACTTTCCTTTCGCTTGCGTTCTATCCGTTTATAACAAAGATGACTGCAAAATGGGGAAAGAAAAAGCTTTTAATTGCTGCGTTTTTTGGATTTTTCCTGACCTTTGGATTCACTGCACTTTGCGGCGACAAGCTTAGTTTTATTCCGATTCAAGTACAGGCTGTAATTATTGTTCTTCTTGGTTCGTTTCCACAGGCAATCTTTGGAATTATTCCACAAACAATTGTTGCCGATATTGCACTTTCGGACGAAATTCAAACAGGTGAATCTCGCAGCGGAATGTTCTATGCAGCCCGAACCTTTGCCATGAAGCTTGGTCAGTCTCTTGCAATGCTTATGTTTACTTCGCTTGCAACAATTGGAATTGCTCCTTTTGGTTATAGACTTGTTGCACTTGTGGCATCAATCTGCTGTGTTTTGGGCGGTGTAATAATGACATTCTTCAATGAAAAAAAGGTTATGGAGACTATAGGCGAACGTTCTGAGTAAGGACTGTCTCTTTTTCAACATCTTCTTTTTTGCAGAAACGGTGTGTTTGTATAGTTTTTACAATCACACCTTTTCCTTTTTTAGGCACAATTTCAATTGAACCACCTGTTAATTCAAGAAGCTTTTGTGTTATATGAAGTCCAAGTCCTGCACTTTGAATTTCTTTATTTACTTTATTATCTTCACGTGCAAACGGCTTACAAACATGCGGAAGGAATTTTTTAGAAATACCAATTCCGTTGTCTTCGCAAACGAATTCAATACTACATTCATTTTCATTTTTACCAGGACGCTGTCTAATTCCAATTTTTATTTTTCCACCAACTGGTGAATATTTTACAGCGTTCATTAATACATTTAAAACTTCATCTGTTGTATGAATAACATCCTGATAAATATACGGATTATAAATATCCTGCCAGGTTTCAACCTTAATTCGCTTTTTGTCTGCTGCATCTTTTATAAGACTAGAAATTTTTTCAATTGCATCAGAAATATCGGTTGCCATTTCAACAATTTCAAGCTTATCATTTTCAATTTGCGAAAGCTCTTTCATGTTATTCAAAAAGCCCAGCAAATGTTCTTCTGCAATCTTCGCTTCGTTTATTTTTTCATTTACAATTATAGGATTTGTGAGATTTGCTTTAATATCCTCTGTTTTTTGAATAATCGCAGTTACCGGAGTAAGAATATCTTTGTTGATATTTTCTATAAAAATATCTTTTGCTTTTTTCTCGACCGAAACCTGATGAACAGTCTGTTCAAGCTCCATGTTTTTAATCATCTTGTTTGTAGCATCTGCACGCCAGCGTTCTTCTTCGGTAACATCATTCACAAATACATAAAAAATATCACCGTATTTTTTTGTTTTAACAAAGCGGCCATAATCTTTTATATATTTTACTGTTCCATTTTTAGCTTTTATTCTGTACTCAACATAATCAAGATCATTGTCTTCTTTTATCTGTGAATTAATACTTTTTTGTACATAATCAAAATCATCCGGGTAAACAATTCCCTTAAAGGAGTTTCCTGTATATTCACGGAATTCTTCGGCAGTCTTACAGCCATACATTTCCATTAACTCTTTGTTAAAAGAAATTATTTCAAGCTCTCCGTCTGCATGGTAAGAAAAAAATCCACCGGGAACTGCTTCTGCAACTTCATTTGCAGCAATAAGCAGGTTATCGGAATAATGCCATTCAAGTTCTTCAAGGTCAGCAGTCTGAACTTTCTTTCCGCCATTTAAGATTTTTGCATCATTAATATATTTTTCGTATTCTTCAATTGGAAGCGGTTTTGAAAAATAAAAGCCCTGAATAAAATCGCAGCCAAGAGTTTTTAAAGTTGCAACCTGTTCATTTGTTTCGGCACCTTCGGCAACTGTAAGAAGTCCAAGTCTATGCGCCATTTTAATAATATTTTCAATTACAATTTCATTTTCACGGAAGTTTCGGACAAACGAAATATCAAGCTTAAGAATATTAAGAGGAAAGCTTGAAAGAAGTCCCAAAGATGAATAACCAGAACCAAAGTCATCCATCTCAATCATAAAGCCAAGCTCCTGAACCTTTTTGAGCTGACTAATAATGATTTCTGTATTTTCGGAATAAAGCGATTCGGTAACTTCCATATGAACATAAGCATGGTCTATTCCATAGCTGTCAATAATCTGAATTTGTTTGTCTATACAACCTTCTTCCAGAAAATCCCTGCGCGAAACATTTACAGAAACTGGAACAAATGTGTATCCCTTTTCTTTCCATCGTTTTATATCTTTGCAAACTTGTTCAAGAATAAAATTATCAAGCTTTGTAATAAAACCGTTTTTTTCAAAAAGAGGGATAAATTGACCAGGCGACATAAAACCATATTCCGGATGAATCCATCGCACAAGTGCTTCGGCTCCAACAATTTTTCCTGTAATAGTTTCATGCTTTGGCTGGTAATAAACCTTGAATTCTCCATTTTCAAGAGCGGCTTCCATTGTTTCACTTATGTGCTGCTCGTCTAAAAGGTGCTTTTGTAAATCTGCTTCAAAGAAGGCAATATCTTTTCCGTAGATTCCTTTTATCTGTTGAATTGCAAGAAAGGCTCTGTCGCAACAAACAACAAAAGGAAGCTCATGACTGATTGGAGAATTAATTCCACACTTTACAATCTGATGCGGAATTGGAGCCGAATCAAGAATTGATTTTGTTAAGTATTGTATTCGTTCAACATCAACATTGTCGCCGTCAAAAGCAAAGAATAAAATATACTGATCTCCGCCATAACGACCTACAATACTGTGAGGAATAAGTCCCTTCAAACGCTTGGCAGTATAAGCAAGGAATTCATTACACTTTGCTTCGCCATATAATGTATTTGATGATTTAAAATTATCAAAGTCAAAAGCAAGAACAGCAAACTTCTTTTTTGGATTTTCGGCCCGGACCTTTTCTGCCCTTCTAAGGAATGCCTTTCTTGTAAAAAGACCTGTGAGTTCGTCACGTTCAAGTTCAAAAATTATTTTGTTTGCATTAAAAAGCTTTATACAGGTTTTTACACGATTGATTACACGACGGGCGTCAAACGGCTGCTTTAAAAAATCAACAACACCATATTCCAAAAGTTCATTTTCTATTTGTGCACTACCATGAAGCGTACTTACCAGAATAGGAAAATCTTCAAGAACAGGAATCATTCTTATAGCTTTTAAAAGCTCTGGAGCTACTTCAAAATTAAAAATTGCGGTGGAAATTACGTCGTCTTTATCCTGGAGCTGTTCAATTATTGTGTCTTCGGCATTTGAAATAACAACTTCAACATATGGGCTCAAAATATCCGTTAAAATTTTTTCATCAAACGGATTATGTCCAACAACGAGAACTTTATCTTTTTTTAAAGGGCCCGAACCATCCATTTACAAGTTTTCCAAATACCATAGTATATTATACCACACTTTAATAATTTGACAAAACTTTTTTTATTTCACTGAATTCTCCGCCTGTTATTGTGCCATCTGCAGAACGGCTGTAACAACTCATAAATTTCCAGGCTTGTTCGCAGGTGTGTTCGCGGCATTCGTGTCCCTGGTTGTCTATGCTTGCAAAAACATTCCAGCATTTTTCGTCGGGGCGATTAAAAAACTGTAGTGTAAGTTTGCCTTTTCTGTTAGGGTCTACTAACTCAATTTTATCTTCGCCGTCAATTCCCCAGAACTTGTTTTTCCAGTTTGCTTTTTCTTCAAGTTTTACATTGTATGAGTCGGCCAGTTTTGCTCCGTTCAATTTCAAGGCATAAGCCATTCTGTTTATGCACTTTTGTTCCTGATACGGGAACTCTGCCAAAGGTGTTTGTTCGCCTGCTGCATAAAAAATTGGAACGCTTGTTGTTGTGTTCACCGATTTGTTGATTTTTGCAAAATAAACATTTTCTCCAATATCTACAGTTGCATCCATTGGTGCCGCGGCAGCAACAAGGTTCGGATATTCCTGAATAATATCCCAGGTTTTAATTCCACCCATAGAAAAACCGCTGGCATAAATGCGGTTAGGATCAATGTTGTATTGTTTTTTCAAGTGATCTACAAGTTCTACCATTTCTGTTGCAGTGCTGTTCAAATGATGTTCTACGGCTACAAGCAAAAAGTTATGTCTGTGTGCAATGTTTGCCCATCCGCTGATATATGAAATATAAAAAGCCGAATCACCGCCTCCATGGAATGCAAGCAGCATTGGAACAGGCCCATTATCAAAAACATTCTTATTGTAAAATGCAAAATATCCAATTTTGTGCGAAGCTGTTCCTTTGTCTTTTCCAAAATTATCTGGCGAAGTTTTTACAGTAATTACCGCAGGGTCTATTTTCATGCCGTCTTTTTCAAGATCAGGGTCAAGTTCTAGCTCTCCAAGCATACGGCGGAACTGTTTTACAAAGCTTTCAAAGTCCGAAACAAAGTCCGGAGCAGGTTTTTCAAGGAAATATTTGCATTTAGAAGCGAAAATTTTGTTTACTTCTGTAGTGTTTCCATAAGATACTACTGGTATATCGGCTGTATCAACCTTGATTTTTGCCTCTGGCGTAAGATTTGTGAGCGTACAAACAACCGGAGCACAGTCTGCCCTGCCCCAAAGTCCGTCTCCTTCAAAGTGATTAAGGCAATTTTCTGCAATATAATCTGCAGATTCACCAAATCCGTACAAGTTTGTGTGAAAAATACCTCCGCGAATATAATAAGCCTCAAGCTGTTTTGTAAACCTGTTATAAAACTTTACAACACCTTTTTCATAAAACTCATGAATCTTTGAATTAGAAATAACTTCGCTGAATAAATCTGGAGCCGCATCTTTCCAGCCGTTTGCAGAAGTCGGATAAATAAATACAACACTCGAAGCATAATCAGCGGCTATTTTTCCAAAACCGTTATTGCGGGCAAAATCTACAAGTTTTTTGTAATCGTTTAAAAAATCTTCCGGAGCAAATACAAGCAGATACGGTGCAATAAATCCGTAGTTTAAAACATCTTCCATAAGGTCATTGTCAGGCACATAAACAGTAGTTTTAAACTTTTCAAAAGTGTGCGACCAAACAACACCACCATCCACATTTTCCATAACCGGCATTTCTTTCATTGACATATAATTCTCCTGGGGTCCCTGAGGTTCTCGAAGGGCCGCCTTTTAAGTAAATCGTTTAACATAATTCTAACTCACAAATCAAATTTTTACAAATTTTTTATAGAATTCGGCTATTTACAAATCTGCGCTATCATTATACTAAAATCATGGCTCAAACTACTTTAACAAAACAAAGCCGCGGTGCTTTACCAATGTTCAAACTTACTCTTCCAATTGCGCTCGAACAGTTCTTCCGAATCCTTGTTTCTTCTGTAGATACAATGATGCTCAGTTCTTACAGCAACGATGCAGTTGCCGCTGTTGGACTTGTAGGACAATATATATTTTTCTTAAACCTGCTTTTTGCAGTTATAAGCACCGGATGTTCAATAGTTCTGGCTCAATACATTGGAGCTCAAAAATCAAAAAAAGAATTAAACCAGATTGCGCAGGCCAGCACAATTATGATTACAGCACTTTCTGTTTTCCTCATGCTGCTTGTATTCTTTGGGTTCAAGCCTTTACTCAGCTGCTACCAGCTCGAAGACGCAGTACGCGGTTATGCCCTTAAATACTTTTTCATTTTTGGCGGAATCTTCTGCTTCTTTAATGCCTTCAGTTCGCTTCAGGGCGCAATCTTACGAAGCTACGGCTACACCAGTGAAGCAATGATAGTTTCAATAATCGGAAATGTTGTAAACGTTCTTGGTAACGCCCTTTCGCTTTACGGCTGGTTTGGTCTTCCAATTCTTGGAGTTCCTGGTGTTGCTTGTGCCAGCGGAATGGCAATGCTTGTTTCTTCTGTGCTTTTAGCAATAATTATCCGCCGCAAAAAAGACGTTTCTTTTGAACTTAAAGGCCTTTTCCAGGTTCCAAAGCAGGTTTACCGCCTCATTCTTTCTGTAGGCGTTCCAACTGCCGGTGAAAGCCTTTCGTACAACATAAGCCAGATTGTTATTATGGCCATGATTTCGACTCTTGGAACAAACGCTATGTCTGCTCAGGTTTACACAATGACAATTGTCCGATTTGTTTTCATTATGGCAATGGCAATTGGTCAGGCTTCACAAATAAAGACAGGCTATTTTGTAGGCGCACGACAAAGCGATGTTGCTTACAAAAAAATCTTCAAATATCAGCTTGTTGCAACCGCCTGCTCCATGGTTATGATTTTAATTGTAAACCTTATCAAGCATCCGGTAATCAGGATTTTTACAAAAATAGACGAAGTTCATGCACTTGTTGCAACACTTTTGATTTTCTCTACCTACATAGAATTCGGCCGCTCTCTGAACCTCATTTATGTTGGTGCGCTCAAAGGTTCAGGAGACGTTAAATTTCCTGTCCTTTATGGAATTGCATCAATGTGGGGTATTATGGTTTTAGGCAGCTACATTCTTGGAATCAAATGTGGACTTGGTCTTGTTGGTTTCTGGCTTGGAATTGGAACCGACGAAACAACACGCGGAATTGCCATGCTTATTCGCTGGAAGAGCAAGCGCTGGCAAAAGCATGCATTAGTTTAGAAATTTCGTCGTGCGTCACTAACGCACCCATATCAAAAATCTCAAAAATCTGTCCATCTCTCTCAACTTCCCGCGACCCCATTATTCCACGCAAAAAAATCTGTGCTACATCATTTACACAAGTACGGCAAGTATATAAATCGGCAAGGACATTAGCACCGGAAATATCAGGCAAATCTGGAATACCCAATTCAAGCTTCATGTACCTGTGAAGTATTCTTGCTGCTGTACGCCTGTCTAAATAATTATCACCAAATCTTTCATCCTGATCTTCAAGCCAGCCATGCGCGTGACCATAAGATAAATCTTTTTGAGATAATAAATATACAAAGTCTTTGATGGTGATGTTCATTAGGCGGGCGAAATTTTAATTGTTATATTATCACAGGCTCCAAGTTCGCTAACTTCAAACACGCCTGTGTCATTTTTCCAAGTCTCTCCACTCCATAAATCACGAACTTCAAACTTCTTTGCTGTAGCAAATGCCTGTGCGCCTTTCCATCCCGCAAGCTTTTGGGCAATTAAATCGGCAGTTATTTCAAAATTTCCCTTCTTATCGCTTTCACTAACATTAATAAAGCTTAATGCAACGCTTCCGTCTGCAAGCGGTTTTGCTAAAATATCAACTCTGTCTATGTTTTCTATGTAGTCCTTATCAGGAACACTACACGGAACGCTTGTAAAAACACGTTTTGCCTGTACACCTAATGCATCCTGGTTCAAAGCAATAAGTTCACGGTTCGTAATAATGTTATAAAGGTCGTCACCAACACTTAATCTACGTAAATCAAGGCCAAGCATCAGTGGAGAATTCATCATACACCACATTGTAAAATGCGTTTTATTTTGAACAGGCATCAATCCGTGCATTCCTATCATGAGCATATCCGGATCGTTCCAACCCTTGTCTAAGCCCGCAAATTCATCCATTACAACTGCTTTATTATACTGTGAGGTTACACTTGGAGTTCCTGGATCTGCCCAGTGACCAAAGCCCCGGTTTCCGTTACCGCCTACCTGAAATGTAATATCATTTAAAATACGCCAGGAATCCCCAACCTTATAGCCCCAGTTTTGCGGATGAGTTTTTCCCCATTCACAAAGAGAAAGTATTATGTCATTATCTGGTTTTGCTTTTTGAAGACCTGTAAACATTGCAGCATAAGAATCGAGCGTATTTTCCTGACGGCGATGATTCATAAGTCGAATTGTATTTTTACCGGCAGCAAGCTTTACATTAATTACTTTTGACCACGCAAAGCTTTCCTTGTCCTTTGTTGGCTCCAAAAGGTCATCATAAAAATATTCCTGATCTACAGCAATCTGCAGCCATTCTCCAATACCGTTTTCTTTTGAAGTTGCATATTCAACACAAAGTTCATATTCACCGGCGGCTGGCACTTCTACTTCAAAATGAAGCTCGCTGCTCCTGACACCAACAGGCGATGTTCCTGTATTTGTTCCGTCAAAGGTTCCTATTCCAAAAACATATTCCTTGTTGTCATCAAGCTTTGCACACGAACCCGTAATTAATCCCTGGCAAGCAGATATTGTTTTTTCAAAATCCCCGGCGTTACCGGTTCCTCTTATTTTAATACCTTTGATTTTTGGTGCAAAAACAAACCGTGCATTTTCCGCATTTGAAAAAGTAGCGTTGTCCCAAAGGTAATAGCAGTTATCGACCTTAAGAAAATCAACACCCCAGTCTACATAACTTGCTGCATCCGTATCTTCATGCCCGCAAGTTCCTACTGCAGCACCGGCACACAAATTCGTTCCAATATCATTATACATTCCAAACTTAAGGCCCTTGGCATGAATATAATCTGACAAAGCTTTAAATCCATTCGGAAACTTTACAGGTTCATTACAAAGTTTGCCGTCTACACGCTCACTTTTATAACAACCATCATCAAGGACAACATATTTGTATCCAAGCTTATCTAGCCCAAGCTTTACAATACAGTCGGCCATTGCGCGTGTTAATGCTTCTGTGTTTCCACTGCCAAATGCATTCCAGCTGTTCCAGCCCATAGCAGGAAGCCGTCCTGTTTTTTTTCCGGGCATAACTTTTCCGTTGGAAAATGAGTCAAACCTCATTTCGGGATTTGTAATTTTTGAAGGAGATGATAATGACATTTTATACCTTAAATAAATCTACGTCGTCTTTAATACGTTTAATAGCAACATTCAAAGCAGCAGAAATATTTCGCAGTTGTTTTGTACTTTCGTTTACGTAATTTGTTCCTTCATTTATTTCGGCAACAGCATTTTCAATGTTGTTCATACTTTCCTGAATATTCGAAACATCACGCATAATAGCTTCACCGCCATTAGACATTTCGGCACCGGCTCCACGAACCTCGGAAGTACTATCATTCATGGCCTGCAAGGCTTCAAGAATCTGCTGAGAACCAGCCTGCTGTTCTTCCATTGCTCCACGAATCTGTGCAACTAATTCTGCAGTAGTATTAATTCTTCCAGAAACAGCCTGGAACGACTGTTCAGATTCGGAAGAAGCAACTACTACACGCTGAATACCCTGCTGGATGTTAGAAAGCTCTTCACTGATTCTGTTAGACTGCTCAGCAGAAGTTTCTGCAAGCTTACGAATTTCATCGGCAACTACCGAAAATCCTTTTCCTGCTTCACCCGCATGAGCTGCTTCAATTGCCGCATTCATAGCAAGAAGGTTTGTCTGTTCTGCAATGCTCTGAATCATTTCGTTGGCATCCATCATGGCAACAGACTGTTCAGAGATTTTTTGAATAAGTTCGTTTACGCTGGAATTCTTTTCAATACCGTTTTTAGTATCAAGCTCAAGAACTGTAAATTCCTCAACCATCTTAATAACAGATTTATCAACGGAATTAATATTTCCAATCATTTCTTCTACCGAAGCCGAAGCCTCAACAACTGACGAAGCCTGGCCCTGAATCATACCATCAAGCGATTCAATATTTTTAGAAATTTGAGTCATTGCACTTGCAGAACTGTTTATACTAGTAGACTGGTTCTGTACCTGGTTATGAACAAGACCGATATTATTAGCCATTTGTGTAATTGTAGAAGTTGTGTTTTCAATTTCGTTAACAAGAGTATTGCCTGCTTCGGTAAGATTTTCTTCCGAAACCTTGATATTGTGCATAATTGAATGGAACTTTGCCAGGAACTTATTTACCGAAACTACAAGTTTTCCAATTTCATCATTTCTGTTTACTTCAAGCTGAACAGTCAAATCTGCTTCACCGGTACTAAGCTCATCAATAAGGCCACCAACTTTTTTAACACGTCCAATAATGTTTCTTAAAGAAAGAAGAATGATAAGACAAATAATAACAGTTATTGTAATACCCATCAAAAGAATAACCATCTGGATTCTTTTTGTTGCAACAAAAACTTCGGAGGTTGGAATTGTATAACCGATTGTACACGAAAGTGCCTGAATTGGAGCAACAAATGTTACACAATTTTCACCATCAACTACGCTTTCAACAAAAGCAGATTCTTCTTCATTTTCTTTTGCAAGCTTTGCAGTAATGGCAATTTCATGATAAACACTAATATCCTGTGAAATCATTTCTTCATTGTTATGAGCAATAATTGTATTAGCACGATCTGTTAAGAAGAAGTATCCGTTTTCGCCAACCTTGTATGAACCAACTTCTTCGGCAATCTGATCCATATCCAAAAGACCTGTAATGTATCCAAAACAATATCCGTCTTCATCTCTTACTGCACGCGAAATTGGAAGAACGTATCGGCCTGTTTTATCTGAAGTTTCTATTGTTGCAATATAAGTTTCTTCATCCATAAATATAATTGCATGATGATAATCTTTGCTTCTAAACTCTCCTTCTTCACCAACACGACCATCATCATGATAAGGAATTGCATCACGGTCACAGAAAAACAAATCATCATAAGCGGGATTTTTTAAATCAGGACGAGAACACATCCAGTCAACATATTCTTCTACATCACCATTTTTGGCAGCTTCGGATTCGGAATATAGTTTAAGATCATTTACATAAATTTCAATCCATTTGGTTATTTCATCTGCACGGCCAATTACTACCTGCTGGGCCATTTCGTAATATGTATCTTTTGTATGATTTTTAATAATCAGAGAAGGAATGGCAATCATACTGCCCATAAAAATTACAAACACACTAAAAATAACTGAACCAATTTCAAGTCCAAGTCTTCTGTCTTTTAGAAGTTTTCGTTCGCGTCTTGCCTGTTTGTCTTTCATTTATAAAACCCGCCATGTACACTTAAGTCGTGTACTTTATTTTTTTAAATCTTCTCCTTGTACTATTATAAACCATTTTTTTTAATATACAAATTCTTTTTATAATAAGTAGAAAAAATTTTCTGTTAAAAAAATTTGACAAACAAAAATAAATTCTGTATATTAACGCTATAAGTGGTGCTAATTAGAACTACTAACAACACAAAACACTCTTTTTCAGGAGGAAATCTGTGGAAAATCTTCAGTTTACAGACAATTTAATTGCATTTGGTCTTACCCGTCAGGAAGCAATTATTTATACAACGCTTCTTTCGCATGGAGAAATGACTGGTTATGAAGTTTCAAAAGAAACTGGAATTTCGCGTTCAAATGTTTATGCGGGACTTTCGAGTCTTGCCGACAAAGGGGCCGCATATCTTATTGAAGGCGATTCTACAAAATATCTGCCGGTAAATGTTGAAACCTTTACTAAAAATGTTTTGAAGGAACTTAATGAAAAAGCTGAATATGTAAAAGCTCACGCTCCGGAAAAACAGGTAGAAACCGACGGCTATATTACAATCATTGGTACAAAAAATATTCAAAACAAGCTTTTGGACATGATAAAACAGACAAGAGTTCGTCTTTATATTTCTGCTTCGGCAAGAATTGTTGATGCTTACGAAGAAGAGCTTACAGAACTAGCACAGGCCGGTAAAAAAATTGTAATCATGACCGACAGCAACTACAACCTGGACGGAGCAATTGTTTATCATACAGATCCAGACCCAGGACAGCTGCGTGTAATAATTGATTCTTCTTATGTAATGACAGGCGAACTAACCGGAAGCGAGGAAGACAACTGTCTGTATTCCGGCCAGAAAAACCTGGTAACAGTTATGAAGGAAGCATTAAAAAACAAAATTGTTTTGTTATCAAATGAGGAATAAAACTAACACTCGTTAGTTAAGGAGAAATAGAAAAATGAAAATCGCCATCTTAGGTTACGGAAATTTAGGTAAGGGAATTGAATGCGCCATCAAGCACAATCCCGATGCCCAGCTTACAGCAGTATTTACAAGACGTGATCCGTCTACAGTAAAGGTACTTACACCAGGAGTTCCTGTTTACAATGTAAAGGACATTCTTGCACACAAGGACGAAATTGACGTTCTTATACTTTGCGGCGGAAGTGCTACAGATCTGCCAGAGCAAACCCCAGAATATGCAAAATATTTCAATGTAGTAGACAGCTTTGACACCCATGCCAAAATCCCGCAGCACTTTGCAAATGTTGATAAATCTGCCAAAGATAACGGTCACACAGCATTAATCTCTTGTGGTTGGGATCCGGGACTTTTTTCTCTTATGCGTCTTTACGGAAACTGCCTTCTTCCAGGTGGTGCAGACTACACATTCTGGGGAAAAGGAGTCAGCCAGGGCCATTCAGATGCAATCCGCCGTATTGAAGGTGTAAAGGATGGAAAGCAGTATACAATTCCTGTTCCAGCCGCTTTGGAAGCAGTTCGTGCCGGCAAAAATCCTGAACTTACAACACGCCAGAAGCACACCCGCGAATGCTTTGTTGTTGCAGAAGAAGGTGCAGATAAGGCAAGAATTGAAAAAGAAATCAAAGAAATGCCAAACTATTTTGCCGATTACGATACAACAGTTCATTTTATTACAGAAGAAGAACTCAAGCGTGATCATGCCGAAATCCCGCATGGAGGCTTTGTTTTCCGTTCAGGCAAGACCGGTTGGAATGACGAATACAACAATATCATCGAATACAGTCTTAAACTCGATTCAAACCCCGCCTTTACATCAAGCGTTCTTGTTGCATATGCCCGCGCAATTTATCGTTTGAATAAAGAAGGTTCTATTGGCTGCAAGACAGTATTTGATATTGCACCAGCCTATTTGAGCCCATTGAGTGGAGATGAAATCAGAGCACATATGCTGTAACCCGAGTCATCCCGAACTTGTTTCGGGATCTCTTAATAAGAGAGATGCTGAAACAAGTTCAGCATGACGTATTTTTAAGGAGAACCTAAATGGAATCATTTATAAACACAGTCGACTTCTTCAATGGAAACAACCCCGAAGAAATCGTAATGAACTACGGAACACCACTTTATGTATACAACGAAGACATTCTTCGTAACCGTATGCATGCAGTAACACAGGTAATTACAAAGTACCCGTATACCGCAAATTACTCTGTAAAGGCAAATACAAACATCCATCTGCTCAAAATTGCACTGGAAGAAGGCTTAAACTGCGATGCAATGAGCGTTGGCGAAATTCAGATGCTTTTTAAAGCAGGATTCACAAAAGAACACATTTTCTTTGTTCCAAATAACGTTGCACCGGAAGAACTCAAGTTTGCAGTAGAAAACGGTGTAATTACAAGCTTAGACAGCCTTGAACAGCTTGAATTAATGGGTCAGGTATTCTGCGACTTAAATGTAGAACCTGCTAACAGAAAATGTGCTGTCCGCATAAACCCAGGTGTAGGTGCCGGACATCACGAAAAAGTAGTAACCGGCGGAAAAAAGACAAAGTTTGGTATTTCCGAAGAATTTATCCCAAATATCTTTGAAATTGCCCAGAAATACGAATTAACAATTGCCGGAATCAATCAGCACATCGGTTCGCTTTTTATGGACCCACAGCCATATCTTGATGCAGTTACAAACCTTTTGCGCATTGCAGATCAGTTTGAAAACCTTGAATTTATTGATTTTGGCGGCGGCTACGGTATTCCATATCACAAGCTTGATGATGAAAAAGATTTCCCTATGGAAGACTTCAAAAAGCGTCTTGAACCAATTTTGACTGATTTTGTAG
>JAFZXA010000119.1 GCA_017617115.1 Treponema sp.
AGCAGCCCGTTTATATAAGCAGCTTTTAAAGGATGATCCTTCAAATGTAGATTATCTTAAGGAGCTTGGCTCAATTTATGTAAAAAACGGCGAAGATGCAAAAGCCATTCCATATTACGAGCAGATAATCACTTTTTATCCACATTATATTGATGCTATGACAAGCCTCGGTGCAATTTACCGTCGTCTTAAGCGCTACGAAGAATCTATTGAAATTCTTGAACGCGCAGTTGACGAAGGCCGCCAGAGTGCTGATGTAAACTATAACCTTGGATTTACTTACCGCGAAATGGGCAACTGGGATGACGCTATTGAAGCATTCTCTTCTGTAGTAAACGAAAATCCTTCTGATGTTCTTGCGTATAATCACCTTGGTGCAATTTACCTTGAAAAAAAGGATTATGATAAATCAATTGCTTCGTTCAAACGCGGACTTCAGATTGACCCTAATCATCCTATTTTGAATTATAACCTTGCCCGATGTTTTGCACAGGCAAAAATGTATTCAGATTCAATCCGCTGCTATCAGAATGCTCTTAAAGCAAAGCCGGGTTGGGTAGACGCAATTAAAGAATTCAGTAACGTTCTTGTAAAATGTCAGAAATCACGCGAAGCATCGGAACTTGTAAAGCATTCTATTGAGCTTCATCCGAATGATACAAAACTTTTGGCAATGCTTGGTCATATTTATCTTGAACAGTATGATTATGATTCTGCCGAAAAAACCTTTAAGCGTGCAAAGAAAGTTGATGACCACGATATTCAGATTTTAACAGGACTTGCAGAAGCGCTTGAAAAGGGTGAAAAACCGGAAGAAGCACTTGAAGCAGTTCTTGATGCACTTGAAATATCACCTGAAGATAAAGATTTGAAAAAGCGCTATGTTCAGACACTTCTTTCTGCAAATCAGATTGATGCTGCCGGAACAAATGTAAAAGAACTTTATAATGACGACAAGGAAGATCCTCAGGTTCTTGATTTGTATGGTCAGTATCTTATTTGTAACGATGAAGATGAAAAGGCCGAAAGCTGCTATAAAAAAATAAACAGTGTAAACCGCAATTATAAAGATTATCTTTTGTCTGCTGCGGGCCGCTATAATCAGGTTGGAAAAACAGACCGTGCAGAAACTATGGCAAAAGAATTCGTTGCCCGCGATATGCGAAATCCAGCAGGTTACAATATGCTTGGAAAGATTTATACAAAAGAAGGAAATCTTGAACAGGCAATTGAATCTTACGACAAGAGCCGCAATTTACGCCAGCCAAATATTCTTGCCGACAAGCAGATAGACGCGCTTCGTGCCCAGATGAATATGCCGCCAGTTTCTGAAGATTCTGAACAGACAGTGGATCCTGAGGCTCTCGAAGGACCACAGCTAGAGGATGTTGAGAACGAAACTGTAATTTCTGAGCCTGTCGAAGGGGCAGAAGCTGAAGCAGCCGAAGGCGACGAATTTGACTTTGGAACACTTGGCGACAATGTTCCAATGCAGGAAGCACTTCAGGAAGACGAGGAGTCTTTCTTTGATGATGAACAGGAACCGGAAGAAGAAGTAAATACTGATGCACTTAAAACTGACGAAGATGTTTCTCCTTTTGACCAGAATGATGATGAACCACTTTCTGATAAAGAAAAGCTTATTGGAACAGGCGAGGGTTCAGGTGATGATTCCGGTGATGCTTTTGATGACGAACCAATTGATACTTCTGCTGGTTTTGAAAAGCCTAAGTTTACAGGTGATGGTGAACGCGAAGAAGATATGTCTGTTTCTGATATGCTTGACAATGTAGACAGTGACAGTTTTGATTTTGACCAGTTTGATGAAACAACAGCTACCGAAGAAGAACCAGAACCAGAGCCAGAGCCGGAATTTGATATAAACAAAATGCCGGATCCTTTTACTGCTTCTCCTGAAGAAATGGGAATTGGTGCCCAACCTCCTGCAGGAAACGAAATGCCTGCCAAAAATCCGCAGACACCTCCTTCTTATGCAACTACAATGATGGATGCAGCTGGTATGGCAATGGATACAGTTCAGCGTGCTAATGAAATTGCACAGCATAATGCACATGCCCAGGAACAGATTATCCAGAAGCAGGATGAACAGCTTGCTCAGATGGAAGAACAGCACGAGCAGGAGATGCAGCAGCTTGAAGAACAGCATGCCGGCGAAATGGACGAAATGCGCCGAAGACTTGAAGAACTTCAGCAGGAAAATGAAAAGCTGTCTGAAGGTGGTGGTCCAACTGCAAAGAGTCTTATGAGTACCGCAGAAGCCCTGCTTCCAACAATCGAAAAGATTCTTGCCGATGACGATACAGCGCTTGAAAATGCAGAAGAAATTGAATTGTTTAAGAAGCTTCTTGAACTTTGTGAATATCTGCCGGAAGACGAAAAGGCCGCATTTATGGCAAGCCCTGTTCGTATGCAGATTGAATATCTTATTGCAAAAATGTCTGGTACTCCGGGACTTTTAAAAACTGCACAGTCGCTTAAAAAAGCAGGTATTCTTGGCGATGACGATGTTTCTGCTGATATTCAAAAACCGTTCGAGGTTACAAACCACGAGCTTAGAAAAGTGTTCAAGTGCATGAAACAGTTGTCGGACGGACTGGATGATGCTTATCTGGCAGACGCAATGTGTAACCGCATAGACAACGTGCTTGAGAGAATTGAACTGGCGGAAAACAGTATTCAGATATTCTAGAGTTTTATAATTCTTGAATGCGTAATCACTTCATTCCCATTCTCTGTAATCAGTACGTCGTTCTCTAAGCGAACACCGCCCAGACTTTCGTCGTAGAGACCTGGTTCAAGAGTCAGGACCATGCCGGGCATAAAGTGAAGGTCGGATGGAACTCTTGTACTGACACGCGGGTATTCGTGTATTTCAAGACCAATTCCGTGACCAAGACCATGCGGCATTTTTCGTTTAGCTTGTGCAAATATGTAGTCGGCTCGTTTTGCGGCTTCGTGAATTGTATGTTCTGGAGTGTAAACCTTAAGGCATTCGTCGTAGGCCTTTTGTACAAGGTCAAGCTGTTTTTTCTGTTCGGGCGAAAGCTTTCCCTTTGCAATTGTAATTGTCTGGTCGCTTGTGTAGCCTTTGTAAACAACCCCAAAATCAAGAATCGAAAGTCCTTTTGCAGGCCACGGAGCATTTGTGTAATTTGGAAAAGCGTGAATTGCAAAGCTTCGTGAAGGACCTGCAGCAAGTGTGTCAAAGCCTGTCCTGTCGCAGCCCTGTTCACGGCATTCGCGTTCAATTAAAAGTGCAACATCTGTTTCTGTTTTTATTGTGCCCTCTTTTATGCCGGCCTCAATTTTTTCAATAATCAAATCGCCGATTCTAGCTGCTTCGCGAAGGCATTCAATTTCGTATTCATCTTTGCAAACGCGGCAGTCAACTGTAAACTTGTGAACGCCGTCTTCCTTGCAGCGGCAGTCATAATTGTTCAATGCATCAATAAAATGAAGATAATCAGGATATGTTAAATATGGCGGGAGTTCTACCTTGCTGTTTACTCCGTGTGTATAGCCCACATTAAGAATTGCTTTTACGGCATCAATTTCTTTGTTCTTGTAACGTGTGTATGGAACAAGTTTGTCGTAAAAGGCATTTTTCTTTGCAAGATTTTCATCCCACGGAATAAGGTAGGTGTAGCCGTCGCTGAATACAATTACAATTGCATCGGCATTGTGACCTGTTAAATACGGAATTGCAGGGTCGCGGTGTTCTTCGCTGTCAATGTAGACCGCAGCTCCAATTTCGTTCTGTGTAAGATATCCGGCAACAGCCAGTCGTCTTTCCGCATAAATGTTTTTCATTTCTTCTTGTGTGTAAGTTTTCATTTTTTCCTCGTCTCGGGGTCCCTGAGCCTGTCGAAGGGCCCTATTTGTTCCCTCTCTTTATTATGCTCATCGCAATTTCATCTCTAGTAATAATCAATTCCAAAACTCCCACCACCGCAAACAGCAGTGCGAGCAAACCTGCCGGCATTCCGGCACTTATAAGTCTTCCATGGCCTTCAAAAGCATTCAAAAGAACCGGGCGCAAAAACCAGCATGGAACGGCTGCTATAACAGACATGACTGTAATCTTCAAGCTGTACAGCACGGTGCTTTTTACAACTGTGCCTGTTTGAATTGTTCCAAGCTTTTTCATAAAAACAAAAAGGAAGATTGTATTTATAAGGCTTGCAATACTAAGCGCACAGGCAATTCCGTTTCCGCCAAAAGGACCGGTAAATACAAGTACAAGCAGAATGTTTGCGCCAAAACTTATGATTCCGGCCAGGGTAGGCAACTTGGAATTTTTCTGTGCATAAAACGCCGGACCAATAATTCTGTTAAGTGCAATAAAGACAAGTCCTGCAATATGGAAGCGGAATTCACCAAGCGTAAGTTCTACAGAACGATCATCGAACATATTATTTTTATAAACAAGAGTAATAATTTCTCTTCCTGTAACAAGAGAGTAAGCTGTTACCGGAATAGAAATTACAATCATTATTTTCATTGCCTGAATAAGCATGTTGTTAAATTCTTCCCATTTTTCATTGTTTGCTAGCCCGCTCAAATCAGGCAGAATTACTGTACCGATTGTAACTGCAAAAATACCAAGAATTAATTCCTGGAGTCTGAGACTAAAGCCAAGACTGGAAGAAATTCCCTCTCCGGCGCGTGTTGCCATTGCTGTAGAAACTGCATCATTGAGCTGGTAGGCAGCCATACCAATAATTGTAGGAATAACAAGAGCAATAACTTTACGGGTTCCAGGGTTAGAAAAGGTTTTGCGTAATGAAGTAAGTCTTACATGCCAGCCGGTTTTTCTTATAAAGGGCCACTGGAACAGCGCCTGAACACAACCACCGCTTACAACTCCAATAGCCATGGCACGTGCCGGATTTTCTGTATGAGGTGCAAGAAGATATGTTCCCAGGACAACAATTCCATTGAACAAAACAGGTGTAAAACCAGAAGGTGCAAAAATCTTACAGCCGTTTAAAATTCCCTGAAAAAGAGCTGCAATGGAAATAAAGAAAAGATAAGGAAACATTATGCGGGTAAGATATGTAATTTCCTGTTTTTGAGCCAGCCAGTATTGTACCTGTTCCAGATAATTAGCGGCTTCCGTATCAACCGGCTTTTTACAGAAAATCGGCATGAGAAGCGGGGTAATAATAATACCAATAACGACAATACAGGTTGTCAAAAAGGAAACAAGTGTTAGTGTACTGTTTATAAAATCCTGGGTATCTTTACGGTTTTGTTCATCATTACCTTTTTCAAGATATGATTTGAAAGTAGGAACAAAGGCCACAGTTACAGAGCCTTCGGCAAAAAGCTTTCGTAAAAGATTTGGAATTAAAAACGCAACAGAAAAACAGTCAGAATAAAAGCCGGTTCCCAAAAAAGAAGCCTTTGTCATTTCGCGGATAAGTCCCATAATGCGGGATGCAAAGGTCATAAGTGAAAGAACAAGCCCTGAACGTACAATAGACTTTTTCTTTGTGCCTGTCTGCAAATCATTTTTTTCCATAAATCTAGCATAATTTGTTTGCGAAATTTGTTCAATTGATTTACAATAAATATAGTGTAAATCCCCTATAGGTATGTACGGAGGAGCCTAAATGTCTTCAAAAAAAGGTCTTTTCTCTAAGGTTGGAAAAACGAGAATAGTTCCATTGGGACTTAAAATTCTCATTATTTTCATTACAATTATCCTTCTTTCTAACTTTGCTACAAATTTCTTGTCGCTGCAGCTTTCTAAAAAAGAAATTATTAATTTGAACAACACAATAATGGTTGAGCAGCTTAAAGAATTGTATACAAATGCTACGAACCAGTTTCAGATTTATAATTATTCTGATGATAAGGAAGGTTCGCAGGAAGCACTTGAAAAGGTTGCAAAATCTGGCTTTTCAAACAAAAACAGTGCTGCAATTGGTGTAATGCCTAGTGGTGAAATAATTTTTGCTGCAAGCAATAATATGTTTGCAAGCTGGAGTTTTTTCTCTGATGAAGAAGTTCTTAATAAACTCAACGAAGATTACAACAATGATATAAAGGAAGGTTCTGTTTCATTTACACAGAATGGAAAAGAATATTTTGGTGTTTATAAATATCAGGCAGACTGGGGCTACTATCTTATTCGTGTTGAAAATCGTGCCGACCTTGATGCAAATACACGAAGTGTTTATCTGTATGCTCTTTTGATTATTATAATTCTTACAATTGCATTCGTCGTAATTGGATGGCTTATTTTGAATCATGAATTCCGTCCTGTAAGGCTTATTACAAAAGATTTGTACGAAATGCAGCAGCATAAACAGCTTGAGCTCATAGATTTGTCTCATGCTAAAAATGATGATATTACGTATCTTGCAGCATCCTTCAACTCACTTTCATCTTCTGTAAATAATCTTCTTGGAACCTTCCAGAAATTCGTTCCAAAGGATGTTGTTGCCAAGGCATACAGCGATCAAGGAATCGGGCTTGAAGGAAGTCAGCGTGAGCTTGCAATGCTTTTCTCTGATATCAAGAGCTTCACCTATCGTACAGAAACACTTGGTAACGATATTATTGACGTTTTGAATGTTCACTATAACCGCGTAATTCACAATGTTCACGAAAATGCCGGTGTAGTAGGTTCTATTATTGGTGACGCAATTCTTGCAGTATACGGAACCCTTGAATCAAAACGAAGTAAATCATATAACGCAATTCTTGCAGCCTGGGATATCACTCATGCAACAGCAGCCCTCCGCGAAACAATGAAGCTGCGTCGTATTGAAATTGAAAAGAAACGAAAGCTAACAGAATCAGAAGAAAAAATCTTTGTTGCGGTTTCGCTTGATGTTGGTGTTGGTATTGATGGTGGAAATGTATTCTACGGAAACATTGGTTCTAACGAACATATGGCAAATACAGTAATTGGAGATAATGTAAACTCTGCTTCTCGTCTTGAAGGACTTACCCGAATTTATCATCTGCCGGTAATTGTTTCTGAGTATATTAAGGATGAAGTTCTTGCAGAAACAACACGCTTTAAATTCTACGAAATTGATACTGTACAGGTAAAGGGTAAAACTCAGGGTAAAAAAATCTACTTCCCGTTTGATACAAATGAAATGGATAATTCGCTGCTTGTTAAATATGATTTGTATGAAGAAGGCTTACAGTCATATTATGCAGGCGACTGGAAGAACGCACGCAAATGCTTTAAAAATTCAGATTTACCGGAACTCACAGAGGTTTTCATGGAACGTATGGGTAACAAGAGTGCACCGGAAGGATGGAATGGAATATGGGCAATGACAACAAAATAAATCAGACAAATGAACAGAGACATAAAGAAGTCCTTCTCTTTTTGAATGATGAATTAAACAGACTTCAGACAGTTAATTCTTCAGACTCGTATGATCTTGAAAGGGAATATGCAAAAACAAAGAAAAACAGGTCTCCGTTTGTTTCACTTCTGCTTGGAATTTCTATTTTAGTAGTATTCCTTTTGTCGTGGGGACTTACTGCATATATCAATACAAAAAACCAGGAAATTACAGTAAATCTTTCTGAGTTTGAAGGTCTTAATGTAAAAAATCTTCTTGATTCTGTAAATAAGGTTCAGACAAATTATGATAACGCAATGAAGAACAAAACAAATATCATTTCTGACCGCGATGTTGCTCTTCGTAAAGCAGAAGAAAAACGCGACAGTGAATTGTTTGTTATTGAATCGTTGAATCTTGATAATAAAAAAGAAATTGAAGCACGGCAGAATGCAGTTCTCGAAGAATATGAAGATTCTGTTACTCAGATAAATGAATATTACGAGCCGCAGATTGTGCTTGCCGACAATGAACTTGCAGAATATAAAAAGCAGCTTGATGAATATGATACTTCAAAGCTTGAGGCAGCCCGTCAGCAGGAACAGGCCCTGGACAGTGAAAGACGAGTTCACCGCTTGGAAATGGAAAAGCTTTCAAGTGAATATGAAGCTCGTATTGCAGCTCTTCAGGAATCTTATGCTAAAGAACGCAAGGATAATTCGGAACAGATTCGCCGCCAGGTTTCTGAAGTTTCACAAAAATACTTACAGCAGATTGACCAGCTTGACCCTGATTTAACTCAATCAAGTGCACAGGGAATGGTAAACACAATAAATGCAACTTTTGTTGAAGCTTTTGATTCTGAAAAGTTTATTGCAGAAAATGAAATTAAGGATGATTCAATAGAAACGGCACTTGCTTTATTCCAGCAGAATTATAATAAATACAAAGCTATTCAGGCACCGTTCTATAATATTCCTTATAAAAAGTCGGCACCTGCATATATTAATGCGTCAAAAACCACTGTAGATAATATGGGATTAGTATTTGAAAACACTATCCTTAAGTTTAATGATGAAAAGAAGGAACTTAAATCGCAGATTTCTTCTTTGAATAATCAAATGGCACAGCTTCGCCGCGACAACGAAGCAGAAAAAGCAGCTCTTAAAGCCGATTTTGTAAAAGAAAAAGCTCAGCTTGCTGCAGATTACACAGGGCTTTATGATGGTATTCTTGCAAGTGCAAAAGCAGCAGCTGTTGTTGTTTCTGCTCACAGTAAGGACAATATCCGCATTTATGTTGTTCCAGAACAGCGCGACCATATTACCGATGCCGGTGTTGGCGCCGAAATTAAGGCAACAAAAGCAGTAAAGGGCGTTATTAAGCCTATTGCCGATGAACCAGGCTTTTACCGCTTTGAAAGTGCACTGGACAAGGCAGGAAATCCGGTTGATTTTGACTTTGAACAAGTTGCCGCCGGCCAGATAGTAAAAGTGTCTGCTAAATAATTGCATTTTTACCATATAACTGTTAAATTATCTCTATGGAAGAAAACGCAAACAATACCATTGTGCCAGTCCGCATGGGAATTGATATAGGCTCTACCACAGTAAAAGTGGCAGTGCTGAATGATGACGATAAGCTTATTTACGGCGACTATCAGCGTCATCGTGCAGATATTAGAAATACAATAATCACAGTTGTAAATAAAGCATTAGATTTTCTTGAAAAAGAGCTTCCAGACGGAAAAAATCAGACATTAACAGTTAAGGTAACAGGCTCGGGTGGACTTTCAGTTTCGCAGTGGCTTAATGTTCCTTTTGTTCAGGAAGTAATTGCCGCAACAACTTCGGTAAAAAAACTTATTCCTCAGACAGATGTAGTAATTGAACTTGGCGGTGAAGATGCCAAAATTACATATTTTAAAGGCGGAGTAGAGCAGCGCATGAACGGAACCTGTGCCGGTGGTACTGGTGCGTTCGTTGACCAGATGGCAGCCCTGCTCGAAACAGATGCAATGGGCTTGAACGAGCTTGCAAAGGGTGCACAGCAGATTTATCCTATTGCAGCGCGCTGTGGTGTATTTGCCAAAACCGATATTCAGCCTCTTATTAATGAAGGTGCCCGCCGTGAAGATATTGCTGCTTCTATTTTTCAGGCAGTTGTTAGTCAGACAATTTCCGGGCTTGCGTGCGGTAAACCTATTCGTGGAAACGTTGCCTTCTTGGGTGGACCGCTTCACTTTTTAGACCAGCTTCGCCAGCGTTTTATAGAAACACTTAAACTTAAACCTGAAGAAGTAATTGTTCCGCAGGATTCACAGCTTTTTGTTGCAAGCGGTTGTGCTTTTAGTGCAGAGCGAAAATTCACAGGCGAAGGTGCTGCAGACTTTAAGTTTCCGACTTTGCAGGAATTCCGCGACAGCTTAAAAAATCTTGTAGGAGCAGAGCTTAGTGAAGTTCAGCGCCTTGAACCGCTTTTTAAAAATCAGGCCGAGCTTGATGAATTTGAAGTTCGCCATTCAGAACAAAAAGCAAAGCGCGGTGACCTTGCAAAAACTCACGGACCAGTTTTCTTGGGATTGGACTCCGGTTCAACAACAACAAAAGCAGTTTTAATAGATAAAGACGGTCGTATTATCTGGAACTTTTATGCACACAATCAGGGAAATCCTGTTGAGCTTGCAGTAAAGGTTCTTAAAGATTTATATGCCCAGCTGCCACAGGATGTTTATATTGCCCGTGCTGTTTCTACCGGTTATGGCGAAGCATTGTTTCAGGCAGCACTTGGTGTAGATGCCGGTGAAGTAGAAACAATTACTCACTTCCGTGCCGCAAACTTTTTTGTTCCCGGTGTAGAATTTTTGCTGGACATTGGCGGCCAGGACATGAAGGCACTGCGCATGAAGGACGGTGCTATTGTTTCAATTCAGCTCAACGAAGCATGTTCTTCGGGCTGTGGTTCCTTCCTTGATAACTTTGCAAACACAATGGGCATGGATGTTAAAGAGTTTGGTAAAATTGCCCTTATGGCCCAAAAGCCTGTAGACCTTGGTTCGCGCTGTACTGTATTTATGAATTCGCGCGTAAAGCAGGCACAAAAGGAAGGTGCTTCTGTTGCCGACATTGCAGCAGGTCTTTCTTATTCAGTTATTAAAAATGCGCTTTTCAAAGTTATTAAGCTTAGAAAGGCAAGTGATATTGGAAGCAAGGTTGTTGTACAGGGAGGCACGTTCTTTAATGATGCCATTCTTCGTGCTTTTGAAAAAATTGCCGGTGTAGAAGTTTACCGCCCTGATGTTGCGGGGCTCATGGGGGCTTATGGTTCTGCTCTAACTGCTTACGACCAGTGGCTTGATTTAACCGCGCCAAAACCAGGAGAGCCCGAAGGAACAGTTCACGATGTCCGTTCAAGTATTGCTAAGCTTGAAGACCTTGAAAACTTTAAGGTTGAACTTGAACTTAAGCGCTGCGGTAAATGTCAGAATAACTGTCTTCTTACAATTAATACATTTTCAACCGGTACAGAAAAGCGAACCTTTATTACAGGTAACCGTTGTGAAAAAGGTGCCGAGCTTGACGACGACGCTTCAAAAAAGAACCGCGTAATTGATGCCAGCAACAAGGCAAATACTGGCCTCGACGGCGAAGATGATATTGGTGCGCTGCCAAACCTTTTTGACTGGAAAACAAAACGCTTATTCCATTATGTTCCGCGAAAACCGGAAGACGCACCGCTTGGCGATGTTGGAATTCCTCGCGTACTTAATATGTACGAAAATTATCCTTTGTGGTTTACCTTCTTTAATGAACTTGGCTTCCGTGTATTGCTCAGTCAGCGCTCGAGTCGCAAGGTTTACGAAAAGGGACTTGAAACAATTCCTTCTGAATCTGTATGCTATCCTGGAAAAATCTGCCACGGTCATGTTGAATCTCTTATTCAGCGTGGCATTAAGTTTATATTTTATCCGTGTGCTCCGTACGAAAAAATTGAAGATAAAGGCGCCGGTAACCACTATAACTGTCCTATTGTAACAAGTTATCCTGAGGTTCTGCGCAATAACATAGATGCACTCAGACAGGATTCTTCTATTTTATTTATGAATCCATTCCTGCCAATTTACGACAAGGCTGCGCTTGAAGAACGTCTTTGCGAAGAGCTTCTTCCAAAGTTCCCGTCACTAAATGCTGCGGCAATTGCTCATGCTCTGGATAAAGCGTGGGAAGAGCAGACACAGTTCCGTCTTGATGTTCAAAAGGCAGGTGAAGAAGCACTTGAAGAAGTTATTACAAAAGGTGGAAGCGGTATTGTTCTTGCAGGCCGTCCTTATCACCTTGACCCCGAAATTAACCATGGTATTCCGGAAATGATTGCGGGACTTGGACTTGCAGTCTTTACAGAAGATTCCCTTGCACATCTTGGAAAAATTGAACGCCCGCTCAGAATCATTGACCAGTGGACATACCACAACAGACTTTACCGTGCCGCTCAGTTTGTTTCCGAAATGCCTGACCTTGAGCTTGTACAATTAACTTCTTTTGGCTGCGGACTCGATGCCGTTACTGCCGACCAGGTAGACGAAATCTTAAAAGCAAAGAACCGCATGTACACACTCATTAAAATTGACGAAGGAAGTAACCTTGGTGCTGTACGCATTCGAATCCGTTCGCTCATTGCTGCTGTAAAGGCACGCCGCCGCAACAAGGTAAAACCTTCTTATAAATCATCAGCTTATGAGCGCGTTGTGTTTACCGAAGAAATGAAGTACACACACACAATCATAGCACCGCAGATGTCGCCAATTCATTTCCGCCTGATTAAGAGGGCATTTGAGTCTGCAGGCTACAATCTTGTTGTTCTTGATTCTGTAGACCCTAAGGCTGTAGATGCGGGACTCCGCTATGTAAATAATGATGCATGTTATCCTTCGATTATTGTTGCAGGTCAGATGATGGCTGCTCTTGAAAGCGGTAAATATGATCTTAACCATGTGAGTCTTTTGATTTCGCAGACTGGTGGTGGTTGTCGTGCAACAAACTATATTGGTTTTATCCGTCGTGCGTTAAACGATGCCGGCTGGGGACACATTCCGGTTATTAGTCTTAGTGCACTCGGACTCGAAGAAAATCCTGGCTTTAAGCTCACTCCAACTTTAATTGATAAGCTTGTAAAAGCCTGTATGATTGGCGATGTATTTATGCGTGTGCTTTACCGTGTTCGTCCGTATGAAGCAGTACCAGGAAGTGCTAATCAGCTTTATGAAGAATGGAACGAAAAGGCAGAGGCTTTCTTTAAATACGGTGCCGGCTGGGTTGGATATCACAAACTTCTTAAAGGAATTATCCGCGATTTTGACAAGCTTCCGCTTAAGCCAATTAAAAAACCGCGCGTAGGTGTTGTAGGCGAGATTCTTGTAAAATTCCATCCTACTGCAAACAATCATATTGTCGAAACAATCGAAAAAGAAGGTGCAGAATGTGTAATGCCGGATTTAGCAGACTTCTTCTTCTATTCCTTCTCGGTTGATATTATACGTCACAAGGATCTTAAGCTTCCTGGTAAAAAAGAACGGAATGCAAAGTTCCTTATCTGGGCACTTGAGCTTTACCGCACGCAGATGAAGCATTACTTACGAAAGAGCCGGCGTTTTGATGCACCTTCTTCTATTTACGATATGATGAAAGGTGTCGATGATATAGTACAGCTTGGAAATCAAACCGGAGAAGGCTGGTTCCTTACTGCCGAAATGGTTGAGCTTATTCATGAAGGTGCTCCAAGTATTGCCTGTGTTCAGCCGTTTGCGTGTCTTCCAAATCATGTTACCGGAAAAGGTATGATTAAGGAGTTGCGCCGTCGTTTCCCGGAATCTAATATAAGTGCTATTGATTATGATCCGGGAAGCTCAGAAGTAAATCAGTTGAACCGACTTAAGCTTTTGCTTTCAAATGCGCCGGTTGGAAAACATCCGGATGAAGAACAAAATGGAATGATTCGCATGAGTGATGGAACTTATGTTCAGGGAATAATAAGCAGGGCAGAGGGTGCAACCGATGATGATCCTGCCGAAAGCTTGTAAACAAGGGGTGGAAAAATGAGAAGTTTAAACAGAAGAATTTTTACAGGTTTAATTCTGCTTTTACTAACAGTTCCGGTTTTTGCCGATTACAATACCTGGGGCATTCCAGATTCTTCCGAAATCCGTAAAGGCCTTAAGGAGCGCTGGTTCGAAGCTTCTCTGGAAGATGTGCGCATGAACCTTCCCGAAATTTACGACAACGCTGCGGGACAGAAGTTTCAGGTTCGCCTTGAAGAATCAGACACAACCTATATGATTTTTGTTGCTCCATGTGCCACCATAAATGTAAAAGTTTATTCAAGCAAGGGTATGAGCTACGAGCAGCAGGAAATCTACCCTGGAGAAGCACCTGGAAGCTGGGTACTTGTGCGCGATAAAAAAACAGATGCTCCTCTTAGAATACGCTGGTACTTTAGTGTAGACAGCGATATTTACATTCAGTTTACGCCTTATGGAAAAACCGCAGTTGCCGATCTTTTAATTTACGGTAACTATGCATCAAAAGGTTCTTCTACAGGAATTCCTTTTACGGCACTTTATGATGTTTCGTTTGCCGATGTTATGAAAATGACTTCAATTTCGCTTCCGTGGAAATATGTTACTGTCGACGGCGACAAATATGGCAGCGTACTTCAAATGGCTGGTATGATTCAAAAAAATCTTGGCCGCGTAATGTTTGTTCCTAATGCTATGTATAATGAAGAAGGCGAGCTTGTTCAGATAACAAACGGAAAACCTTTTGACACAGAAAATCAGGATTCTACAAAGCTTTATCTTTCTTCGGCCGGTTTTGTAAAATGGATTGCCGATGGTCTTGTTGAACCAATTGCCGGAAGCAAGCTTAAGCGTGAACCTCTTATTGTAGAAACAGTTAATGTAAAAGATAACGGATATCAGGGTGTGCTTTCTCAAAAATATAATCTTTTCTTTGCACTCGACTGGATTCGAAACCTTGGAGCTGCAATTGTTTCTGTAAATAACGGAAGAGTTTATATGTACAATGAGTCGGGTACAGATGTAACAATTAATCCTTTTGCGGCAACAATAAGCGGTGCCGGCACTGTAAATACTGTTACCTTTATAGAAGACACCGGCTACAACATTAACGTGCTTAAATCGCTTTTATACGTTCTTGCCGCAACCGAAAGCGGAAACTTTTATTTTGGTGCAATCCGCGAAACAGACAAGACTGTAACCCCCGAAATCAAGGTTTTTAACGATAATGTTGCATTTTTTCCTTATTTTAGTAGTAACGGTTCGTTCGGTTGCTTTGTTTTTATGAATGGTAAACAAATTTCGCTCGATGACTTTTGTATGATTTATGCCGATTCTTATGTTTATCTTACAAGAGCACGAGCAAGCAATAATTTTTATCCTCAGTGATAAACGGATTAGATGATTTTTATGAAAAAGAAACTTTTATGTGCAGTTCTGGGAATGCTTCTTTCTGGAGCAGGAGCCGCAAGTCTTTTTGCTGTTCCGTCAGAACTGGACCTTTATAACGATTTGAATATTTACTCAAATGCAGGCTATTACCCGGGAGTTGTAGTTCAGGCAGAGCAGCTCGAACAAAATTATCCTGAGTCTGTTTTTATTGTCGAAGCGCGCATTGCAAAAGGTCAGGCATTAACAATTCTTAAGCGTTACGAAGAAGCCGAAGCTACCTTTGCTACAGTGCTTTCTTCAATTCATTTTGGTGCCGACGATTATGCAAAGTGCTGGTATTATCTTGGCCTTGCCTATTATTACGACAAGGATTATACGAATGCACTTTCGGCTTTTCATACAGCGTGTGATGTTGAACAGCGTGAAAATATAATTGAATATTATCCGTCTTCAATTTTGTATGCCGGCCGAATTAATTATTTTATGGAACTGTACGAAAAGGCTGTTCCTCTTTTAGAATATGTAGTTGCAAACGGAAATTATTTTACAAAACCGGAATATGATGAAGCACTACAGAAGTTACTTTTTGCTTATAATTCAACCGACGCTTATAAAAAAACAATCAGCCTTTATTCAAAGCTTTCTGCTGCTGAATTTTCAGACAAGGTTTTTGCTGGTCTTACAATTTATGCAGCCGATGCTTACGAAAAAACAGGTGATGTTAACCAGGCTTACACCATCCTTAATAAAAATCAGAATGATGATTTTAAAGAAATGCTTTCGGTTTTCCGTTTGAATCTTGGAGCTTCTGCTTACGCCAAAAAAGATTACGATGGTGCGCTTGAATATTTTACGCTTGCCGAAGAAAGTACTTCACAGGAGGTTCTTCTTCCTTGCTTTGTGTACCGACAGAAGATTGCACTTGATAAAAATGGAAAAGCTGCGGTAGAAGAAGTTCAAACTTTGCTTGAACAGAACGAAGCTCGATTTACAGAAAATGCCCAGAACATTCCGGGGCTCATGGATTCTTACAATTCGCTCATGCTTCGCTGTTATGCTTTTAAAGATGATGCTGCATCGCAAAATCAGGCAATTGAATGGTACAAAAAAATCGAAAAGCCTTCTGCAAAAGATGCATATACTGCCGCCTTTATCTTAAAATCAAAAGACAGTGCTGCGGCAGAACAGATTGTTTCGGGCTATACGGCCGATACTTCCTGCGCAAAACTTTATGCTTCTCTTCTTGCAAAAAATGGAAAATATGATGCTGCTGCAGAACAATATAAAACGCTTTTAAACGGTAAAAAACTTGACGGCAACGGTAGACTTGAATATGCAAAAGTTTTGTACCGTCAGAAAAAATGGCAGGCTGCTTATGACCAGGCAATTGCCGCTAATAAATATCAGGGCTTTTATATTGCGGGACTTTGTAAATTTAATCTAACAGAATATCGTGCCGCTTACGAACAGCTGACAAAATATGTAAACTCAAAGGGAACTGTTGCTAAGTATGTACGCCTTGCACAGTACTACCGCGGTGTCTGCTCTTACAAAACTTCTGATTATAAAAACGCTTATAAAATCTTTGCAGCTTTTAATTCCGATTACAAAGATCGCGATTCTTTTGCTTACAATGCCTGCGAGCTTGGTGCAAAATCGGCCCTTATGAGCGGGGATCTTAAAAATGCCGCAGCAATGGCAGAAAAGATGATAGATTCTTCAATGAATCAAACTCAAAAACAAAATGCAATTATTTACTGCTCAGAAATTTACACAGACTGTAAGGAATACGACAAGGCAATTGCTGTTCTTTCTGCTTATACAAATGACAGTTCAGATTTTGCAGTGCGCTGTATTCTTGCAACTGCCGAAGTTTATGTAAAAAAAGGTGACCTTGACCGTGCCGATTCTGAATACAAAAAAATCACAACAAAATATGCAGGCACAGACAACGCAGAATACGCTGCTTACCGCAGTGGTGAAATATATTATGCCGCACAAAAATACAGCGAAGCACAGACACGCTTTACAAAATATATTTACGATTATGTAAACGGAAAATATGCCGATGCCGCTTATTACTTTAGCGGAGACTGCAGCATGAAAACAGGCGAGCTTGACCGAGCAATTATGCAGAACACATCGCTTGTTCAAAAATATCCAAAGAGTATTTATTCTTATGGTGCCTACAAAAATCTGCTTCAGGCATATTACACTCAGGAAAATTACCGCGACGCTCTTTCTACTGCAAGACTGTTAGTGCGCGATTATAACGAGCAGGCTTCTTCCGACGAAATTGGTCAGAAGGTTGTAGAACTTGAACGCATTGTTAATGGAACAGACCGCGATATTGTAGAAAAGAACAGCGAGTACGAACGCGCAGGAAAAACCGGTTCTAAAAAAGGACGTATTGCAGGTTCCGAGCTTGTTCAGCTTTATGCAGACCACGGCGAAAGTGAACAGGCCTTTACGCTTGCACTGGAGCTTTTAAAATATCAGAAAGATGGCGACGAAATGTATTATGCCGCGCAGAATGCCGATTTTGTAGCGGGCTATTATTATAAAGCAAGTGAGTCTAAAAAGGCTGCAGAGTATTATCTTAAAGCCGCAGAATATTACAGAGCCAGTGGCCGCGACGATACCGATAAAGCTGCTGCCGCCTTGTATTCTGCAACAGACTCATTTATGGCAGCAGGTCTTCGTGGCGACGCTGAAGTAACTGCAAAGCTTCTTGTTGAGCTGTACCCGAATACAAAACAGGGCAGCAAGGTTATGAATCTTATAAAATAGGAGCAGGGGGTAAAAAATGATGATGAAAATGAAGAAATATATTTTTGGTTTTTGTGTACTTGGTATTTTTGCTGCAGCTGGCTTTGCACAGGAGGTTGAAGCTCCCGAAAGTCAGATTGAGCTGCCGGACTTGACTACAGTTGTTAGTGGCTCAGATCAGGCAGAAGAACTTGCTCCGGCTCCCGATTTTGATGATGTGCTTGAGCTTCAGTATAATTCAGGTGATTTAGTTCCTGTTCTGCCGGCTGCGTCTACAGGTAGCGAAGGTGATGTTGTAAATGCTTCGAATGAGGCAATGCAAAAGGATATTTATGCCGAAGGAACTATAGGCGGCGGATATCCTGCTTCGTTTACAGGAGACTTTGAAGTTTCACGCCTTTATGGTGCAGACCCTTTTAAGATTTCATTTGCACATGAGTCTGCTTCTGGTTATGCGGGGCACAATCTTGCCGACAGCTACAGCAATCATTCAACTTTGATTTCTGTAGAAAAAGATTTTATTCGCAGTAAACTTCGCTGGGGATTTGCCGGACGATACGAAGATTTAGGCAATGGATTTCAGAGCAGGGTAGAAGGACTTGCTGCAAATAATCAGGATTCGGTCGGACTTTCTGCGAATTTCTTGTGGGCTCTTCCAAAGAATTTTCAGCTTTCGTTTGCAGCAGGCAGTGAGTTTTATTATCGTTTTGCAGATATTACAAAAAGCAGTGCCGAAGGTTTTGAAGTTCCAAAATGGATTAAGAATACTTCACGAATTACAGCAGACCCTGAATTAAAAATTTCATGGCTGTATAATGGTTTTGAAGTTTCTTTTGATGCCCTTTACAATATGGAAGCCTGGAGTAAAGTTTCAAACCGTGGTGAATTTGATTTGAACTTTGCCTGGAATAATGAAAAGATTAAGCTTTTTGCAAATGCAGGTGTCGTAGTTGGAAATAACATTGGCAATAATAGTGTTGTTGTTCCGTTCACCCTTGGACTTGAAACAAATCTTCCTGTTTATTTTTCAGACAGAGAGTTGAATCTTGCATTAAGCGGAGGTCTTGCTTCTGACCGCTTTACAACTGCACAGTTGGAACGCGAGTATAAATTCAGCGGAATGGAAAACTTCACTACAGAAACTTCTGACTGGTTTGGAAAAGCAACACTTCTTGTTCCTCTTAAAACTTCTTTTACAGGAACAGTTGCAGCAGGCTTTAATCGTACTGCTTTTGGAAACGGTGTATGGGCCCCTGATTATAGCGATGCAGCAAATCTTGTTTCGGGCTTATATACTTATTCACAAAAATCACGCAATGAATTATTTACCGATTTTGCATTTACCTGGAAATATAAACTTTTTGCGGCAACTGCAAAATATCATGCAAACTGGCTTCAAAATCCGGTACTCGAAAACAAACATACAATCAGTGTAAACTTTGCACTTCAGAGTCAGAAAGGCTTGTGGGGTGCAAATCTTGATACAGCTTATATTCTTGATTCATCAGATAAACCTGTTATCAGTATGGAAGGCTATGTTCAGGCATCTAGTGCCGTACGCATTTGTCTTTCAGTGAACGATATGCTAAAATTACTTGGTGCAGAAGAACGCCCGTATGCCGGCCAGTACGTAGCCAACAGCGGCAATGCATCATTATTCGTGAAATTCTTATTTTAGGAGCAAAATATGTTAGAAACACTTAAATCTGGCGGACTTTTAATGATTCCGATTATCTTGTGCGGAGTCATTGCCACTTTTATTATAATTGAACGCTGCATTTACTTTGCAAGCATCCGTAAGCGCGATGAAACTTTGATGTCGAATGTAAATGCTTCCCTTGCAGTTGGAGATTTCGAAGCTTGTGGAGCCGCTTGTGCCCAGGCAGATACTCCTCTTTCGCAGGTTGTAAAAAAAGCAATAGACAGCCGCCGCTACGAAGAACGCGATATTCGAGACCTTGTCGAAGCAGAGATGGATTTTGTTGTACCTCGCTTTGAGCATTTCCTTACACCGCTTGGAACAATTGCAAACATTGCAACCCTGCTTGGACTTTTGGGAACAGTAACCGGAAACATTAAGGCCTTTGGTGTACTTGGAGCCGGTGGTTCAATGGGGGATCCTGCCTTGCTTGCCGGTGCCATTGCCGAAGCACTTGTTACAACAGTAGCCGGTTTGATTGTTTCAATTCCATCGGTAATTTTCCATAACTATTTTGTTTCACGCGTAAACCGCAGAATTGTAGAGATGGAAGCACATGTTACTTCTGTCGTATTAAAGCTTACAGGACGAGTCAGATAATGAGATTAAGAAGCAAAAGGGCAAGTATCCGTTCAAACGTAGATATGACCCCAATGATTGATATAGTTTTTCAGCTGATTCTCTTTTTCCTTGTTTCTACAACCTTCGCTATTCTGCCGGGAATCAAGCTAAAGCTGCCAACCAGCCACACTTCCGAAGGAACCAGTTACCAGGGCATTACAATTACAGCCGACGCCGACGGACTTTTATTCTTTAATGAAAAGGAAGTTGCAATCGACGAGCTTGGTACCGAACTTGTAATGTACGACACAGGCGATATTAAAAAAGCCGAGTTCCCTGTTTCACTCGAAGCCGACAGCGAAGTCACAAACGGAACAATCGTAAAGATTTTTGATGTAATCCGCGAAAGCGGCTATGCCGTAATAAACCTGAGGACCACCACAGAAAAATGATGAAGCAGCCCCTGTTCGGACAAGACAGTTCTCCTCATATCACAAGCATGCTCATAAGTGCCATAGCCACGCTTGTATGCTGGATAATTTTCTGTGTATTATGTTTTGTAGTAAAGTTCAAACCAGCTGTGCCGGAGTATAAGGAAATTCAGATTGTGTTGAGTAGTACACCAACTGAACAAAAAGTGGCAGAAGAACAGTCCACGGTACAGGAAAGTGCATCTGCGGTGGCTGAGAATGCATCTGCGGTGGTTGAGCCTGTCGAAACCACAGCATCAGAACTTCCAAAACCAGTTGAGACACCAGTTGCCGAAGCAAAGGTTGAAGCTCCAAAAGAAACTCCGGCCCCGGCTAAGACTCAGACAGCGACAACAAAAACTCAAACAAAAACCACAAATACTAACACTCCAAAAACAACTGACCCTTCAAAAAAGGTTAACTTTGACGATTATCAGTACGCTACAGATTATTCTGATTTTAGTTTTAATAATTCTTCATCAAGTTCATCAAAGAGTTCTTTTGACTGGTCACAGTTTGATGATACAGATACAGAAAATGTACATGTAAGTCAAAAGGTTGATAAAGTAACAAATACAAGTTCAATTTCTGGTTCATCTGCAAGTGCATCAACTTCAAATCAGCGTCAGACTAGTGCAAGTTCTTCATCAAGTTCATCAGCAAAATCAACCCCAGCGGCTTCCAGCAGTACAAGTGAAGCAGCCAATACAATAAAGAATACAACAGGTGCTTCCTCTTCAAGTGGATCTGCTTCAGGTTCAAGCGATGTTCAGAAATTCAGTTCAGATCTTGATATTACCTGGAATGGTGGTGCTGCAAGAAAAGCAAAAGGCGCTTTAAGCATTAATTTAACAACAGGTTCAAGCATAAAAGAGAAAAAAACAACAGTAAAAATAGAATTTATAGTAGGTGAAGATGGTTATGTAACCCCTGGAAGTGTAAAAATCACTCCTGAATCTCTTTTGCCTGAAGTTGTAAGAAAAGAAGTTATTTCACAAATCAATTTATGGCGTTTTAATGAAGGTTTAAGCCGTTCAACAGCTACATTTGAATACACAATAATCAAAAAAGACTAATCTGATACACTAGTATGCAAGTTTTTCTTGCGAATTTCCTCTCTTCGTGGTATTATGGAATGAGAATAAGCGAGAAATTTTCCTTTTTGGAGACTTTATACTATGGAAATGACACTCAGATGGTACGGAACAGGGTTTGATTCCGTAACTTTAAAGCAGATTCGTCAGGTGCCGGGGGTGCATGGCGTTATTACAACATTATATGATTCTGTTCCTGGAGACGCCTGGGAACTTAGTGCAATTCAAAAAATCAAGAAAGAAGTTGAAGATGCCGGACTTAAGATTGCCGGAATTGAAAGCGTAAATATTCACGACGACATTAAAATTGGCAGCGGAGACCGTGATAAATACATAGAAAATTACATTAAAACTCTGGAAAGGTTGGGGCAGGAAGATATTCATATGGTCTGCTACAACTTTATGCCTGTTTTTGACTGGACCCGCAGCGAGCTTGCACGCGTTTGCGAAGACGGTTCTACTGTTCTTGCCTACAATTCAAAGGCTGTAGATGCAATTAAACCAGAAGAAATGTTCGGCTCAATTGACAAAGATTCAAACGGCTTTATTCTTCCCGGTTGGGAACCAGAGCGCATGGCCCGTGTAAAAGAGCTTTTTGCCATGTACAAGGATATTACAAACGAAAAGCTTTTTGACAACCTTGTTTACTTCCTTAAAGCAATTATGCCTGTTTGCGATAAATACAATATTGATATGGCAATTCACCCTGATGATCCTGCATGGCCTGTATTTGGGCTTCCTAGAATCATCACCTGCCAGGAAAATGTTGTTCGCATGCTCAAGGCTGTTGATAATCCTCATAACGGTTTGACTTTCTGTACAGGCTCATATGGAACTAACCGCAAAAACGACCTTTGCGAAATGATAAAAGCCGCAACAGGCCGCATTCACTTTGCACATATCCGAAACCTTAAATTCAATACTGCAATTGATGACCCTGTTCAGGATTTCCAGGAATCGGCACATTTGTCCAGCGCCGGCACCTTTGATATGTTCAAAATTGTGCGCACCCTTTACGAAACAGGTTTTGACGGAGTTATCCGCCCTGACCACGGCCGCATGATCTGGGACGAAAAAGCCATGCCAGGCTACGGACTTTATGACCGTGCACTTGGAGCTACTTATTTGCAAGGTCTTTGGGAAGCTTGTGAAAAGACTATTGATAGAAGCAGCGTGAAACTTTATAAATAATTGTCACACGGATTGGGGATTGCTACGCAATCCCTTTAAAATAATAAAAAATCTAGAAACGACGTTAGTCGTTTCCAATCCGTGTGACAAAAGAGGTATAAGATGAAACTGACTAAACAAGGAATCAATAATACAACTGAATGGACAAGCAAAGGCTATTCTCTCCCAGAATTTGACCGTGCAAAGGTAGAATCCGCAACCAAGGCAGACCCCTTCTGGATTCACTTTGGTGCAGGAAATATTTTCCGCGCTTTTCAGGCAAATGTTGTTCAGAAGCTTTTGAATGACGGAGTGCTTGACCGTGGTCTTGTTGTTGCAGAAGGCTACGACTATGAGATCATCGAAAAAATGTATCGTCCTCACGATAACATTGGTGCTCTTGTTACCTTAAAATCAAACGGTACTGTAGAAAAAACTGTTGTTGGTTCTATTATGGAAGCTCTTGCTGCCGATACTGACAACCTTACAGACTGGTCGCGCCTGCTCGAAATATTCCGTAAACCTTCACTTCAAATGGTAACCTTTACAATTACCGAAAAGGGTTATCTTCTGCGCAATGCCGCAGGTGTTATGATGCCTGGTGTTGAAGATGATTTTGCAGCCGGCCCGGTCCTTCCAAAATCATATATTGGTAAGGTTGTAACACTTCTTCACGAACGCTATGCAAACGGTGAACTTCCTGTTGCAATGGTAAGTATGGATAACTGCTCACACAATGGCGACAAACTTTATGCTGCTGTAAAAGAATTTGCAACAGAATGGGAAACACGCGGTGTTTGTAAACCAGGCTTTTTGGACTACATAGACAATCCGAGCAAGGTTAGCTTCCCGTGGACAATGATAGACAAAATCACTCCACGACCTGATGCCAAAATAGAAAAAATACTTGCAGATGACGGAATTGAACAACTTGAACCTGTAATCACCAGCAAAAAAACATACGTTGCACCTTTTGTAAATGCAGAAGAATGTCAGTATCTTGTAATTGAAGACAATTTCCCTAATGGCCGTCCGGAGCTTGAAAAGGCAGGTCTTTACTTTACCGACCGTGCCACTGTAGACAAGGTAGAAAAAATGAAGGTATGTACCTGTTTGAACCCGCTTCATACTTTCCTTGCTGTAAGCGGATGTCTTCTTGGCTACACTTTAATTGCTGATGAAATGAAAGACCCGGATCTTCTGCGCCTTGTAAAACGACTCGGCTACGAAGAAGGCCTTCCTGTAGTAGTAGACCCCGGCATTATAAAACCGCGCGACTTTATTGATGAAGTAGTAAATATCCGCATTCCAAATCCTTTTATGCCCGACACTCCACAACGAATTGCCTGTGATACAAGCCAGAAATTGAGTATTCGTTTTGGAGAAACAATAAAAGGATATCTTGCCCGCCCAGATCTTGATGTTGCCAACCTGAAAGTTGTGCCTCTTGTATTCGCTCTGTGGCTTCGTTACCTTCAGGCAATCGACGACAACGGCAATGCATTTGAACTAAGCCCGGATCCGTTGATAGACGAGTGCAAACAGTATGTGGCCCTTCGAGAGCCTCAGGGACCACGTGTGGATGACCTTCTTCACCGTACACAAATCTTTGGTGTAGATCTGTTCGAAGCAGGTCTTGCAGACAAGGTAAAAGAATACTTTGCCCAACTCACTCAAGGTAACGGTTCCGTACGCAAACTGCTTCAATCGCTGTAAAGTTCTATCTGCGCACAAACAGGCAAATGGTCCGACCAGCCCTGTCCCGTATATAATTTATATGGAATAGGGTAGCCTTGTGCACTTGCCCAGGGTTCTATTGCACTTGGTGAAAATGAGATTTTTCGAACGGCACCTGTAAGCATTATGTTATCAATTCTTTCCCATTCATCATCATAAAAATAACTGCCTTTATTTGAAGCATATTCACCGTAGTCTGTAAACCAGAGCGAATTAACATCAACAAAATCTGTGTATCCAAAATCGGCATAGCGGAGTATTGTGTTTCCAAAATCCTTTTGCCATCCCTTCTGATTTTTTAAGTTGCATACAAAATCTACTGCATCACGGTTAAAGTCCCCGCAGATTAAAACAGCTGGTGTGGGGGAGTCCTGTTGTAATTCACTAAGTCTTTTTGCAAGAACGCTTTCCTGCCAGTCGCGCCAGATTTCTGTTTCCTGCTCTCCGCCCGATTTTGATTTCCAGTGATTTGCAAGAATTATGAGCGGTTTTTTTTCTATGCTTACTTGGGCTTCAAGAATGTAACGTGTTGTGGGCTGACTTACGGAATGAATGCGAATATCCATTGAATGAGTTTTTACATTGCTAAGCGGATAGCGTGAAAGAATGCCTATGCCAATAGCCGTTTCTTCTTCTTTCGCAAATACCGAATAATTCCAGAACTTTTTCTGGTTCCAGTTGTGCCCGCTCCCTGCCAGCTGATTACTTATGTCGTAGATTATTCCTTCATTTTCAATTTCTTCAAAAACAAAAATATCGGCATCGGTTGTTGTAATGAATTCACAAAGCCGCTCCAACCGTACCTTATAGGTTTGCGTGTTCCAGTCCGCCGATTTTTGAAATTCCTTGTACTCACAGCCATCCTTTGTACCGTCAAAGAAAGTCTGCAGGTTCCAGTTTGCTACAGAAATTTGTGTGCCGCCAGAAGCTGCTGATTCTTCCTGCAATATCTTATTCTGTACCGAACATCCACCGGAACAAGAACAGAGCCAAAATCCCGCCGCCACAAGCAGCATGCATCGTAAGTTTTTCATAATACCTTCCTCGAATAAAAATTCTTATACTATAGTTAACAAAAAATTTTGTTAAAAGAGGAAGTAAATTTAGAAAAATTTGTAAAATTTTTAAAAAAAAGAATTCGGATGAGCTAAAAATTGCTCGATCGCAATTTTTTTAACGCTCTCCGATTGAACACGAAGCCGCCAGCGGCTTCCTCACACATTGAATTTAAAAAATAGCACGTCTCCGTCCTGAACAACGTACTCTTTACCTTCCTGGCGGTACTTGCCGGCAGCTTTAATAGCTGCTTCATCCTTGTACTGGCGCAGGTCGTCAATTGTGTATGCTTCGGCTTTAATAAAGCCTTTTTCAAAGTCTGTGTGAATTACACCGGCAGCTTTTGGAGCCTTGTCTCCTGCATGAATTGTCCAGGCACGGCATTCATCAGGGCCTCCTGTAAAGAAGGTGCGAAGTCCCATAAGGTGGTAAGTTTTACGAGCTAAAACTGCAAGTCCGCTTTCGGTAAGACCAACGCTTTCCATAAAATCCTTGCGGTCGGCAGGGTCCTCAATTTCGGCAAGGTCTGCTTCAAACTTTCCGCAGATTACTACAACTTCAGAATGTTCTTCGTCGGCAATTTTTTTAACAACTTCTACATATTTGTTTGTCTGTGCCGCAATTGAATCTTCATCAACGTTTGCTACATAAATTGTAGGTTTCATTGTAAGAAGAAACATGTCGTAAAGGGCAGCTTTTTCATCGTCTGTAAGGTCTGCTGTGCGGGCGCATTTTCCGTCCTGGAGCAAAGGCTTGATTTTTGCAACAGCACTTGTCCATGGAGCATATTTTTTTTCTTCTTCTTTTCCAAGGGAGCGAACGGCACGGGTAACTTTATCCTGGCGTGCTTCAATTGTGTTCAAATCTGCCTGGCAAAGTTCCCAGTTTATTGTAAGAATATCGCTTTCAGGGTCAATTGGTGCTGCTTCGTTTGCATTTTCGCGTACGTGCATAATATCAGGGTTATCAAAACAGCGTACAACATGAGCAATTACAGAACACTCACGGATATTTGCAAGGAATTTGTTTCCAAGACCTTCGCCGTTGCTGGCACCTTTAATAAGTCCTGCAATATCAACAAACTTAACGCTTGCAGGAGTCTTCTTTTTTGGATTATGGATGCTTGCTAAAAAGTCCAGTCTTTCGTCCGGTAAATCTACAATTCCAATATTTGGGTCAATTGTACAAAAAGGAAAATTCTCTGCCGCAGCAGGAGCCGCTGTAAGAGCCGAAAAAATTGTTGACTTACCGACATTTGGAAGTCCTACGATACCGCATTCAAGTGCCATATAATTACCTCAATTCGGTCATTATATATAAAAATTTAAACTTCTTCTAGCGTCTCTATTTCTTCAATCTCTTCTATTTCTTCGATGGCGTCAACTTCCTCAATTTCTTCAATGCCTTCTGTAACATCTTCAATATTATTGGCAATAAGGTCGGCGTCATTAAAAAGATAATCGTTGTATTCTTTAAGAACATTAGAAAAGTCAACCTTAAGGAATGATTGAAGATATTGCTGTTCGGCTCTGATATCATCGTAGTTTTCGACAAGCACCTGTACAATATCCGGGTCGAGTTCACCTTCTTCTGTCATCTTGTTTATTATGCCTAGAGTGTGTTCCTTAGAGAATTCACCCTTGTAACTGCGGTTGTCGGTGAGTGCGCTTGTAATATCGGCAATTGTTAAAATCCTCTGATTTTGATTAAGTACACTTGCGTCTAAATGCTGCGGGTACCCTTTGCCGTTTAGTTTTTCATGATGGCGGCCGGCTGTTTCAAAAATATTTGTAGAAACAATGCTGCCCAGAATTCTTTTTGTGTGATTAACATGATATCGCATAATACCCATGTCTTCGGGAGAAAGCTTTCCTGGAAATTCCAGAATGCGTGTAGGGGTGGCAATTTTTCCAATGTCGTGAACTATTGCAGAAGTAAATAAGGTATTCAAATTCTCGTCGTTAAGGTGAAGTCTTTTGCCCAAAGAAAGCGCATAACACGAAGTATTTATTGAGTGAGTCAAAGTAACCGTGCTTTTAAAATCAAGAAAATAAACAAGAAGCTTTAATGCCTGATGTGTATCTTCGGGGCTTAGCCTTATGCGGTAAAGAAAGTTTTCAAGCTCCCAGAAAAAATCAGGATTTTTTACCTGCAAAACAAGTGCTTCGTCCTTATTCAGTTTATTAAAGGCGTTGGCAAAAACAGGGTCAAAGTAATCTGGGGCAATTTCGTTTACATCTGCTGGAAAAGTTTTGTCCGGATTTTTTGCAATAAAGTCGCTGGCCCTTGCACACATATAAATGATTGATTTGTAATCTGTCTGGTAAAGGAATTTTTTCTGCACCTCGTCAAACGGCTGATTAAATTCTTCAAGAGCCTGAGCGTCGTTTTTAAGCGGTGTCATAAATTCCAGATAGTAATACGAAAACATGTACTTACTTTTTGTACGTTTTTCATCTGAAAAAAAAGTCAGGTCGCTTGAAAAAGGTGTTTCGTTATAAAGAATATCCTGCCTGAAAAATCCCAGGGTATGAAAAAGAGCAAGAATAACAAGATTTGTAAGAGTGCATTTGCTGTTCATTGCCTGTGCCTGTGCAACCTTAAGCGCCAGGTACGCAGTCCTTTCGTTATGAAGCACAATACTATTGTTTATATTAAACAACATCCGGTTTGCAATTCTGATTATCTGCCCGGCATTGAGAGTATCCTTTGGTTTGTAAGCATCCAGGTCAAACTGTGCCATAACATTATAATTATATCACAGTTAGAAATTATATCAATTTATTTAAAATTACGTCCTTTTGCCGCCAGTTTTTGTTTACTTTTACCTGAAGATCCAGGTCAATTTTCTGAATGTATATTTCGCTGAGTTTTTTAATGGCAGCCATTCTGATTTCTTTGATTTTTGCGGCGCCTTTGCCAATTACAATGCCTTTCTGGCTTTCGCGTTCTACACATAAAAAGGCTCGGATCCAAAGTTTTTTGCCTTCGTTACGATGTTCTACGTCTGCAACTTCTACATAAACTGCATGAGGTATTTCATCTGACAGGCGGTTGATTGCTTCACCGCGGATAACTTCACAAATGCGGAAGGTGAGGTCCTGGTCAGTGTAAGTTTCTTCGTCGTAAATCGGGTCACCTTGCGGGGAAATATCGTACAGGGCTTTAAGAACTTCGTTTATTCCTGTGTCTTTTTGTGCAGACATTTCGAGTATGCGCTGGGCCGGGATTTCCGGAAGATTTTCGCTTATAAACTGGCGTACCGGAAAAGGCTTTGCCTGAGGAGAGTCAATTTTATTTATGGCAACAACTGTTTTATTCTGAAGGCCTTTGAGCAGGGCAGCTGTATGAACTTCTTCTTCGCCGGCAGGGCGTGTTGCATCAATTACATAAAGGGCGCAGTCAATTCCGTCAAGCTGACTTTCGGTAACATTGCGCAGCTTCTGGTTCAGTTTTTTTTCTGAATCGTGGTAGCCCGGCGTATCTATAAAAATAAGTTGCCCGAACGATGTGTTTACAATTCCTTTAATTGCATTGCGCGTAGTCTGAGGTATCGGTGAAACGATACTCACCGGTTCCTGACAGGCAGAGTTCAAAAAAGTTGATTTGCCAGCAGAAGGTCGGCCAATTATTGCAACTACGGCGGTTTTTAAGTTTTGGGTTTCTTCCATAAGTGCATTGTAGCATATTTTCGCGTTAAATGATAATATAACCACATGCCCGAAGTAATTACAAAAGCCGGAACACCATTAAACCTTGGAGCAACTATTACCCCAAACGGCGTGAATTTTTCTATATACAGTAAGGATGCCACTGCGGTTAGTCTTTGTCTTTTTGAAAGCGACATGGCTGCCAAACCTTATGCTGTAATTGCATTTGACCCGGCTGTAAACAAAACCGGCGACATCTGGCATATTGAACTTTGCGGGGAAGGGCTTGGAAATGGCACCCTTTATTTGTACAAAGTAGACGGCCCTTACGAACCAACGCGCGGACTTCGTTTTAATAAAAATAAATATCTTTTTGACCCTTATGCAAAGGCTTTTACAATTGGTTCTGTTTTCCGTTCTTACAACAAGCAGCACCGCATGGGCTTTTCTGCAAATGAAGGCGGTGAACTTCAGGATCTTTCTGACTTTCCAAAATGCGTTGTAGTTGATGACAGCTTTGATTGGGAAGGCGACAAACCTCTGAACTATCCGCTTGAAAAAACTGTAATTTACGAAACTCATCTTAAAGGTTTTACCGCTTCGGGTACATCAGGTGTTGCACCAGAAATTGCCGGCACCTACAAAGGATTTACACAAAAAGCAGAATACCTTCGCGATCTTGGAATTACTGCTGTAGAACTCCTTCCTGTTTTTGAATTTGACGAAAATGAAACAGCCAATTCCAACCCAAAAACAGGCGAAACACTTGTAAACTACTGGGGCTATTCAACAATAGGATTTTTTGCACCAAAGACAGGCTATGCTGCAGACCGAACCCCTGGTGGTCCTGTGCGTGAATTTAAGCAGATGGTAAAGGAACTTCACCGCGCCGGCATAGAAGTAATTCTTGATGTTGTATACAATCACACTGCCGAAGGAAACGAACGCGGTTATGCTTTTGAATTCCGGGGCCTTCAGAACGATGTTTATTATTCGCTTCCTCAAAACGACAAACAGTATTATATGAACTTCAGCGGCTGCGGAAACAGCGTAAACTGTAATCATCCGGTAACGGCGCAGTTTATTTTAGACAGCCTGCGCTACTGGGTTTTGCAGATGCACGTAGACGGCTTCCGCTTTGACCTTGCTTCAATTCTTACTCGTGCGCCAAATGGTTCACCAATTCCTTATGACATGCCAAGTCTTACAGCAAGCATAAGCCAGGATCCTGTTCTTGCAAATACAAAAATTATTGCAGAGCCTTGGGACTGTGCAGGCCTTTACCAGCTTGGAGGTTTCCCGGGTGGCTGTCTTTGTGGCGATAACCGCTGGTCCGAATGGAACGGCCGCTTCCGTGACGATATCCGCCGCTTTATTCGTGGCGACGACGACGCAACAACTGCTGCAGCAACACGTATTGCCGGAAGCTCAGACGCCTACAACCACAGTGGCCGTGCTCCAACTGCTTCAATAAACTTTATTACAGCCCACGACGGATTTACGCTCAACGACCTTGTTACTTACAACCACAAGCACAACGAAGAAAACGGAGAAGAAAACCGCGACGGTTCCGACGACAACTTGAGCTACAACAACGGCTTTGAAGGGGAGTGTACAAACCCAAAAATCCAGGCTCAGCGCATACGCAAAATCAAAAACTTCCTTATATATCTTATGGTTTCGCAAGGTGTACCAATGCTGCTTGGTGGTGACGAAATGCGCCGCACTCAGGGTGGCAACAACAACGCCTACTGCCAGGACAACGAAATCAGCTGGTTTGACTGGAACCTTGCCCAGAAAAATGCCGGTCTTGTGCGCTTTACAAAAAATCTTATTGCTTACCGCAAGGCCCACAATGTATTTTGCCGCACAAAATTTTTTACCGACTGCTACGACAAAGACACTGTTCCCGAAATTGCCTGGTACGACATCAATGCAAAAAATCCCGACTGGAGCAAACAGAAGCGCTTCCTCGCCTTTAAGCTCAATGGTGCAGTAACCGGCGATTCCGATTTTTACATTGCTACAAATACCGACATCTACGACCTTACAATCACTTTGCCTGCTCTTTCTGACGGCCGCCAGTGGTACCTTGTTTCCGACACTTCATTAGACTCTCCGGAAGACATAGCCGAGCCAACTACCGAAGAACTTCTTCGTGAACAGCGCCGCTATGTGCTGCTTTCTGGGGCAACGGTTGTGCTTATTGGAAAATAACAAGTTGAAAATCCCCCGATTATGCGTTAAAATTGCTTTATTCATAAAATAATTCGTAAAAAGTAAACTGAAATTAATAAAGTCCGTCATGCTGAACTTGTTTCAGCATCCCATTATAAGTAGATCCCGAAACAAGTTCGGGATGACGGATTGATACAAGGAGACTTTTTAAATGGAATTCAACAAGGAACAATTCAAAGAAAATCTTTCGGCTCGTCTGCGCCGTCAGTATGGAAAGGATATTTCGCAGGCAAACAAGCATGACCTTTTTGATGCGGTTTCGGCTAGTGCAATTGAA
>JAFZXA010000120.1 GCA_017617115.1 Treponema sp.
TGGTGATGTAACCGTCTGTAAGCTCAAGGTATCTGGGTCCCTTGTCAAGAGTTCCGTAGGTTGTACCAACCATTGAACGTGTTCCCTTACCGAGATCCTCGAGACCTGCGCCGATCTGAAGGCCGTCCTCGGAGAATGCGCTCTGTGTTCTGCCGTATACTATCTGAAGGAAAAGCTCTCTCATTGCGGTGTTGATGGCATCGCATACGAGGTCTGTGTTAAGAGCCTCGAGAAGAGTAAGACCCGGAAGGATCTCGGCTGCCATAGCTGCGGAATGAGTCATACCGGAGCATCCGAGGGTTTCTACAAGAGCCTCCTGGATGATACCGTCTTTAACGTTTAAGGAAAGCTTGCAAGCTCCCTGCTGAGGTGCACACCAGCCGATACCGTGTGTAAAGCCGGAAATGTCTTCAATTTTTTTTACCTGTACCCACTCGCCTTCTTCAGGGATTGGTGCAGGACCATGATATGCGCCTTTAGCCAAAGGACACATATGCTCCACTTCTGCAGTGTATGTCATAATATCTCCTATAAAATAATTTTAGAATATAGTAACTATAAAATATCATTTTATAGGGGATTTTTCAATATATGGATTGCTTCGCTGCGCTCGCAATGACAGCGCATTTCGTCATTGCGAGGAGCGATAGCGACGTGGCAATCTAGAATTTAAATGATGCGCCGGCCTTTACTATACCGGTTGTAGGAATTGATGCATCTACAAAGATGTTCCAGTCTTCAAAATCGAGTTTAAGACCAAGATATGTTACGTCAAAAACGAAACCTGGCTTATCACCACCTGGAATAAACATGATTCCACCACTTGCTGCATGATAGATTTTAAAATGTTCCCAGCCATATTGTGCAGTAAGCTTTGCCTGTATAGCAATTAATGACAGGCTTCCAAATTTTTCATAGTTTGCAAATGCACCTACACCAAAGTTTTCTGTAAAGTAATAGTTATAACCACCAGTGATACTAAAGGCAGCCTCATTTGATTTGGTTGTCTGTCCACCTTCTTCATTATTCTGATTCAAGGATTTAGCAAGGCCTTCGCCAAGCGCTACAAACACACCGGCAAACAAGCCTAAAAAAGATGGCATACCGGCAGCAAGATATACCTCATTATGGTTAAAATCAATTTCTTCTCCGGCTTCTACGACATCATAAGCCTGGGCAAATGTACTGGCAAATATGGTGGTCATAAGTAAAAGTGAAACTAGTAATTTTTTCATAATGTACCTCCTGAGTAAGGCCGATTGCGGCCTCAAATAAAAAAAACGCCCTTGAAGAAATATTGCTATTATTCAAGGACGTTTTTGTTATACGTTTATTATAACACAAAAAATATAAGTATGGTTACAATTTTTACAAAAAAGATGTCTTTTAATATCACGCTCGATAAATCTCGCGAGCCATTTTCAAGGTAAACGCTAAATAACAGTCCCGATGGACTGTTATTTTTAACGCGTTTTCTATTATCGGCATTACTCAGTAGGTCTCTTCTTAAAGCTCTTACTTTCAGTTATAGCCTGGCCTTCGCCTACCTTCTGCTCCATCATAGCGCGAACCTTAAGTGGGAGGCCGAACAAGGTAATAAAGCCTTCGGCATCCTTGTGGTTATAAAGCTCACCGGTTGTAAATGAAGCAATGCTTTCATTATAAAGGCTGTACTTAGAACCAGAACCTGCACCGCGGATTGCACCCTTAATGAGTTTAACCTTGGCCCAACCGGTAACTGTTTCTTCTGTCTTGTCAACAAAAGCCATACATGCATCCATCAAGGTTGTGAACCACTTTCCATCGTAAATCAATTCACCAACACGAATGGCAATCTGCTGCTTGTAGTGGTAGGTTTCTCTATCAAGACAGATGTGATCCATCATTCTGTGTGCAAAATAAAGGATTGCTCCACCCGGAGTTTCATAAACACCGCGGCTCTTCATACCAACACAGCGGTTTTCGCAGATATCTACAAGTCCAACACCGTTGCGGCCGCCAATTACGTTCAATTCGTTAAGCAAATCAACTGCATTCATCTTTTTGCCGTTCAAAGCAACAGGAATACCCTTTTCAAACTGAATTTCTACATATTCTCCTTCATCAGGAGCTTCTTCCGGCACAGTAGTATTTTTGAGCATGTGCTTGTAGTTTGGTTCATTTTCAGTCTTTTCAAGTTCAAGACCTTCGTGCGAAAGATGCCAGATATTTTCATCGCGTGAATAAGACTGATCTTTTTTCATTGGAACTTCAAGTCCGCGGTCTTCAAGATATTTAATTTCGGCTTCGCGGCTGTCCATGTTCCATTTGTCATCACGCCAGGCTGCAATTACTTTAAGGTCTGGAGCAAAAGCTTTGATTGCAAGTTCAAAACGAACCTGATCATTTCCTTTACCGGTAGCACCGTGGCAGATTGCAACAGCACCTTCCTGGCGGGCATATTCTACAAGGATTTTTCCAATAAGAGGACGAGCAGTAGAAGTTCCCAAAAGATATTCATCTTCGTAAACTGCATTTGCCTTAAGAGCCGGCCAGATGTATTCTTCAATGTATTCCTGTTTTGCATCTACAACATAGCAGGCACTTGCCCCTGTTTTAAGTGCACGGGCCTTAATGCTTGCCCAGTCATCGCCCTGTCCAACATCAATACAAACAGCGATTACATCATAATCATAATTTTCTTTGAGCCACGGAATAATAACTGTGGTATCCAAACCGCATGAATAAGCAAGAACTACCTTATCTTTTGCCATAATATGCCTCCTGTGTGATATTATTGCATAAATATACAAAAAATATACAGTTTTTTGCAAAAATATGCAATATAAAATGCATATTTATATAAAAAAAATGCTCCCGCATTTTTTTTCATCTAATTCTGTAAATTTTTATAAATCGTTTTACTTGTTTTTTTTAAAGATTAGCAATAAAATATATGTATATTTTACTCAGGAGACCGAGAAATGAACGCTAAGTATATTATTCTTTTTAATCCACAGTCGGGAAATAAATCGGCTAAGACTAATGTTTATCAGCTTGATGAGATTCTGGCAAATAATGATTTGAATTATGTTGAAATGACACCGGACTTTGATTATAAGTCATTCATGAACAAGGTTGGTGCAGATGAACGTGTTGTTCTGTGCGGTGGTGATGGAACTATCAACCGATTTATTAATGAAGTTGATGAATCGGACCTTTCAAAGCCTGTTTTCTACTTTCCACTTGGAAGCGGAAACGACTTTAACCGCGATGTTCATGGAAAAGCAGATTTAATTCTTATTAATTTAAATAATTACATAACAAATCTTCCTACAGTTACAATCAATGGAAAAACACAAAAGTTTATAAATGGAATTGGCTACGGTATTGACGGCTGGTGCTGCGAAATGGGTGATAAAATCCGTGCCAAAGACAGCGACAAACCAATCAATTACACATCAATTGCTGTAAAGGGTGCTTTGTTCCAGTATAAAAAAACAAATGCAAAAGTAACAATTGACGGAAAAGAATATCATTACAAGGACGTTTTCCTTGCTTCTACAATGAAAGGTCGTTTTTATGGCGGCGGAATGATGGCAGCTCCAGAACAGGATAGAAATGATCCTGAACACAAAGTTTCTGTGCTTGTATTCCGAGGTTTAATCAGACTGCGCGCACTTATTATCTTTTCGAAGATTTTTACAGGCGAACACCTTAAATTCCCAAAGAGCTGCATTCTCATGACAGGAAAAGATGTTAAAGTAGAATTCGACAGCCCACGCGCCCTCCAGATAGACGGTGAAACTGTATTGGGTGTTAAGGAGTATACTGTAAAGGCGTAAGAATAAGAGTTGGCTAAACAAGAACCAATCGGGCTTATCCGGAGTACAAAATGACCGAGGACAACTTCCTCTGTTGGCCGAGGGCATTTTGTACGGGAGGGTAAGCTCTATTTGTTTAACTGTTTATCTTGAACTATTAATTGCTCGAGCGCCTTAACTGCAACACTAATTGCCAATTCTGTATCATGCGCCTGTTTGTTTGGCAGTCCTTTTTTTGCGCGTTCCTGGTTTGCAACAACTAAAAAGCACGAACCAACACGCACTTTCAGAAACTGACCGGCAATAAACAGCGCTGCACTTTCCATTTCGCTTGCAAGACATCCCATTCGGAGCCAGGCCTGCCACTTATTTTCAAGCTCATAACTAACAGGCATAACTTCGGGCTCGTGCTGGCCAAAGAACGAATCCTTGCACTGAACTACTCCAACATGATGCGGAGCACCAAGAGTTTTTGCAGCACCAACTAAAGCATTTACACAATCAAGATCAGGAACAGCAGGATATTCAATAGGAGCAAATTCTCGGCTTGTACCTTCCATGCGAACGGCACCTGTTGCAATTACAATATCTCCGCCCATAACTTCTTCCTGCATACCACCGCAGGTTCCAACACGAATAAATGTATGCGCACCGCATTTGGCAAGTTCGTCTATAGCAATGGAAGCAGAAGGTCCACCAATTCCTGTAGAAGTTACACTAACCTTTTCGCCTGCAAGAAAGCCTGTATAAGTTGTATATTCACGAACATCGGCTACAAGCTTTGCGTTTTCAAAATGCTCGGCTATTTTTGCACAGCGTTTTGGGTCGCCGGGCATAATAACATACTTTCCAATATCATCAGGGCCAACGCCAGTGTGATACTGTTTTCCTGAACCTTCTGTGTAATCTACCATAATTACTTCCTCTTAATAATGATTGTAGTTAAGTCGTCGGAGCGTGGAGCGCCGGCAGAATGCTCGTTGAGCTTCTTTAGGATGATGTTTAATATTTCTTTAGCACTCTTCTTGTTGTTTCGCTGCAACAAAGCCTGAACGCTTGACTTTCCAAAATCCTCACGGTGAATATTCATTGTTTCTGTAAGACCGTCTGTATACAAAATCAGTACATCGCCGGACTTCATGGTTATTTCAAAATCAAGATAGTTGTGTTCTATTCCATTAATTCCAATTGGTCCGAATACATAATCATCATTTGGAGGCTGAAGCTCCATTACCATGTCTTCCTCACTTCTGTATATAAACGGACGAGGATGACCGGCATTTGCAACATTAACTTTTGAAGTTCCGTCATTGTTGTCGGTTATTTTAAGAAGGATTCCTGTTAAGAAGTTATCAACTTCACCTTTTGCCTGAATGAGAGATGTATTGATATTTGTAAGAATCTGCCCCAAAGTTTCATCCGATTTATATTCATCAATATAAACCTGACGGATAATGTTTTCTGAAAGCATTGTAACAAGACTTGCTGCGACTCCATGCCCCGAAGCATCGAATAGAGAAATGCCGTTGAGTTTATTATCATCATAGAAGAAATTAAAGAGGTCGCCCGAAACCTGAGAAAGCGGTTCATAACATACTGCAAAATCCCAGTTATCAAATTCAACATCCGGGACATAGAAAAACTTTTGCTGAACAATTGCTGCCATGTGCATGTCTTCGGAAGCAATTTCCATTTCGTGTTCAAGACTTTCGTTTGCTTCTTTAAGCTGACGGGTCTGTTCACTAACTTCATTTTTAAGCTCAATATTCAAATATTCCAGACGTTTACTGATTTTCTGGTAATCATAACTAAAGGTCAGGAAGAAGATTATAACAGTTCCAACCCAGCCATAAAGTGAATAATATGGAGCCAGAATATCATTCATAAAGGTTTTGAAAATAAAATCGATGTTTACTGTAATAAGGAATGGAGCAAGTGTGAGTAAAAGAAGGCGAGCTTTTTCTCGTTTTTCGGATTTTCTAAGATTAATTAAAATCATTCCAATTGCTATTTGAATATCTACAACCGAAAGCCAAATAATAAAATGTGAGTAATTTATAAGATCTGTATATGTTCTGGCAGTTACACAAAGAATAACAGATGCAAAAAGATACATTCCTCTTACAATTCGTTCTGTTAGTGAGTGCTGCATTTCAAGATAGTCAAAAATAAAAAGCGAGAAAAGATATTCAAGTCCAAAGAAGGTTGCACATTTTGCAAGCTTATAGAACCAGAAATATGGAATACCGCCATGAAAGCCTACCCACGGAAGGTCTCCGGCAAACAGCGTTGAAAAGAAAATAAATGAAAGCAGATTAAGAAGAGAAAAATATATGTAAATGCGTTCCTTGCGGTAAGCAATAAAAATCATTAAGAAGAAGATGCTTACACAAAGCATAATTCCTTCAAGAAAGACATAAATTCGGGAATGCCAGAAGGTAAATTTATCGGAAGTACTCCAGGCATCTTCGCGCAGGCCAACAAAGATTTTTCCGCAGATTGAACCGTTTCCAAGTGAAAACAATTTTATAAGTACGGTGTTCTCACCTTCCTGATTTATAAAGCTTTCCGGAAAATCAAAAAGATGAGCCATAAAGCCCGCTTCCTGAATTGTTGAAGATTCGGAGCCGCCTTCCATCTGACCGTAATCATCTATATAATAACCGTTTAAATAAAGCTCTTCGGCAAAGTGAATATACGGTACAAACATTGAAAGGTCATCGCCTTTGAGTTCATCTGGAAGAGTAAAGGTTGTTTTTAGCCAGATATATTCACCTGTATAACCAACCAGCTTGCGGATATTTTTATAGGCGAGCTTTGGAAGTTTCTGGAATTCAAGAGTTTCTGCTTCTTCTACATCACTTTCTTCGGTAGTTAATGCCCATGAAAAATCGGTAATATAGAGTCTTGGGTTGTCGTCTTTGCCTGTACAAGATGATAAAACACTCAAAAAAATACTAATAATAGTAACAATAAAGGCCTTAGACTTCATAATATTCCATTATAGACCATTTTGAGGAATTTTCAATTAATTTCGGTAGAAATTAATCAAGCATCCGGCCAAAATAATCTTTCGTTCGTCGTCGGTCAGGTCGCCTACACTTAGTTCAAACTCGGTTACGGTACCGTCTGCTTTAGCGGCGTAGGCTTTGATTGACGGAAGCTTTTCTTCTATCATCTTTTTTACGCCCGGAATAAATACATAATCGCCGTTTGCAAATGGAAGGTTTTTGTCGCCGTCCTTGTAAATAAACGGAAGCATTCCCCAGTTGATGAGGTTTGAACGATAGCGTTTTGTTGCATATTCGTTTGCAATGTTGGCGCTTGCACCCAAAACTCTCTGACAGCTGGCAGCCTGTTCGCGGGCGGAACCGTCTCCCGGTTTTACTGCAAAGATTGTTGAACCAGTACCTGCTGCAGCTGCGTGTTTTCCAAGTTCTGCGTCTTTTTTGCCGAGTGTTTCTACAGCTGCCTTTATTTCTGCACGAACTTCGTCTGTAAGATCACGAACTGCCTTTGCACGTCCTACGTATGCAGGATCTTTACGGCTGAGTGTGAACTCTGCAAGTCCAAGCGGATTAGAACGGAACGAAGAAGTTTCGCCACTAGGAATGAGTTCGTCTGTTGTTGTTACAGGATCGTGTATTTCACTTACAACTTTTATTAAGAGGTCATCTGAAAGTGCTTTCTGCTCAGGCCAGTCCTTGATATTTGGTCCAAACTGAATCTGAACTTCCGGATGTGCAACACCCTTTGAATCGTAAACTCGTTTTTCGTAAATTGCTTTATCAAAGAAATATTTTTTACCGCTGAATTCTGTGTCGAATTCTGTAGCAGCTGTAAGGAAGCCTTTGTTAGCGGCAGTAGCTGCAATTGAGCGGGCATCCATAAGTGCAACAGAAGATAACTGACCATTCTGGATTTTTGAACCTTCACGATTAGGGAAGTTTCTTGTTGAGTGGCGGATTGAGAAAGCTCCGTTTGCAGGAGTATCGCCTGCACCAAAGCATGGTCCACAGAAGGCAGTCTTAACAATTGCACCAGCATCAATAAGTGAAGCAAATGCACCGTTTTTCATAAGTTCCATGTAAACAGGCATACTTGCCGGATATACGTTCAAAAGGAACTTGCCGTTTCCGGTGTCTTTACCTTTAAGAATGTCGGCTGCAGCACAGATGTTTTCAAAACCACCGCCTGCACAACCGGCAATAACTCCCTGGTCTACATAAAGTTTTCCGTCGATTACTTTGTTTTTAAGACTGAAGTTTACCTTGTCGCCAAAGCTAACCTTTGCACGCTGTTCTGCTGCTTCAAGAACATCCATAAGATTTTTGTTTACTTCGTCAATTGTATATGCACAACTTGGGTGGAACGGCATTGCAATCATCGGGCGGATTTGTCCAAGGTCAATTTCGATTGCACCGTCGTAGTATGCGCCTTCGCCTGGGTTCAGTTCCTTGTAGTCATTTTCGCGGCCGTGAATTGCATAGAACTCGCGGATTTTTTCATCGGTAGTCCAGATTGAAGAAAGACAGGTTGTTTCGGTTGTCATAACATCTACACCAATACGGAAATCGGCAGAAAGATTTGCAACACCTGGTCCTACAAATTCCATAACCTTATTTTTTACATAGCCGTTATCAAAAACAGCCTTGATAATTGCAAGGGCAACGTCCTGTGGTCCAACACCTGGAACAGGGCTGCCTGTAAGGTAAATTGCAACAACGCCCGGGTATGCAACATCGTAAGTTTTGTTCAAAAGCTGCTTTGCAAGTTCACCGCCGCCCTCGCCTACTGCCATTGTTCCAAGGGCTCCATAGCGTGTGTGGCTGTCTGAACCCAAAATCATATCGCCGCACTTTGCAAGCATTTCGCGGGCAAACTGATGAATTACTGCTTGATGAGGTGGAACATAGATTCCGCCGTACTTCTGGGCACAGGTAAGACCAAACATGTGGTCATCTTCGTTGATTGTTCCGCCTACTGCACAAAGTGAGTTATGGCAGTTTGTAAGAACGTATGGAAGAGGAAATTTTTCAAGGCCGCTCGCACGGGCTGTCTGAATAATTCCTACATAAGTGATATCGTGTGAAGTGATTTTATCGAATTTTATTTTAAGCTTTTTGTCGTCACCGCTTGTATTGTGTTTTTGTAAAATTGAATAA
>JAFZXA010000121.1 GCA_017617115.1 Treponema sp.
CAAGAGACTCTGGGAAACAGTCGCGGCTAACAGCCACAATACCGATCTTGATTTTTGGTTTGTTGTTAATCATTTTTTACTCCTAATTTTTATAAGTATGTCATCCCGAACTTGTTTCGGGATCTATTACTTTGCAATATTGATATTTATACCAGTCAATCCTACAAAAGCACCTGCCTTTGCTTCGCTTGAATCTGGATGTGCAATGAGCCACTTGTTGCGTGCCCAAAGCAGCTTGTCGTTAAGATTCTTTTCGTCAATCTTTGGTTTTTCTGTGTTTGTGTCCTTTGGAAGAACAATAATAACACGGAAGCCTTCTTTTGAAACTTCACCGTTTTTTACTGCATTACATGGTGCATAGTGAAGGGTAGTTTCATATACCTGAACGATTGTTCCTGCAGGTACATAGAATGCTTCTACAGCGCTGGTATTGAGTTTTCCGTTTTTTACAGACTGAAGTGAAGCAAGCAGAAGAACAATGTCGTTTGAAGGAATATTAAGCTCTGAACCAATGTGCCATTCAAGGCAGTTGAGCTTTGTGTTGTTACCGTTACAGTAACCAACCTGAATCGGCATTCCGCCATAAGCATTATTGCTGAACTCTTTAGCAATTGGCAGGCTTTCAAGACCGGCATCACCTGGTTCATAAATAACAGCATCTTCAGGCTTTTTTGTGGTTTCGTCCAGTTTTTTGAGAAGGTCAGTTACATCATAGCCTGTAAGAACCTTTCCATATTTTTCAAAACTGTGACTGAATACAGATTTGATACGCATTTTTTTACTCCTGAGCAAGCCCGCTGGCGGGCGTTGATTGATAGCAAACCGTTAAAAAAATTGCGAAAGCAATTTTTAGGTTTACCTTTTTATTTCTTTATTATAAACCCTAAATATAAATTTTGCATTAGAAAAATCACCTATGTTTATATATTTTTGTTATTTTTTATAGCACACATCCTGATTATATGTTATGTTGAAAACAGGAAGCTTTGGGATTTTTTTATTTGAAAAAGTGTAAAAAACGGAGAGTTATAAATGTCAGATTACAAAGAAAGTAAAGATAACCCCCTGCACAAAGAATATGGTATATGGAGCAACACCCGCTATATCATACGCAAAATGGCACAGTATAAGCCTTCGGTTTTATTTTTGATGGTAATAGGGCTTGTAGCCGGTTCAATTCTTTCTTATTTCTGGGGAATCTTTGGTAAATATGTTATTGATATTATTCAAAATTATGATGGTCAAGCCGGCGAGCATGAGCTTATAAAGCTGATTCTGATTGCGGGCTGCATTGCAATTGTCCTTTCTTTTTGCAATACAACTTCGGGTTCCAAGTCCTGGTACCGCTGGATTTACATTCGTTCTAATATGATAAACGAACGCATTGCAAAGGTACTGGACCTTAAGTACGAGCTTTTGGAAAAACCAGATGTTCTTGATGTTGCAGAGCGTGCAAATCAGGCAACAGGGGGCAACTATAACGGCGTTGAAAGTATGATGCGCCTGATGACGGATCTTGGGCAAAGCGGTTTAACTGTTGTTGTTACTTTTGTTGCTGTAACTGTACTTGATCCAAGGCTTATTATTGCTCTGGTTGTGCTTACCGTTGTTCAGTATCTTTATTTCAGACATATTATCAAGGTTGACAAGCGCGAGGTCTGGGACAAGCTTTCTGGTTCGTGGCGAAGCCAGCACTATATGGAAAGAATTACCCAGGATTTTGATTTTGCCAAGGATATAAGGCTTTTTCACCTGAGTGATTTTTTGACGGGAAAGTTCAACGCGCTTAATGCATTTTTTATTGAGCGCAATGATTACCACCATAAGCTTTGGCTGCGATATAATTTTGTTACGGCTGCAGCGGGAATTGCTATAAAAGTACTTGTATATGCCGTGCTGTTTGTTTCGGTTTTGAAAAAAGATATGACTGTCGGTAACTTTACAATGTTCCTTTCTTTTTCGCTTGCATTTTCCGGAGCACTCATAAACTTTTTGCAGAGGTTTGGAGATTATAAAAAAGCAAGTCTTGAAACAGATGATTTCCGTTCGTTTATAGATCTTGAAACTGCCGAGGATGAAAAGGATTGCATTCCGCTTCCAGACACAGATTCTTATGAATTTGAATTTGTTGATGTAAGCTATAAATATTTGAAATCTGAAAAAGATGCCCTTTCGCATTTGAACCTTAAAATTGGCGCCGGTGAAAAAATTGCTGTAGTTGGATTGAATGGAGCCGGTAAGACAACGATGATTAAGCTGCTGCTTCGTCTTTACGACCCAACATCGGGTTATATCACCTTGAACGGCACGGATATAAGAAAGTTCAGGCGGGCGGAATATTACAGGCTGTTTGCGCCGGTTTTTCAAAATGTCGAGATTTTTGCTTTTTTGATGTCGGAAAATATTGCAATGCAAAGAAAGGAACAGCTTGATTTTGAAAAGGCTGACCGTGCTGCACGTGAAGCTGGACTTGAAGAAAGACTTACCTCGCTGGTAAAGGGTCTTGAAACTCCGCTTACAAAAATTGTTGAAGATGACGGTGTAGACCTTTCCGGTGGTGAAAAGCAGAAGCTTGCTTTGGCAAAGGCACTTTATAAGGGTGCAAAAATAGTAGTTCTTGATGAGCCTACTTCGGCCCTGGATGCAATTGCAGAGCAGATCTTGTATGAACGCTTTGATGAAATGATTGGGAACAAGTCGGCAGTTTATATTTCGCACAGGCTTGCTTCTACCAGGTTCTGTGACCGCATTGCAATGTTCGAAGACGGCAAGCTTGTAGAATGTGACAGTCATGAAAAGCTTATGGCACTGAACGGTAAGTATGCAAATATGTTTAATGTGCAGGCCCAGTACTACCGTGAGCATCCGGAGGGTTCAGAAAATACAGAAAACGGAGGTGAAGCAAATGCGTAAGATTATTGCAGTAATTAAAGTATTGTTCAGCACCGCCGCAAAAAAGTATCCGGTTTTCTTTGTGCTTAAAGTTATAAGGATGATTATTAATATTGGAATGCCTTTCTTAGGACTTTTTATTTCTCCGATGATTGTAGATGAAATTGTTGGAGCGAGGGATGTAAAAAGGCTTATTACGCTGGCAGCAATACTGATTATTGGTGAAGCAGTGATGCAGCTTGTAAACGATATTTGTACAAACTTTATAAACCGCTACAGTAACAGGCTGGAAAAATATTTTGATGTTCTGATTGGAAAGCATGTAATGGAGCTGGACTTTCAGCTTACCGAAGACAAGGCAGCCCTTGAACAGATAGAAAAAGCCAGAACAGGTATGAGCTGGTATTCGGGCGGAGTTGATGGAGTTTCGGATCAGTTCTTTGGATTTTTGACAAACCTTTTTAAGGCGGCAGGTTTTATTACTGTGCTGGTCCTGCATGCACCAATCCTGCTTGCAGTGATGGTTGTGTATTCTGCTGTTAATTTTTTGTTTGTATTAAAGTGCAACAAAATTGGTATTGTGGCTTTCGGAAAGCTTTCAAAGGTCAACCGCCTGTTCGGATATTTTGGCTGGAACATAGTAGACCCGCGTTTTGGCAAGGACATAAGACTGTACGAAGCCAAAGAAATGATGCTCGATTCCTGGAAGGACAATACTGATAAGAGCACCGGGCTTTGGAAATGGCAGGGCGACACCTGTTATCCGTATTATCTTGCAAGTAATTTTCTTTCGCTTGGACGCAGCATTTTTTCATATTTTTACGTGGCACTGCTGGCAATAAGAAAGATTATTGGTGTTGGAACCTTTACTCAGCTCATTGCGGCAGAAGGCGGACTTGAGGGTGCAATCGGCGGAATGGTTCATCATGTAACCGAACTTATTAAACGCTGTAATTATGCTTATGAATATGTTGTATTTATGAATTATCCGGAGGCTTTGACCAAAGGAACGCGTGCCATTGAAAAAAAGCCGCATGAAATTGAGTTCCGTCATGTTTCGTTTGCTTATCCAAAAACTGAGCGAAAAGTTCTGGATGATGTAAATATCAAAATTGCTCCGGGAGAACATCTTTCTATTGTGGGACTTAATGGTGCCGGCAAAACGACTTTTATAAAACTTCTTTGCCGCCTGTACGACCCTACTGAAGGTCAGATTCTTGTTGACGGCATTGATATTAAGGAATACGACTACGAGCAGTACATAAAGCAGTTTGCACCGGTTTTCCAGGATTTCAAGCTGTTTGCTTTTTCGGTAAAAGAAAATATTGCTTTTGCAGATAACGAGGTTGATGTAACGACTCTTACAGATAGGGTAGGGCTGCACGATTTTGTTGCACGGCTCGAAAACGGCACCGACACAAGCATCTTCAAATTCTTTGATGAAAAAGGAGTTGAACCTTCGGGCGGCGAACAGCAGAAAATTGCAATTGCCAGAGCTTTGTGTAAGGATGCCCCGGTTGTAATTTTAGACGAACCAACTGCAGCCCTTGACCCTATTGCAGAATATGAAATATACAAACAGTTTAATTCTCTTGTTGGCGGTAAGTCTGCTTTTTATATTTCGCACCGACTTTCCAGCTGCCAGTTCTGCGACAAAATTGCAGTTTTCTCCGACGGTCACATAGCAGAGTATGGAACCCACAGCGAGCTTGAAAAAATCAAAGGTGGCATTTACGCCCAGATGTTTGAAGCTCAGGCAAGATATTATAAGGATTAAAGAGTAAGCTCTTCCTTAATTTTCAAATTTATTTCTTCTGCAAGCTCGTGGTTCAGGCCGTGACCTGCGTCATCGTAGAAGGTTACATTCATGTGATTTTCTATGAGCGTTTCGCGGCCACCGAGCTTCTGGAAGG
>JAFZXA010000122.1 GCA_017617115.1 Treponema sp.
AAGAATGGTTTTAATCCGCTTTCACGTACAACAGCACATCGTCGTGCTATGTCACGCAATATGGTAACATCACTCTTTAGATATGAGCGAATTACTACAACTAAATCAAAGGCTCTTGAAGTAAGAAAATCTGCTGAAAAGCTTATTACAAGAGCTAAAGAAGATACTGTTCATAACCGTCGTGAAGCAGCTAAATTTATTTCGGATGAAAAAATCCTTAATAAGTTGTTCACAGAAATCGGTCCACGCATGAAGGAAAGAAACGGTGGTTATACACGCGTTCTTAAGCTTGGTTTCCGTCAGGGTGATGCTGCTGATGTTGTAATCTTGGAACTTGTTGACTATAAACTTGAATCTGAAGCAGATAAGGCTGAAAAGGCAGAAAAGAAAGCTGCTAAGAAAGCTCCTGCAAAGGAAGAAAAGCCTAAGAAAGCTGCAACAAAGTCAAAGGAAGCTGCTCCTGAAAAGAAACCGGCTTCTAAGAAAGCTTCTGAAAAGAAGGAAGAACCTAAGGCTGAATAAGCCCACGGTTACGTATAAGGAGTTCGTATGTCTAAGAACCATCGTGGATCAGGTATCAGATCACTTCCTAAGCACGGAAGAGGAACTTGCGCTATCTGTGGAAAAACAGATATTAAGGTTCTCTACGAAAAGGAAATTAATGGTCAGAATGTAAATATTTGTAAGTTCTGCAACGCTCATCTTAAGAACGAAGCAAGAAACGCTCCAGCTCCTGCACCTGCTGCAGAAGAAGCACCTGCTGCAGAAACTCCTGCAGAAGAGGCAGCTCCAGCAGCTGAAGAAGCACCAGCTGAAGCTCCAGCTCCAGAAGCAGAAGCACCGACTGCTGAGTAAGCAGTTTAGCTGATATTTACATTAGCAAACCGTCGGACCTGCGTGCCGGCGGTTTTTTTATCTCTTTTTTTATGTATTCATCTTGCGTGATTATCACGTTTGATATAAAATAGTTGTGATATGAGTATTGCGAATAGTCATCAGATTTCCAGATATTATGATTTTTTCAGAGATAAGGAAATAGTTTTTACAAAAGCAAATGTTCAGATTCTTAAAATGGACCCTCGCCAGGTTTATGTTAAATGTGCCGGCGGTCAGTGGCCATGTCTTATAAATTCTTCATCTCTTCAATCTGCTAAAATCATTATTGGAACAAACAGCGGCGCTTTTCTTGCAATTCAAAAAGATAAAAACATGTCTATTCAGCTGCGCTACTGCTTTATTGATGCAAACGGTGCTCCAATTCATTTTTTTGTAAACTGTTCTGTTGGCGAAATAAATAAATATCAGAATACCGAAGAGCTTGCAGTTGTAACTCTCAACTTTACTCAGCGCCCGCCTGATGATTTGATTTTTAAAATTGGTGAATTTCTTGAAGCAAATGAAAACTTCTATCACCGAAAAGAAGACAGAATTGACATTAATAAAAACTCAATCCGTAAGCTTGGTCTTGAAAAAGAAGAATCAATTATTTTTATAGAAAATGTTCCGCGCCGATGTATCTTAAAAGATTTGTCGTTCAGTGGTGCAAAGGTAATGCTTGTTGGTGTTCCAAAGTTCCTTGTTGGAAAAAACATCAACCTTAAGATTGATTTTATTGATACAAATGAATCTGTACTTGTTCCTGGAATTATTCCTCGTGCAGAATTTCTTGAAGGACGCAAGGATATTACTTCTGTTCATATTGCCTTTAACGGCGACACAGTACCAATGGTTTACAAGCTTCACATCAACAGCTTTATTACTACTTACCAGAAGACAATTTTGAACAATCAGGGAGAACAGGTTGCTCCTGCAAATCAGCCTGTAATTAATACTGCTGCCGAAACTGCAGAAGCAACTAAAACCTCAATTGCAGACGCACTTCCACGACAGAATGCAGAACAGCAGAATGTGCAGGCACAGCCAGCAGCAACACAAACTGCAGCTTCACAGGCTCAGAATCCAACAGCATAACAGGAAAAATTTATGAACCCAAAAAATCCTCTTGATTCAGTTTATTTTATTGACCTGCCGGAAAATTTTACTTTGTCCGATGCAGCGTTTCCAATTGATAAAACTATTCAGCTCCCGGTACAACAGAAAGACAGCGACGCACCAGGAGTTTTTAATCCAAAAGAAATTACAATGGAACAGATTCTTGCAGGTATTCTTACGGTGCTTGCCTACGACAAAAAGAATCCTAACCTTGATTATTACCGTTCTATCTTAAAAAAGGCAAAACCAAACATTAAAAGCGAGCTTTGTGAGGCTGCAATTCTTAAAACAAAGAATGAAGATTTTGATCTTGCAGAAGAAATATTTTTAGCCTTGCACGGACTTGAGCCGGATGATGAAGCAATCATTTTAAATATGGCTTTGTTCCTTGATCAGCGTGCCGATAATTACCGTCGTGCAGGTCTTTTTGAAGATGCCGACGCTTATGATGCCGATGCCGAAAGCTATTACATTCAGGCAATTGAAGCCGAACCGCCGCTTCCTGATGCATATTTTAATGCAGGATTTTTCTACTTAAAGCAGCATAAATACCGCGAAGCAAGAGACTGCTTTGAAACTTTTGTTGCCCTGAACTGTGAAGCAACAGAAGAAGAGCTTGGCGAAAACGGAGAATACAAGCTTAACCGCGCAAATGAAATTCTTGAAAACATAAAAAATCAGAATATGGATGATGAGCGCTTTAAGAATGCTTATGATTTAATTTCAAGCGGTGAAGAAGAAAAGGGTCTTGAAGAAATAAAACTGTTTTTGCAGAATAATCCAAAAGTATGGAACGCCTGGTTCCTTCTTGGCTGGGGTTTACGCAAGCTTGAACGCTTTGACGGTGCAAAACAGGCATTCTTAGAAGCAATAGACTGTGGTGGCGATAAAAATGCCGACTGCTACAACGAGCTTTCGCTTTGTCTTGTTGCCGAAAAGAAGTTTGACGAAGCAAAATCAGCACTGCAAAAGGCCATGGCAATTGACCCGGATAATACAAAAATCATTTCAAATCTTGGCTACATTGCACTAGCACAGGAAAATGAAGAAGAAGCAAGAAAGTATTTTTCAATAGTTCTTGAACTGGATCCAAAAGACGCCATTGCAGCAGCAGAGTTATTGAAGCTAGAAAAATAAATATGAATACATAAGACCGTCAGGATGTTTTCCCCGCGAATGAACAGGGCGAAGAGGGAGTTCATTCGCAGGTAAAACATCCTGCCGGTGAATGGTTTCATGTTTTTTTATAATTCCAATTTGGACCGGATTAGTTATCAGAATATGAAATTATTTGGTGGGAAGTTTTGTGGCTGCACGCAAACTCCCTCTTCGTCCTGTTTGCGTGCGGACACAAAACTTCCCACCCTTATAAATTCTTTTTTTTATTCCCAAGAAACAATATCGCCAATGTTTATGTTATTTGCTGTGAACCAGCCTTGAGGAACTTCCAGCGCATAGCGTACGGAGCTGGTGCTTTTGATTGGTGTGAGGCTGAATGGTGTCATGTCGTAGATGTTGCGGATTTTTCCGCGGGAATCTATATAGGCTATTGAAAGCGGGTGGGGGGTATTTTTCATCCAGAACGAAAGAATCTGTTCTTTTTCAAAAACAAAAAGCATGCCTGTTCCGTCCGGAATATTTTTTCGCTCCATAAAACCATGGTTACGGTCTTCTTCCTGTTCTGCAACTTCGGCTTTTACAATTGCTGTTGTGCCGTCTGCGCGGGTAATAGTTATATCAATTACAGGAAGCTTTTTTGATTTACAGCTTGCGGCAGGAATGAGCAGACACAAAACGGTGCCAAGAATAAATATTTTTTTTGCCTGATTTTTCATATTAAAACTCTTCAAGGAAGGCCTGTGTATTTTTTTCTTCATAAGATTTTTCTACAGTTGCGGCATTCTTAAGCATATCAAAAGTTTCGTTATCAATGTATTTTACGGCAAGAGGTTTTTCAAGCTGCATTGTTATGCTTTTGTTTTTCCATACTGCTTTTTGCGGGTCTAAACTGTCAGGCTCTCCGTATTTATTGCACAAGGTTGTGAACATTGAATAATAATCAACTTTAGTTGTGTTTATATTAATTGTAATAATGTAAAGCTGTTCGTTATAAAACTGAAACCAGCACTGTGTTAAAAAAGGAGAACCTCGTCCGCCTGCAGCATTTGTTTCTATAAGAACCTTGGCATCGCCTGGAAGTAAAGAAACATCACGGTCTCCCGAATATCCAAAATCGGAATTTTTTAAAAGTTGTTCTTTCGCTTCTTTTAGCGACATGCCCAAATGAACATCACCATAACCGTCTGGTAAATCGGCTGCAAAAAGGGAAAGTGTAAGACTTGCGAGAAATATGCCAAATAAAAAGGTTTTCTTACTCATATTGAGTTTATCGGCAGAATTTTACCCTTCATTACTCTGTTTTCTGTAGAACGCAGCCTGTTTAACAAGTTCCGGTACATCCTTGATGTAAATCTTGTTGTCTACAAGCTTAATGTGTGCAGAAGAAGAGAAGTCGAAAATTGCTTTGTGCTGTGCTTCCTGTGGTAATCCACACATGTTGGCAATATCTTTAGGAGTGAATTCTGTCTGCATTGCTTTAGAAGTAATACGGTCAATATCAATTCGCTGTTTTTCAAGCTGAAGTGAAAGCATATCAATCATCTTATGGAACGGATCGCGAAGGTTTGCATTATCAAGCTGGCGGTACATTGACCATAAGCGTTCGGCAAGTGTTGTTGTAAGGCGTGAAATAAGCTGTGGCTGTGTTGTTACCATCTGATTAAAGTTTTCGTGGTTTACAACCATAAGGCGGCAGTCACTGTGAGCAATTGCATTTGCAGAACGAGGCTTGTTTTCCAAAAGTGCCATTTCACCAAACATATCGCCCTTGTGAAGAAGAGCGAGTGTTACTTCGTTTCCGTCTACTACTTTAGAAATGGTAACTTCGCCACTTTGAATAATAAACATATCGGAACCGCTTTGTGCCTCAGAGAAAATCATTGTGTCCTGAGGATATTCGCGGGTAAGTTCTTTTGAAGGTTCAAAATATGGTGCTCTGGTGCGTGTTTTTAACTGTACGAATTTCTGTTTTGCAATTTCGGCAGCCTGACCTACAGGTTTTGTTTTTAAGTACTGATAATAGGCATAAACTGCAATGTTGTTTCGGCTTGCTTTTTCGTAGAACTGGGCAACACGAAGAATCTGTTCTGAAGTATCTGAAACTACAGTATTCAAAGTTGCTTTTGTAAGCATTTCGTTCATCTGGCGCATTCGTGCAGCAAAAGTTTTAATGATTTTAAGAGCTACTGGTGTGTTGTTTACAATAAGCTCCGGGTACTGTTCTTTTCGAACGGCAATTGCCTGAACATCGGTAATTGCTATGGATGTTTCAATCTGAAGGTGAGAAGCCATACATGGAACTACTCCAACGAAGTCTCCTGGTCCTAACTTAAACGGCTGAATACCTGAACCCGAAGACTTAAAACACTGAACCTGACCTTTCTGGATAATGTAGAAACGGTCGCTGTCGGCCTTGCCTTCTACTACCATATATGAGCCCTGTTTGAATGTAACTATCTGCAATTGTAACATAGCAATCTCACTCTAAATATTCTATTATTATAGTATAATTTTACAAATGGAATTTGTCTAGTTAATTTTCGACAAAAATTATCTCTGGCTCAAGAGAAAAACCAAACTTTTGCTCAACTTTATCCTGAACCTGCTGAACAAGCGTTTTTATGTCTGCAGCGGTTGCGTTTCCGGTATTTATAATGAAATTTCCGTGAAAATCGGCAACTTTGGCACCACCACAACTAAGTCCCCGCAATCCCGCTTCATCAATTATCATGCCCGAAGGCTTTCCAAAATCGTGATTGTTCTTGAATACAGAGCCGGCACTTGGGAACTTGAAATGTCCCTTGTTTACACGTTCTGCAATGTATTTTTTGCATTCAGCAGCTATTTTGTCCTGTTCCGAAGCATTTTTTTGTGTAAGAAGGAAGGTTGCTGTTGTAATAAAGCGGTTGCCATCCTGATACGGGGACTTTTTATATGCCCAGTCAGAAGCATTAAAAAGTTCTTGATTCAGAGTTGTTTTACGGTTCTTGTGGTCAATTTCCATTGTGCTTACAGAAAAAAGTATGTCAGAAATTGATTTGTCAAAGCAGCGTGCATTCATATATACGGCGCCGCCAACTGAACCAGGCAGTCCTGCAAACTGTTCCACACCGCTTATGCTGTTTTCTGTGCAGAATTTTACAAGAGCGGCCATTGGAGTTCCGCAGAAGCAGGTAATGAGTGTTTGATTTTTCTCAAGCTTGATTTTTGCAAATTCCGGCGAGATATTTGAAGGAGGGTAATAAGCGGCATCATTAAAGTTTGAAGTGCTTACAACTGCGCCGCGGAAACCTTCATCGGCAAAAACAATATTGCTGCCTCCGCCCATAATAAAAAAACGTACGTTGTTCTGTAAAAGCGCATCTATGGCAATTTGAAAAGAATAATAATTTTCTGGTGCAATAAAAAGGTCTGCCGTACCACCAACCTTAAAAGTAGTTTTTGGAGCAAGCGGCTCATTTGAAAGAATGTCACCCTTGAATGCGTCGTGATTTTTTAGAATTTGAATTATTTTTTCGTAATCTGCCACAATTAAATTATATCATAAGCACAGTAAAAATTGAATAGTCGGAAAAGTTTTGATTGACAGATAGGCTAGGGGGGGGGTATTATGGAAGAAAGTTTTTCAAAAAAGGAGAATAAAAAAATGTTTAAGAAAAATTTGATTATTGGTTTTCTGGCAGTTCTTGTTATTGCCGGATTTACGAGCTGTAAGCAGGATGTTGGCTTGAGCTCTCCAAAAGGCAAACTTGGTGATTATACAAAACTGGAACAAGAGTCTGGCAATTTTGATCTTGCACCAGGAATGGGCTATTTCCGTCAGCAGCCTTTGCCAAAATCTGCTTATTATCAAGGAAGTAGAACAAAAGAATTCTGTTTTACTGCTACCCAGGATGTAAAGGTTACTTATTCGGATGCTGTTTACAATTCTACATATTCAGAAGTTCAGCATATAGAAATCTATATAGACGATGAAGGTCATGAAGTACGAGCTGGTATTCCAATTAAAGAATATAGTTCAAAGAAAAGTGGTGTAAAAACATTTGACATGAAAGCCGGCGAATTTGTTAGAGTTAAAATATCACTTACTAAATATAATCCAGATGGTGGTACAGCTGCAGAATTTTACATCTGGGCAGATTAAAAAATTATAATTTTGCAGAAAGCACCTTCGTAATTGCGAAGGTGTTTTTTTTGCTGCAAATATCATAATATTCAGGTTGCCCGATTTAAAAGTTGGTGGTACAATTAAAGTACATAAAAAAACTTTGGGATGGAATATATATTATGGAAAGAATGCAGTGTGACAATTGCGGCTATGTTTACGACAAAGACGAAGGCGACGAAAAAAACGGAATTGCTCCAGGTACAGCATGGAAGGATGTTCCCGAAGATTACAAATGCCCTGAATGCGGCGCCGACAAAAGCAAGTTTATTGTAGAATAGTTTTTCTTATCTTGTTGTTTAAGACTCACGAAAATTGTATAATTGCAAAAATGGCCCTTCGACCCTTCGACAAGCTCAGGACGACGGAGCCTCAGGGACCGCAAATGGAGGATTCATTATGCCACTAAGATTATACAATACAATGGGACGCACAATGCAGGAGTTTAAGCCAATCCGCGAAGGCTTTGTTGGATTTTATGGCTGTGGTCCTACTGTTTATAATTATGCACATATTGGAAACCTGCGTGCTTATGTATTCCTTGATATTCTTGATAAAACTCTCACACTTCTTGGCTATGATATTAAGCATGTAATGAATATTACCGATGTTGGCCACCTTAGTGACGACGGCGACAACGGCGAAGACAAAATGAAAAAATCGGCTGCAGAGCGCCATCAGAGTGTGCTTGAAGTAGCTAACTTTTACACCGATGCCTTTATGAAAGACATTGATGCCATGAATATCCGCCACCCTGATGTTATTTGCCGCGCTACCGAACATATAGACGACATGATTGAGCTTATTAAAAAGATTGAAGCTAACGGTCACACCTATATGGCAGGCGGAAACCTTTATTACGATATTTCTACTTACCCCGATTACGGTAAGCTTGCAAACTTAAATCTTGATGAACTTAAGGCAGGAGCTGGAAAACGAAAGGTTGTTGTTGTAGATGAAAACAAACGAAATCCTGGTGATTTTGTTCTTTGGTTTACAAAATCAAAGTTTGAAGATCAGGCAATGACCTGGGACAGTCCTTGGGGCCGCGGATATCCTGGCTGGCATATTGAATGTTCTGCAATGAGCATGAAGTATCTTGGAAAGCATTTTGATATTCACACAGGAGGAATTGATCATATTCCTGTTCATCATACAAACGAAATTGCTCAGAGTGAAGGAAGTTTTACTCCAGAAGAACACGCTCAAGGTCCTTGGGTAAACTACTGGATGCACAACGAATTCCTTATTCTTGAAGGCGGAAAGATGAGTAAGTCTAGCGGTAACTTTATTACTCTGCAGACTGATTTGCCTCCGGAGCGCGGTTATTCTTTGAAATCTAAGGGCTTTGAGCCTCTTGATTACCGCTTCTTCCTTTTGGGCGGTCACTACCGAAAGCAGCTTGTATTTAATCTTGATGCTTTGGAAAGTGCTAAAAACGGTCGTGCAGCATTGTATGGCCGCGTTGCAAAGCTTATAACACGTACTAATACCGAAGAAAAGCTTGGTCTTACAAAAGAAAACTTTGCCAAGGTACTTGCAGGCGTAGACTGCGAAACAGAAAGCCTTGCTAAGTTCCGTGAAGGCCTTGAAAATGACCTTGCTACTCCTGTTGCCATGGCTGCAATGCAAAAAGAAGCTGCAGGTAAGGGCACAACAAAAGCAAGCGTTTCTCTTGCAGCATTGCTTAAAATGGACAGCGTTTTGAGCCTGGACGTAATCAAAGGCGGCTTTGAAGAACTTGAAAAACAGGAAGCCGCAACTGCAAATGCCCACGCAGGCGACCCTGAAGCAGCAGAAATAGACGCACTTGTAGCAGAAAGAACTCAGGCAAAGAAAGACAAAAACTTTGCACGCGCAGATGAGATTCGTGATATTTTGACGAAGAAGGGTATAATAGTGACAGATACTCCTAATGGTCCGGTTTGGTCTAGAAGTTAGGAAAAATCACACGGATTCGAAACGACTAACGTCGTTTCAGTTTTAATTCTGGATTTTGCGTTAGCAAAATCGAATCCGTGTGACAAAAACAATACAAAGATAGATTTTTCCATAAAAATGGGTTAAAATGGTATAAAATATAAGTAGAGAGTGTAACTAAACAGAGGTTAATGTGTTTGATAATATAGAAGCAGGTCAGAGCGAGGTTCAGGTTGCAATTAATGCTGGGAATCCGGCTGACTTTAAGACGATTTATGACGCCTGCATGCAGATGCTCTTTAAAATATCATACAGAATTGTAAATGATGAAGAAGCGGCTGAAGATTTAGTTCATGATTCGTTGATTAAAGCAAATGAAAAATGCCTGGTTTTTCCTTCTTTGAATGACTGTAAATACTGGCTCATTCGTGTTGTGAAAAATGCGTCCCTTAATTACGTTAAACGAAAGGACAGGGAGCGCAAGGCTTATGAAAAGGTGCTTTACGAAGATCACCGTAAGTCTGAATCTGGCGAGGTTGACCTGCTTAAAGCCGATGCCATGAAAAAAGCAAAGGAGGCTTTGGATAAGCTTCCTAAAAATCTGCGTGAGGTTCTGGTGCTTAAAGAATACGGCGACCTGAACTACAAGGAAATCGGCAAGGTTCTTGGCATTACCGAAGGTAACGTTAAGGTTAGAGTTTTTAGAGCGCGTGAACAATTGCTTAAATTGTTAGGAGAAGACGATGTCTACCTGTCCAACTAAAGAGATTCACTCTCTGTATTTAGATAATGAACTTCCTCAAGCACATAAGGAACAGTATGAGGCACATATTGCTGCCTGCGATAAATGTCGTGCTGAATATGAAAAACTTCGTGCAGTTCGTGCTGTATTTGAAAAAGATGCACAGGCTGTTTCCCCTGATAAGGCCTTTTTAGATGCAAGCTATGAGCGACTTATGCTTAAGATGAAGTATTCTAAAAATACCGGTCATTCGGTTTCTCCAAAAATCAGTTCACGCACCTGGAAGATTGCTGTTCCTGCTATTGCAGCTGCGGCTGTTCTTGCTCTTGCACTGCCTTTAAGTTTTGCTATGCGCAAGGCTAATGTAAAAACTATGTCTGCAACTTCAAGTCTTTATTCACAGATTCCTTCTCAAGTAACAGAACAGGTTTCTAGTGTTGCATTTGACAGCGAAAAGGTTTTTGCAAATACTCTTGGCGATTCTTTTGTTACAAATGTAGGCAATCCTGGTTCTGTGAATGCAAGCACTGCTGCTTCAAAGCTTATTCAGGATGTTGAAGTGTTCCGCCCTAATTTTGATGGAGAGCAAAAAACTATTTCTATAAGGATTACAATCCCTGGAAATGATGATGTTCCTGTTACAACAGAAATTGAAGTTCCGCTGGATGTAACAGGTCAAAACTAGTGGATTACTCCGGAAGATTCAGTTATTTATTCAGAAAATATACTCAGGTAAGGGTCGCCTGCTTTTTAGCAGTAGCGGCCATTGCCATTTCTATTGTAGTTATTATAGGTTTTAAAAATAAACCTGTTCCCGAAATAGAAGCAATTGTTCCTCCTGTTGGTTCACCTGGTGATGTAATTGTTATTAAAGGCAAGAACTTTGGAGACGTGCGCGACATGAGCTATGTTGAGTTTGCCGGTGCTAAGCTTACTGCAAGTTCATATATTTCATGGCAGGATGATACTATTAAGCTTGTACTTCCTTCAAACATTCAGGATGGTCTTGTTGTTGTTGGCGTAAACAATCAGCGGTCAAAGCCTGCACTTTTTGCTAACGAGGTTGATATTCCTGTTCCTGTGACTCAGTCGTTCCAGACTACAAAGCCGGTTATTTCATCTTTGTCTTCTTCTAAGCTTGGTGTTGGCTCTCTTCTTACAATTTACGGTAACAATTTTGGTTCTTCACGAGGCGGGTCAAAGGTTTGTTTTACCTGTGATTATGACAAAGCTGTTTCAGGGGCAGCATATATAAACAACAGGCTTCTTACTTCAAATATTATTTGTGCTTGTGATTTTGATGATGATTATGAATACTGGAACAATAACGAGATTCGAGTGCGTGTTCCAGACGGTGCTTATACTGGTGTTGTTTTTGTTGATACTGGCCGCGAAAAATCGGATACAGTTGAATTTACGGTAACAGACAGCGCGGGTACAAAATCGTATAACGCTAAAAAAATCTATCTTGTTCAGTACTCGGCAGATATTTCTGATGTTGTGACAACAGATGTTTCAACAATTACTTTGCGTTGTCCGGTTCCGGTGACTTCTGCTTCACAACCAACATTAGAGTTTACCGAAATTAATCCGGCTCCTGTTTTGCAGAATTATCAGAACTGTATAATTCATCAGATTACAAAAAACAGGAATAATTCGCCTAAAAGTGTATTCCGTCAGACTTTTGCAGTTTCTGTCTGCGAAATTAATACAGATGTAAAGCTTTCGGGTATAGGTGCCTACAAAAATATGAATCAGACCTTGTATGAAAAATATACAAAGGCTGATGATGTTGTTGTAAGTGATTCAGAAAAAATTATGACACTTGCTGCAGAGATTACAGGTAAAGAAACAAATGCCTATAAAAAGGCACAGCTTATTTATAATTATATGCTTGATAACTATTCGGTGCTTGATAAAGTTAGAAAAAATGATGCGGATCCGCTTGATATGCTAAAAAAATCTACTGGCGATGCTTATGATTATGCTGTTATTTTTGCTTCACTTGCACGGGCTGCAGGCATTCCGGCTTTAATAGACAGTGGTATTCTTATTGGGCAGGATCTTACTACTCAGGCTCACTGGTGGAATGAAATTTATCTTTACGGCTTTGGCTGGCTTCCGCTTGATGCGGCTTTGGGTGATGGACTTGAGTATAAAGCCTGGAACGAAAACATGACTTTGGATGCTGCTGAATATTATTTTGGAAATATGGATTCGCATCACATTGTGTTCTCGCGCGGCTACAACGATATTAAGCCTTTTGCACAGGACAATAAAACTGTAAAATATCCTAAGAGCTTTGCATTGCAGAGTATCTGGGAAGAAGCAAGCAGTAATACTGCTAAATACAGCTCGTACTGGAGCGTGCCTTCTATCAAGGGTGTATATTAATTTTCTGGAGGATTTTATATGACAAAAGTATTATCTGTTGGCGGTTCAATTATTGCGCCGGACAAACCTGATGTTGATTTTTTAAGCGCATTTGTTGCTATGTGCCGCGAATGGCTTGACCAGGATAAAAGCCGTCGTCTTATTCTTGTAGCAGGTGGTGGTGCTCCGGCCCGTGTTTACCAGAATGCCTATAAAGAAGTTGCAGAATCTGGCAGCACACAGTTTGATTCAAGCGCTGCAGACTGGATTGGCATTATGGCAACCCGCATTAATGCTCAGCTTGTAAAGGCCTGCTTTGGCGACTACTGCAAGAACGATGTTGTATATAATCCGACCCTTGATGATTTGAAGTTTGACGGTCAAGTGCTTGTAGCGGCTGGCTGGAAACCAGGATTTTCTACAGATACAGACGCTGTTTATCTTGGCGAAAAATTTGATGCTAAAACAATTGTAAACCTTTCAAATATCGAAAAGGTTTATACTGATGATCCTAGAAAAAATCCGGACGCAAAACCGCTTGATACAATCAGCTGGGCAGACTTCCGCAAAATGGTAGGTGATGAATGGACTCCTGGAAAGAACTGTCCTTTTGATCCTATTGCTTCTAAAAAAGCCAGTGAACTTGAAATGAAGGTTATTTGTGCCGGCGTAAAGAATCTTAATAATATTAAAGCAATTTTGAATGATGAAGAATTTACAGGAACCACTATTGGTTAACAAAAGCTTCCATTCTTTGCAGCATTTTTTCAAGCTTCTGCGCATATTCAGGATCTGCCGCCCAGGATTTTGCAAAATCTCCGAGTGTAACCGCATACTTTGTTTTATGAACCCAGGTGTAACGCGGGTCTATAAGTGCATTGTTTAAAGGTATATCTTCGGTAGTGGCGTATGCCTGTATATGCTGAATGTGGGCGCGTACTCCAAGCTGTGCTGTTTCAAACTGGCAGCCAGGCTCTTCGCTGCTTATTGCACCAAGTCCACAGTAGTTATGCCATTCTGGCTGAACAAGTCCTCCGAATTTTAAAAATCCTGTTTCGTGGCACATCTGGGCAAAGGCAATGTCGGAATTTATGTTTTCATCTGCGGCTTCCTGTATGTAAAGGCAGGCAAAATCATACATTTCCTGATAATCTTTCTGTGCATTTTCCTGAATAAAAAATCCTGCTAACTGTTCAGCCGAAAGATTTCCTTGTGCAAGAAGTTTTCGTGAAAGTATAATACGAGTTTTTTCGGGTTCTGGAATTGTTTTACACGAAGAAATAAAAACTGTAATAAGAGTTATAAGTATGAGTCCTGTAACAAAACGGGTTTTTGATGGTTTCATATATATAAAATCGGAAAAATAGAAGAAAAATGAAAAATTTTTCACTTTTTTTGTTTTTTTTTCCGGAATTTTTGTAAGAAGTCCTCTTTTTTGGGCATATTATATATGTGAATAATAAACCTGATATAAGAGAGAAGGCTCTTAGGTTCGGACTAGGCTATCCTTTGGATTATGAGCTTGTAATGCTTATTCTTGGGGCGGGAAACAGGCAGATGTCTGTAGAAGCTATGTCTAAGAAAATTGTTGAAGTGCTTGATAGCAGTAACAATGACGACATGGTGGAACGCCTTTTAAAAATGAAAGGAATAGGACAGAGCAAGGCTCTTGCTGTAGCGGCGGCCATTGAGCTTGGAAAACGACGTACCTGCCATCTGGGGGCGCATATTAAGTCTCCAAGTGATGTGATTCCCTTTGTCAATCATTATGCAATGAACGGCAAGGAACATTTTCTGGCAGTTACATTAAATGGCGGACACAATATAATTCAAATTCATGTTGTGTCTATTGGAACTACAAACAGTGCCTTTGCACATCCTCGCGAAGTTTTTTACGAAGCAATAAAGGAAAATGCAACGGCAGTTATTGTGTGTCATAATCATCCTTCGGGGACTGTGGAGCCTTCGGAAGAAGATATTTACTGCACAAAAAAACTGGTTGAAGCGTCAGAAATAATTGGTATTCCTCTTTTGGACCATATTATTATTGATTGCAGCAGTTATTTTAGTTTTATGGAGAGCGGCCTGTTGAAGAAGTTGCAACTTCCCGACGGGTAGGTTAAAATATGGGTATGAAAATGAAGAAGATTTTTTCGGTGGTTTTAGTTTTTTTCTTTGCGGTTTGTGCTTTGTCGGCCTTGTCAATTGAGTTTGGTTATGATGGTTCGGTAAGAGATCCGGATAGTAGTAAAAGACGAGACGATGAACTTGTTGGAGTTATAATTCGTGCCAATGTTGAAGCAGATATTTATATAAACGGAAAGCATTTTGGAAAAACTCCGTTTGCTACAGTAGATCTTTCTGCAACTCATTATAATCTTGAACTTCGCAGAGACGGTTACGACACAATATCATGTAAAATTTATCCGCGAAGAAGATACACATATACTTATGAATTTGTAATGCAGAAAACCTGTGGATTTATTAGTGTAAAAAATTATCCTTCGGGCAGTTATGTTTATGTTGATGGAACAAGGGAGTCTTCGTTTCCTGTTGAAGTTACACCGGGAAATCATACTGTAAAGGTTCGTAAGTTTGGTTATGAAGATTATGTTGAACGTTTTTATGTAGAAAATCACAAAACTGTAACAGTAAATGTTTCGCTTAAAACAGCTCCATTCAAAATCAGCGACTTTAAGATTTCAAAATCAAAAATCAATCCTGACTATACTTCGGGAATCGGAAAGGTTACTTTTTCTTTTGATGTTACAAATGATGGTTCTGCAATTCTTAGTGTAAATGACCGATACGGCAATGATGTATGGTCACACGAATACAAGAGTTTTTCTACCTGGGAACAAAGTATAACCTGGGATGGAAAAGGCAATAACGGAGAGCGCATTCCCGATGGTCAATATACAGTAAACCTTTACAGCTTTGATTATGATCAGTCAATTCCTATTAAAATAGACAGAAGCATGATTTATCCTCTTAGTGTATATACACCTTCTGGAAGCGGAATTGGTTCTTTGCCATGTGCTTTTGGAGACGGTGTAAATTATGTTAAGTTGTTTGTTGATTTTGGTCCTATGATTAATATGAACGGCGACAAAATAAGCCTGTACAGTCTTCCTATAACAACAGGAATGATTGTTGATTTTGCACGTTACTGGGAGCTTAGTGGTTCGGTAGGAGTAGGTGCTGCTACTGCAAATGGAAAAAATCCAATTTTATTAAACGGCGGCCTTAAGCGTAATTTTGTAATTTCGCTTGGCAGCGGAATGAAAATGGATATTGCCGGACTCATAGATTATAACTATTGTAACACTATGGGTTATGCTCCTTTGGGAAGTGGTATTGGCGAAGGTCTTGGACTTGGATTTGCTGCTGCGTTTGAAACTAATATGCTTTATTTTGGAGTTTCGGGAGAGTATTCTTTTGCAAAAACAACTAACACAAATGAACAGGATATTTTGAAATATGGAGCAGTTGCTTCATTTAAACCGGTAAAAAATCTTAAGACAAGTGCCTGGGCTAGTATGACAAACAACAAGGTGCTCGAAGGCGGTGTTGAATTTATAACCATGCCTGGTTCCTGTGCCTTCTGTTTTGATGCAAAGGCAAGTGTTCTTACAGATATTACATCAGAAAATAAAAATATGTTCATAAATGCTAAGTTTGGCTTGTCATATTTGTTCTGATTTATTAAATTTAATTATATGAAGCTTTATTCAAGAGGCCAGGTGGCCAGACGTATTTCTTATGGTGTTGTTGTCGCATTTGTTTTAACTGCGGTAGTTTTCTTTAATCTTGGAAAGAATTCTGTAAAACAAAATGAAAATTCTGCACAGGAAGTTTCGGTACAGGATTCTCTGGCTGTGGACACTGATGTTCTGTCGCAGGATATTTCTGAAGATATTATTATTCCGGTTGCGGGTAATTCAGGTAACTATTCGCAGGACGAAAACGAAAATATTTCTGTTTATAAAAACTGCAACGAGGCTGTAGTAAACATCAATACAAAAGTAACTTCTTATGACTGGTTCTGGGAGCCTACTGTTACCGATGGCGGCAGTGGAAGTGGTTCTATTATTGATAAGCGCGGTTATATTTTAACAAATGTTCATGTAATTTCGGGTGCTACAAAAATCTATGTTTCGCTTTATGACGGTACTCAGTATGAAGCAACTGTTGTGGGCGAAGATCTTGATAGCGACCTTGCAGTTATAAAATTTGATCCTCCTGCGGGTGTTACCTTAAAAACAATTTCATTCGGCGATTCTACACAGCTTCAGGTTGGGCAGAAGGTTATTGCAATTGGAAACCCTTTTGGTATGGAACGAACAATGACTACCGGTATTGTTTCGGGGCTTGGTCGACCAATTCAAAACTCTAATAACCGCATTATCCGCAATATGATTCAAACTGATGCCGCAATAAATCCAGGAAACTCTGGTGGTCCGCTTTTGGATACCTCTGGCAAAATGATAGGCATTAACACAATGATTATGTCTTCTTCTGGTTCTTCTTCGGGTGTTGGTTTTGCTGTTCCAAGTGAAATTGCTATTCGAGTTGTAAACGATCTTCTTAAATACGGAAAAGTTCAGCGTGGTGTAATTAATGCAAGCATTGTTCAATTAACGTCGCGAATTGCACAGTATGCAGGTCTTGATATAACAACCGGTATGCTTGTTTCTGAGGTTGAAGAAGGAAGCCTTGCAGAAAAGGCAGGACTTAAGGGCGGAACAAAAGCAGTTTATTACGGAAACCGCAATACAATTTTGTATCTTGGCGGCGACATTATTACAAAAATAGATGGAATTGCAATTACATCGCTTGCCGAATATTATTCTGCACTCGAAAGCAAAAAACCTGGTGATGTTGTTAGTGTTGTCGTGCATCGAAATAAGAAGGATGTAACGCTGAAGATTACATTGGCCGAATAGGTTGTGAAAAATGCGCGAATTCAAGGTTGTTTCACCGTTTGAGCCAAGCGGAGACCAGGGCGAAGCAATTCAAAAGCTTAGTGAAGGTTTTTTGCGCGGCGACAAGTTTCAGACTCTAAAGGGCGTTACTGGTTCGGGCAAAACTTTTACTATGGCAAAAATCATAGAAAAGGTGCAGCGGCCAACGCTTATAATAAGCCACAACAAAACCTTGAGTGCCCAGCTTTACCGCGAGTTCAAAACTTTTTTTCCGAACAATGCAGTTGAATATTTTGTTTCTTATTATGACTACTACCAGCCCGAAGCATACGTAGCAGCGCGTGACCTTTACATAGAAAAAGACTGCGACATCAACCGTGAAATTGACCAGCTGCGGCTTAAAGCAACTTACAGTCTTATGGAACGTCGCGATGTAATTGTAGTTGCAACTGTTTCGTGCATCTACGGTCTTGGTATGCCTGACCTTTATAAGGAAATGCGCGTTCACCTTGAAATTGGTCAGACGCTTGATATTAAAAAGTTTGCGGGACAGCTTATTTCATTGCAGTACACCCGTAATGATGATGTGCTTGACCGTGGAAATTTCCGCATAAAAGGTGATGTTATTGAAGTTTACCCGCCTTATATGGAAACAGACGAAGCGTACAGGATTTTACTCGACTGGGAAGAAATTGTTGCCATTCAGCGCTTTAATGTTATGAACCGCGATGTAACAGGCGAAATTGACGAAACTGTATTTTATCCTGCAAAACACTTTGTTGTTCCTCATGACCAGCTGATTAGTGCAACAGACCGCATTCAAGCCGAGATGGAAGAGCGGGTAGAGGAACTGCGCAGCCTTGGTAAAATGCTCGAAGCAGAACGCCTTAAAACCCGTACAACTTATGATATTGAAATGCTTAAAGAAATGGGAACCTGCCCTGGTATAGAAAATTATTCTGGGCCCATTAGTGGGCGAACGCGCGGACAGCCTCCTGCAACCTTACTTCATTATTTTCCTGATGATTTTTTGTGTCTGATTGATGAAGCGCATGTTACAGTGCCTCAGATTGGTGCTATGTACGAAGGAGACCGCAGCCGTAAGCAGAACCTTATTGATTTTGGTTTCCGCCTGCCAAGTGCCTTTGACAACCGTCCTTTGAAAAAGGAAGAGTTTGACGCCAAAATGAATCAGATTATTTATGTTACTGCAACACCGCGCCCGCAGGAAATTGCACAGAGTACACAGGTTGTAGAACAGCTTATCCGTCCAACTGGGTTACTTGATCCAATTCTGGAAGTTCGCCCGAGCGAAGGGCAGATGGAAGATATTTACAAGGAAGTACGGCTTAGAATTGAAAGGGGAGAGCGCAGCCTGATTTTGACTTTGACAAAAAAGATGTCTGAGGATTTAACAGACTACCTTACAGGTCTTGGTCTTAAAGTAAAATATCTTCATTCCGAAATTGATACTTTTGAACGTGTAGAAATATTAAAAAGCCTGCGTCTTGGCGAAATTGACGTTCTTGTTGGAATCAATCTTTTGCGTGAAGGAATTGACCTGCCGGAAGTTTCGTTTATTGCAATTTTAGACGCAGACAAGATTGGATTTTTGAGAAGTGAAACTTCTCTTATTCAGATAATCGGTCGTGCTGCCCGTAATGCGGCCGGTATGGTTGTTATGTATGCCGACCACATGAGTCCTGCAATGGAATCTGCCGTAAAAGAAACGGAGCGCCGACGCAAGGTTCAGGAAGCTTACAACAAGGAACACGGCATAACTCCTGCAACAATCAAAAAGGCTGTAGAAGATATTCTTGTACACGAGCAGAAAGATGCCCGCGACGAAGCTACAATGGACCTTGAAGTTTTGAAAAACGGTGTGAACCTGTTCCGTGCTGCCGACCGCAAAAAGCTTATCAAACGCCTTAAGCAGGAAATGGAAGCCTGTGCAGAACGCATGGAATACGAGCAGGCCGCCGTTTACCGCGACCAGATAAAAGAACTGGAAGCAATGGGTTAGTCATTGACTTTTTTTCCAAATTCCTATATATTTTCTAAACTATCTATTTATCTGTGGGAAAATTGTTTTAATATAAGGAAGGATACGAAAATGTCTAGATGTTGTGATATCTGTGGAAAAGGCGTAATGTCAGGTAACAAGGTTAGTAAATCTTATAATCATACACGCAGAACATGGAGACCAAATCTTCTTAAGATTAAGGCTCAGTTCGGTGGTACTTCAAGAACTATCAATGTCTGTACAAAGTGCCTTAAGGCTGGTTTTGTAGACAAGAAAGTTAGAGTTCCTAAAGCAGAAGCTGCAGCTCAGAACTAATTTGTTTTTACAAAACATTGGGAAAGTCGCTCGTACAGGGCGGCTTTTTTTTTGGGGGCGTCATGAAATTATTATTACTTGGCACAGGCACCAGCCACGGAATTCCTGTAATTGGCTGCGACTGCGCTGTTTGTAAATCAAAGGATAGTCGCGACAAACGATACAGGGCTGCGGCATTTTTTACAACAGCTGCCGGAACGAATATTCTTATTGATGTTGGTCCGGACTTTCGAATGCAGGCGCTTGAACATAATATCAAAAAACTTGATGCCGTTCTTCTTACTCATAGTCATGCCGACCACCTGCACGGTCTTGATGATCTGCGTGTTTTTAGCTGCGACATGTGGAAAAAGCCGGAAAATCCCGGAGCGCTTGCACAATACAATGCACCTGCAATTCCAATTTATACTAATGAAGCAACAATTCGTGACCTTACTTACCGCTTTTCTTATTTTTTTGTTCCTGTAAAAGAAGGCGGCGGTCATGCACGTGTTGAGCTTAAAGAAGCATCAGAGCCTTTTGTTGTGGATGAAGTAACAATTACTCCTGTTCCTATGATGCACGGGCACCTTGAAACTGTAGGCTGGCTTTTTACCCGCACTGGTGAAGACGGCTTAAAAAAATCAATTGCTTATTTAACTGACTGTAATTTTATTAGCGACCAGGCCTTTGAACTTATAAGAACTACTGCAGGCTTGGAGCAGGGTGGTGTAATTGAAGAATGCGTAATTGACGGACTTCGTATAAAACCTCACAGCACCCATTTTAGTATTTTAGAAGCCATGCAGGCCGCAAATAAAATCGGTGTTAAAAATATGCGCATAACCCACATGACCCACAACTCCAGTCATGTAGAATACGAGCTTTATATGAAAGAACATAAAATTGAGTTCCCAAATATAAAAGGAGTTGCAGCTCCGGCATATGACGGGTTGGAGTTAGAAGTTTAGGGAAAAAGAGTCATTGCTCCAATAATTTACTGAATGCGAGCAAACTCCCTCTTCGTCCTGTTTGCTCGCAGGCAGTAAATTATTGGAGTTATTTGATCCATTTTTATTCACAAAATCATTTTTTTTTATTAAATTTATATATGATGGACATAGATGAAACCTCTGTTATACAAGATTTTCTCCTCAATTATCACGACATTTTTACCGTGGATGATTTTTGCCGTTTGATGAAATCTGACGGTGTAAAGCTTAATCGTGATAACGCGCGTAGTATTCTTGATTCTTCAGATATGGTTTTTTCACTTGTAAACGACGAGTTTATTACACGCGCAGGGGTTTTTATTGGCAGATGGTTCAGCTTTAAGCCTTCGGCCGAAGAAATTCAAAAGGGTTATATTCTTCTTGGACACCGCTGCATGCCTTTTGTAAATCCCGAAGTTGCTCCCGATGAAATTCAGGTTACTAATGGAAAGATTATAATCACTCCAAAGCCGGTTAGTTTTTCTATGAATCTTGCTCTTGATACTTATGCACTTTATGGCGAAGGCTATGTTCTTCCATATATTTTTAATGACCATTCAAATACAAAGCTTCAGCTTTCCAGTGTGCAGTATGGAATGCCTGCTGAAATTGAACTGACTGCCTGGCCGCTTTCAAAAATCACAGGTGGAAGGACAATTAAGTTTGGTGACAGAATACTTGGTCGTGTTGTAGACTGGGCCTCTGATATTGTTGAACTTTCGGTGCTTCCTGCAAATTCTTCAGATGAGCTTACAACCGAAGATCTTGAGCGCGAGGAATGGTATTCCATTTTTGAAAAAGGTCTTATGAACAGCTTTGAAACAAGCGGACCTGTTTCGTCTATTGAGCAGCAACTGGCATTTTTGTTTCTTGAAAATCAGCAGGAGCTTTGTACAAGAAGCTGTGGCAGTATAGAAGAATTCCTTAAGCATACAAAAAAAATCGGTTTTTCACCTTATGGGGTAGAGTCGCGTATCTGGTATGCAAATCAGAGTGTGCCTTATGTCGGCAACTGGAATAAAAATACTTCGGCAGAATCGTTGTTCGGTAATATGACAATGATTTTTTCGCCGCAGATAATTGATTCATTTATAAAGAATTTTATTTTTGAAGAACGTGAACGCAACAGCAAAAAAACAGTTGATACACTTGTTGACGAAATATTTCCGCCAACTTTAAAAATGAATGCTTCAGAACGTAAGCTTGTATTATTGAATATAGAAAAGCGTCGTGATATACTGAATAAAGTCTATAATCAGTTTGTTGATTATAAGCTTGCACCGGTAAGGCAAAGAGTTCTTGATTTGTTTTCGCAGGTCAGTTATCTGCTTTGTGCCATTGGATGTTCGGGATTGAGCCTGCAGGATTTTCCTCAGCAGGAGCTTGTAATTCTTGTTCAATTGTTCAGTCATATAGCAAGAATTGTCGAAGAAATGGAAGTAGATTACTTAAAAGAAGTTTTTCCTTTAGACGATGTGCTGCTTTCGCTCGACGGAATGGAAGAAACCTTTGATGAAATTGGAGATGTTCTTCACAATTCGCTGGAAGCAATAACTTATAATAGTATAAAAATAGTTCATTGAGGTTTTAATATGGAAACAAGTTTGAATGATGGTGTAGATTTACCACTCTTAATCCATCGCGGTGGGGTACTTTTTGATATAGAGGGAAATACTCCTCAAGAGATTTATAAAATAATCAGCGAAAAAATTGAAAAGCCACAGGATGTTACGGCTGAACAGATTTATTCTGCTTTGTGTGCACGCGAGCAGGTTTTGAGTACTGCTGTTGGTAACGGTATTGCTCTTCCACATGCACGTGCTTCAATTATTAAAAGCGACGAAGAACAAAAAATCTGTGTTGTATATCTTAAAAATCCAATTGACATGCAGGCGCCAGATGAACGCGAAGTTTATGTAATGTTTGTGCTTCTTACTCACAATTCACAGGTTCATCTTAAGGTATTAACAGAGCTTGCAGGTTTGTTCCGTAATCTTCGTTTCCGCAAGGCCCTGGAAGCACATGCCGGAGAAGCAGAATTACTTAGTCTTATTCGTGAATTAGATAAATAAAATAAATAGATTCCGAAACAAGTTCGGAATGACGAGGAGGTCATATTTTTATGGACAAAAAAGGTGTTGAGGCAGTTGCACTTTCTATCCGCAGCTTGTCAATGGACGCAATTCAAAAGGCAAATTCAGGACATCCTGGACTTCCACTTGGAGCCGCAGAAGCTGCTGCAGTTTTGTACGGCGAAGTTATGAAGCACAATCCTGCAGATTCAAAATGGGCAGACAGAGACCGTTTTGTACTTTCTGCAGGCCATGGTTCTATGCTTCTTTACAGCATCCTCCACTTGGCAGGATACAAAGTAAGCATGGACGACATTAAGAACTTCCGTCAGGTTGGTTCTAAGTGTCCTGGTCATCCAGAGTTTGGAGACACAGACGGTGTTGAATGTACTGGTGGTCCACTTGGACAGGGCGTTTCTATGGCTGTTGGTATGGCTGTTGCAGAACAG
>JAFZXA010000123.1 GCA_017617115.1 Treponema sp.
AATCAAGCGGGCATTCCGAAAACAAAAGCGACAACTTAAAAACTTCATCTGCCGAAAAAGAACCGGAGCTTTGAGAAAGCTCTAATACATCTTGTGGAAAAAATACAGGTTCAAACGAAGGATGCTGAGCCTGAGCCCATACCGGCATTAATAAAAGAGCTGCATAAAATGTTAGAATTAATCTACGACATTTCATAAAAAATAATACTTGCTGCCTGGGCAACATTCAGACTATCCACACAACTTTGTTCGACGCCTTTGTTCATGCCGGCCCATGGAATAATCACAAGTTCGTCGCAATTCTTTTTAATGGTGGCGCTTATACCTTCTTCTTCATTTCCTAAAACAACTAAAATCGGTTTTTTTGGGTTCACACCGGCTGCTTCCTTCAGAAAACTTACCGGCTTTTTTGCATCAAGGGCGGTACCAACACGAATCATTTTGTTTGCCAACGCTTCTAATAATCTTTCCGATGACTTTACACTGTAAATATTTACATATTCCATGCCGCCTTCGGCAACACGGTAGCTGCTTGTGGTAATGGAACTTTGTGCTTCGTCCAGAGGAATTATAATATTCTTTATTCCAAAAAAGGCAGCGCTACGAACAATGGCACCAAAGTTGTTGGCGTTTCCAATGCGGTCAAGAAGCACGGCATTTTCTCCATGCTTAATCCAACCGTCTGTTATATCAGAATCAAGTGGTGTAATCTGTGGCGCCTGAATCATTGCCACAATGCCCTGATGGTGAACAGAACCGCACAGTTTTTGCAATTCTTCGGCAGGTTTCTGATTATATATTCCATGAGACTTTGCAAGCTTTTTGCACAACCCGCCAAATTTAGGAGCAACTTCTTCGGTAAAATAAAGTCTGGTAATCTTTTCGGGATGATTTTTTTCAAGCTTTTTTACAGCAGCAAATCCGCACACTGCCAGTTCGTTGTTCTTCTTGTTCTTCATACGCTTAATATACACAATTTTTTGGAAAAATGATATATTGAGAAAGAGGTTATCTTATGAAAAAACTTGTTTTAACTTTTGCACTTTTACTTTTTGCGACAACTGCCTTTAGTCTTCCCAGCCTGTTTGACCGACAGTTGTTCAAGGTTTACGACATAAAAAACATTGATACTGATCTTAGCTGGGAAAACATTGATATTCAAGAATGCGACGAAATTGACAATATCCTGGTTGAAATTTATTGCAATAACAAAAAATGGGCACCGCAAATTAAAAACTCGGGTTCAACTGTTATTGTAAAATCAAAGAAAAAAAGTTACTCGGCTTTTGAACAAAAGAAATGTACTGTGATTTTTAAAATTCCTGCTTCTGCAGAATTTGATTCAATTTCATTAAGCGCAACAAGCGGCGACGTTCACAGTCAAATAGAAATGAAAGCAGAAAAATTTACAAGCAGCACCACAAGCGGAAATCAATCTTTTACTGTTGAAATATTTGCTCAAAACGTTTCTCTTACAGCTACAAGCGGCGATATTTTTGCCCAGGCATTAATTTGCGACAGTCTTTACGCAAGCTCTACAAGTGGTTCAATTTTTGTAAAAACCTTTGACGGACAAACCTGTTCTTTTAATTCAACGAGTGGTTCTCAAAAGCTTACAAATGCAAAGGTCAATAAAACAGTTAATAAGGCAACAAGCGGTTCCATTACTGTAGAAGGTCAGGTTTTACAGGCCTTTGACATAGGTACAACAAGCGGAACAATCGGTATGGAACTTGATGATGCACCTTTGAGTAAATCACGCGTTTCTTCTACAAGCGGAACTATCTTTTTAGGGCTGCCTGGTAACGCTAATTTTTCTTTATCGGTTAGTACAACAAGCGGTTCGTTTACAAATGCAATTACAAGAGAAAAGCATGGCTCACATGTAGATTATTCAGGTGATATAAATAACGGTGGTGCTCAAATTACGCTTTCTTCGACATCGGGAAACATTTCTATAGACTCAAACAATGGTGTTACAGGAAAAAAAGCCGTAAAAAATTCAGACACGGACATTCCTGTAGTTTCTTTTGATGAACCGATATTCTAATAGATTCCCGGGTCGAGCCCGAGAATGACACAGTTATGAAAAGATCTTTTTTTATATCAGTATTTCTTGTATTTTCTCTTCCATTCTTTGCCGATTCAAAAAACATTGTTTACAACAATTCCTTTGATTTCAAAAATATAGATTCTCTTGAAGTTTCGCTTTCTTATGAAAACCTTAAGATTTCGCAGATTTACGGTGATGAAATTGTTATAGAAATTGGGTCAAATAATAATAAGAAAATCCCTCAGGTTTTTCTTGAGCAGGACGAGCTTTCGTGTACATTGAAAATAACTTCTACAGTAAAAAAAGCAACCCTGGGAAACAGCTGCACAGTTTATTTGTATTTACCACAGGATTTTTTTGCAGACCAAATTACCATTTCATTAGTGAGCGGAAACCTTCAGGCTGATATTCTAAAAGCCCAGAATGCACTTTATATAAAAAACATCAGCGGAAGAACAGATATTGCAGGATGTTCAACAGATTATCTTAACGCTACTGCAATTTCGGGAAATCTTACCATACAAAAAATTGCCGTTGGATATTTTGACATAAACAATACATCAGGTAACATTTTTCTGGAACTTGAAAAAGCACTTGAAGCAAAATCAAGGGTTGCAGGCATTTCTGGGAAAATACAGGTGTATTACAAAAAAAATGAGTCGCCTTTTTCAGACGACTCATCAGAATTGCTTATTTCGACTGTCTCAGGAAAAGTAGAAACAGTGCCCTTCGACTAAGCTCAGGGACCGTGGCTATTAGAATCCTACACAAACTGTTACAAATGCTCCAACACCGGCTCCGGTAAAGCTCTTTGTAAAGCTTGGAGACTGGAATGAAACACCTGCATCAACTTCAACAAGACGAATATTAAGAGCTACAGCCATTTCGTTCTTAAAGATTTCGTCCATATAAGAATGTGAAAGTGAAAGACTCAAAATATTCCACAAGCTTAAACGACCTGCTATAGAATAATCTACATAGAACTGAGTTTCATCAAGACCATTTGTAGTTGCTTTATTAATTACAGCAGAGAAAGGATGTCTAAAGCCAAGACCAAGATATCCGGAAGTTGTAAGCAAAGTTCCAAAAGGATGGAAATCGGCACTTACACCAATTTTCATAGGTCGGTGAATAGAATATGGAGTTGTAAGCATTGTTGGTTTACCTAAAATACCATCATCCTCTTCTTCTTCCTCTTCTTCCTGTTTTGGGACTTCTGTAGATTCTGGAGCAGTTTCTTCTTCATCATCTTTCCCAAGGAAAGAATCAAAACTGAACTCTTGATTCATATTGTACTTTACATTGTATCCAACGTTCAAACGGCTTGGAACAAGAGGAATGCGGGCCTTTGCTCCAACAGTGAGGAACCGGAATAAATCGCGCTGATAATTTCCGGTAATATCAAATCCAAGATTTCCTTTAATTGAACTTAAAAGATTTTCTGTCTGCGAAAGCTGTTCTGTTGTTGTAATTGTATAAGCCTTTGCATCAACGTTAGCTTCAAAACCAGCAGTATTGTCTTCATCATTAAGGAAAATTCTTGCACCTGTATTACTTGCATCAAAGTGAGCAATTGCACTAAAGGCTGTTAACGAAACTTCGGTGCGCGATTTTTTTGTGTTCCAGCCACCATCAAGAGTGAGGGTTGCAAAAAGGTCGGCATAAGTATTTGAAGTCTTCATTTCGAACTCATTACCCATTCCCACATTTCCGTGTCCAAGGAATTCAAACAGGTCTTTTGAAAGTCCGGCTCCAACATCGGCCTGAGCTCCCACAGAAAAACCAAAGATAAGTCCTTTTGGAATATCAAGCTTAATACCAATTGAAGGCGAAGCATTTGCTTTGATTGAAGCTCCATTAAATGCAACGTTATCGGCAATCTGAGGCAAATCAATGATTGCTGTTTCCTTAAAAATATCGGTAAGTGAAACCAGGTTGTTCGAAACATTTACAGGAACATCAACCTTAATTTCAAAAAATCTGTGAGCGAAAAAGCTTTCTGCAAAAGAGGCACCGATTAATGATGTAAATAAAACTAAAGATAAAAGTATTTTTTTCATATCTCTACCTCCTTATTCCTGCTCCGCAAACGAGAAGATTGGAATATCTCCCTTTGCCTTAACTCTAAGCTTAATTTTTCCGCTGATTGGCATTGTTCTAAGAATACCAAAGTTTCCTTTTTCAAGCACGAATTTAATATTTGGAGAATATGGATAAGTTGAAAGCATTTCTTTTGGATTTACTTCAATAGAGTAAGTTTCTCCGTTGCCTACCGCTTTTTTAACAACATCTGTTCCATCGCCCTTGCTGTCTATGCTGAGCGAAATATCTCCTGTCATTGGAAGCATGAACTTTTCAATTGAAATAGTTGCCGATTTTATAACATCAAGATATTTTGAAGCTTCCGTAGCCTCCGAACGTCCAAGCAAGTCGCCGTCCTTTTTGTTTGCGAACGCGAGCATGTCGATGTCGACGGGGTTGATAACGGTGAAGTCCATTGTAAGCAAAACAACAATATCTATTTTTATTGTAGACTTTCCTTGTGCTTCAAGCTCATCCATTTTTGTTTTTTCAATATCTATTCCGTTATTTTCACCTTCTATCTTAATATCATAATCAAGGTACAAAGTTCCCTCATTTGCAACTAAGTTCATTGCCTCAGAAAATTCTGCTGTTTTATCTTCATCCTTGAAAGTATTTGTTATTTCGTTTGCTTCATTTTTTTCAAAAATCGGAAGAGCATTATTTGCATTTATTACAGAATTGTCTGGTAAAATTTGTTGTTGAACAGACGGAGATAATTCTGTTGGTACTCCATTCACATCCTTTCGGTAAACAGCATTTATACTTCCCTTAAAGCTTAACTTATCACGCATGTCATCAGGAATATTAGCAAACACATATAAAGGCATTTTTCTAATTTTTACGTTGTCCCCAAAACTGTCGCCCAATGCAGAGAATAACGTTTTTTTGTTCATTCCTGTATTCATCTTATCATTAAAATGTGTTTTGTCATCTGGAAGTTTTACATTTGCTGATTTCCAATCAAAAAGAGGTTCTGCTGTAATATTTATATGATATGTTTTTCCAGGTTCAACCCTTTTTACTGTAATTGTCTTTTCTCCAGCTGTTTCCTTATAACCAGGGAGTTCTATTTCACCTGAAAGAGGAATCGTTGTGTATTTTGTCCCTGTTTCGCCTGTAGGAACATCAATAAACCATGTTTTTGTTTCGTTTCCTGTAAACGCATATTTGGTCATTTGTGCATTTGAACCTTTCGCTTCTATAGTTTTTTCAACATTTGTCATATCAAAAAAAGTAGAATTGAATCTAAGTATAATGTCGTTTCCTTCTGGTAAATCGTTAAGAGCGTTTACATTAAAACCACTTGGATTCCAAACAACCATATTGACAGAATCAGTTATATCCGATGTAACAGGTTCATTTTTTGTTATACTTGTTTCATAATCATCTGCAAGCTTTACCGTTGCGGATATTTCTTTTATAACTACCTTTGCATACACGCTTGGTCCATGTTCAAAATCAAGATTTGCATCATTTATAACAACAGTTACTGAAGGAGATGCTATAATATCACCGTTTGAAAGGGTTTTGGTATGTTTATCAGAATCACTATTATAGTAATAAGTTTCTGTTGCGTTACTCTGATTAAATGTTTCTGTCAAACCACCGCTTAAATTAATTGTGTAAGAAGTAATAACACTTGCCCATCCAGAAGGTCGCTTTATTTGAACAGTAAGACTTCCGTCTGTTATTTCACAACTTTTTACATCTGAACTAAGAGAGAATGGAAATGTAATATTTGAAGGAGTTACAACTGGAGCATATTCACCTGCAAGAGTAACACCTGCCGCTGTTTTTATTTTACTGTCTTCTTGAACTTGGGCTAAAAAATTCTTTCCTGTATCAGAAAATGTTAATTTCATTCCGGATTTTTTAATAGTTTTATTAGCAAGGTCAATTTTTGCAACCCCAGCATTAAAAGTTGCAGAACCCAAAGATGTTGAATCATCAAATAATTCAACTGTTCCTGTAATTGTATCACCTCCAGCACCTTCTACAACAAGATAGCCTGAAGAATAAGTTATACTTGAAAAATCTAATTTTCCATCAACCGTTCCAAAAATAACGGAAAGATTTGCACCTGTGTTAGTGCCACCAAATTTTACACCCTTGTTTAATTGTTTATGAACATCACTTAAATCTATTGGCTCTTCTTTTTCTGGAGTTTCAATAACAGGAATTTCTATTTCCTTATCCATATTGAAATTTTCTACAGATTTAGAAAAATCCATATCCTTAAATGTCTCTGTAAAGTCAAAATCTACTTCGTCCAATGGCATGTGAATCAAAAACTGCTGGAACTGAGAGCCATCATTATATTTATAGACTTTCATGTCTTTTGAATCTGCAGATTCGGAGGTTTTTTCTTCAAGAGTTTTGCTCAAATCAAAATAATCGGAAAGCTTGAGCTTACTGCCTTCTTTTTCGGAGTCAAAACTCATTACTGAAAACTCGTAGGTTGCATCTGTTCGGACTTTTATTTCTTTTGGTGTCTGCAATTCGTCAAAATTACAGCCTACAAAAGCAAGAGAACTGAACAATGCTGCAAAAAGA
>JAFZXA010000019.1 GCA_017617115.1 Treponema sp.
AAAGGTTTCTTTGCCATCTGAGCAAGGTTAGCACCTTTACCACCGAGTTCGGCGCGCATTGATTCATCGCCATCAGCGTCGCCGTTGCCAAAAAAGTAAACATACTTTGTAGCCATTGATTTACTCCATATTTAAAAAAATTTTTTTCGAGTTAAGTATTACTATAATAATGTTTAAATTTGATATGGTCAATTGTAGGAAAATTTTGTACGGGAAATTTTTGTACAAAAAATTTTTCTAGAAAAAAATTCCCTTCACAAAAATCTCTATGCCAATTCCAATAAGAATAATTCCGCCAAGGATATTTGCTTTTTTTCCGAGATGACTTCCGGCGCGTTTACCAATAAAAAGTCCTGTCATGCAGATTGCAAAAGTTACAACGGCAATAATCAGCGAGGCAATAAAAGCCATGAGTAAACCGTAGTCAGCAATTGTAAAACCAACAGAAAGAGCGTCTATTGAAGTTGCAATTCCCTGAATTAAAAGCACGCTGAATGTAAGAGCCGTCTTGCTTTCTTCACCCTCTTCTTCTTTGTCTTCATGAAAAGCTTCCCAAAGCATTTTGCTGCCAATATATAAAAGAAGTCCAAGCGCAATCCACGGAATGAAGGTTTCGAATTTATTAAAATATTCAACAATAGTGTGAACACAAACCCAGCCAATCATTGGCATGGCAAACTGAAAGAATGCATACACGCCTGCAATAAAACACATGCGGCCTTTTTTCATCTGAGCTTCATTCAAACCGTTTGCAAGCGAAACAGAAAAAGCATCCATTGCAAGACCAACGCCAAGCAGAACACTGTTTACAAAAAATATAAGATTCCATTCCATAAGTTCAAAAAGTATGACACAAAAAAGCGCGGTTGGTCAATGAATGAATTGCGGCATGTCATCATTGCCTATTATTTGTGGCTCATGTTATACTCAATTACAAAGAAAGGATTTTTTATGAACAAAGTTTTAATGAAAAAAGCAGACTGCGCCCTTGATCTTGGTGACGGCAGTGAACGCGGACTTTATGTAAATCAGGATTACATTTTGCAAAAACTGCATTGTGTTCATCGTGGCATTAGCCTTATGTACACTTACTACCCTAACGACAAAGAGTGGCCAACCCGTGCCTGTAATATTAAACGCGAAACAGCAGCAAAGCATCAATGGGATTCTCCTTATGAAAATTATTTTCCTTACCGGGGCGGTCGCGAAGGCCTTCTTGATAATGAGCCTTTTAATTTTATGAATGATATCCGCCGCCACGGAATGGATGTTGTTCTCACAATGACAATTGATCCTTCTTTAACAGAAAAAGATATTATTGAAATTGCACATGACCTTCGCCCTTATGGACGAGTTCTTCTGCGGGTAAATCATGAATGTACAGGCAGCTGGTTTTGTTATACACGCCGTGCCACTTACCAGCATATTGCCGATTTTTTTGTAATGGTATGCCGCGTTATGCACGAGCATGCTCCAAATGTAAAAATGATTTTATGTGCCGGCTTGTTTGATGATGCAACCGGAAAAATTGAAATGGAAGATATTTTTTTAGAAGCACACAAAGCCTGTGATATCTGGTCCGGCGATAATTATCTTTCGCTTCACTGGGGCTGGCCAAATGATATTGCAAAAAAACCGGGCACTTCCTTTGGAAATTTTGATACAGAAAAAACTTATCAGAAATTTAAAAAATCAGTTATGAGGCTGCGTGAAATTACGGGCATGAATAAGCCGATGGTTTTGAGCGAAATGAATGCCGACGGAGATGTAAACGGCCCGTACGACCAGGCAAGAAAACTTCGTGATTTTATGGAGCGTCTTGAAACAGATCCCGACAAATGGCTCGATGGTTTTACGCTGTATCAGTTCCGCGATGACGGACGACTTGGTCTTGAAATAACAGACCCTAACAACAGTGATGTTGGAATTGAACAGCCGATTTTGAAAAGCTACAGAGAAAGTTTACATAAGCCGTTCTTCAGTAAAAAGTTTGAAACTGCGGGAGCGCTGCAGCTTCCTGTAAAACTCCGCTGGAGTAATTCCGAAGACGCCGAAGGTATTGAGCTTGATGTGCCTGTAGAAAAAGACCCTCATTTTGCAGAATTATACTTTAAAGATGATTTAATTCAGGCTAACCTGATGATGGAATTTGGCGGCTGGTGGTTCTACAAAGCACCTGGTGTAAAATGCATTGACCTTATGAGCTATTTTTTTGAAAACAAAATTTCTAAAGCCTGTACAATGAAGCTTCGTATTTTTGCACCTCCTGCCGACGGAAAAAATCATCCGTTTGGAGAAGGCGACGACTGGCTGTACAATTATTATGCAGAGCTTTCTTCTTTGCCAGAAATTCGCCTTGAATATGAACCGGTTGTAGGAGCTGATGATGAATATAAATTTGATTAAGCTTAAATGGTACGGACGCAATTTTGATTACAAAGGTGTACGCTACTTTAACTATTCGTGCAGCGGTTTTGAATTCTGCATGACAGGAAAAAAAGCAGTTGCCACAATTTTGAGCGACCCCAACAAACAGAAAAAAACCGAACGCGGTGTAATTGGAATTTATGTTACAGAAATAAAGGATGCAAAGGAATACAAGGGTGCCAGCTTTTGGGAAAGTTTTCCTGAAGAAGGCGTTGAACCAGTTCGCATAGAACTTATCAAACAGGAAAACGAATGCGTGCTTTTTGAAAGTGCTGTTGAAAAAACAGTTGTAATTAAAGTGCTTAAATTAAGCGAGTGCGCGTTTGGATATGCAGGGTTGAAGAAGCTGGTTATAAAAGGCGTGCCTACATATGCGGCCCTTCGAGAGCCTCAGGGAGTCGGTCGCTCCGCGACCTTACCAAGTTTGCAAAGCAAACTTGCAGCGGCATCTCCTAAGATTGAATTCATCGGTGACAGCATAACATGCGGGTACGGGCTTGAAGGCATTTGGGGCAAAGACACTTTTAAGACAATGCAGGAACGCCCCGACAAAGCATACGCATTTTTAACAGCACGCGCCCTTGGTGCAGAATTCCAGTTGTGCAGCTGGAGTGGCATTGGCATAACTTCAAACTATGTAGACCCGGCTACCATATTCCTTCCAGACACACAATGGCTTATGCCTGCCTGCTGGCCTTACACCGACAAAAAAGGTCAGCTGCGCCTTAAGCAGGAACCAGAGATTTGGGATGCTTCAAAATTCCCGCCAGATATTGTTGTAATTAATCTTGGAACAAACGATATAAGTTGGGTACGCGGAAAAGAAGAAAGGCGCCTTGCCTATGTAGCAGGACTTCGTCAATTGATTGAAGCCGTTCACCGCCGAAGCCCCAACGCAAAAATCTGCTGCTGCCTTGGCATTATGGGTCAGGAGCTTTGTGATTCTGTAAAAGAAGCCTGCAAACTATTCAGCAAGGATTTTCCAAGCGTTGCAATAAAAGCAGTTAAGTTTGACATGCAGAAAGAAGAAGACGGCATTGGCGCCGATTGGCATCCAAGTGCTGTTACACATAGGAAAGCAGCAAATAAATTAGTAGCGTCTCTTAAAAAATGGTGTTAAAACTTGTCATGCTGAACTTGTTTCAGCATCTCATACATACAAGTATTGAGATCCCGAAACAAGTTCGGGATGACATTCTGTTAGATGCTATTTTAATCTATAAACTTTAGATCCTCTTTCCGGTGACCACTTGGCACGACGTTCTTCAGGAATAGACTCTATTTTATCTTCCGCAAATCCTATTTTTTCAAACCAGTCGCTGGCCTGAGTTGTCATTATAAAAACAGATTTTGCCCCGCAAGATTTTGCTTTCTGCACAAGGCTTTCTAAAAGCTTTGGACCAATTCCCATGTGGCTGTAGGCTTCGTCAACTGCAACAGCTGCAATTTCAAACTGGCCGTCATCGTATTTATGAAGCGAGGCACAGGCACGAACTCCGCCGTCAAAATCATAAACATAAAAATCAGCAAGGCGGGCTTTAACATCACCTTCGGTGCGTGGCAACAGTTTTCCGCTTGCAACAAAAGGTCTCATAACTGCAAGAACACTTGGAATATCGTTCTGCTGTATTGCGCGGATGTTTCCGTAATCGTTTGTATAAATCATTGTGCCCGAACCAAGGTCGCTGAAAATTTCTGTAAGCAGAACTCCGTCCAAATTTCCATCAAGAATGTGCGAACGATTAACTCCGTTCTGGCAGGCATTTTTACAAAGTCCAAGAAGATTTTTTGTCTGCTCGTCATCAGTGTGGTTAGCAACATAAGAATCAACTTCTTCAATATTCATTGCAGGAACAATTTCGCCGTCTTTCAAAATCGGTTTTTGTTCGCCCATTACAAAAAATAATTTGTCGGCCTTAAGCTCAACTGCAACCTGCTGTGCCAAAACTGCAGAAGAAATATTATACGGCTTACCAACAGAGCTCCAGCCAATGCAAGGAAAAATCGGAATAAAACCATCGTTCAAAACTGTATCCAAAGAAGCCGTATCCAGCCTGTCAATTTCACCGGCTGCACCAAAATCAAATCCATCGAGAACACCCTTTGCACGAGCCCGTACCCAGTTGCCAATTACAGCAGTAATATTATTTGCTGCAAGATTTGTCATGACAGTGTTGCTAACATCAAACGCAGCCATTTTTATAAAAGGCATTGCCTTGTCATCGGTAATGCGGATATTGTCTTTGTAAGTCCAGTTGAGTTTTGCAGAAGAAAGCACTTCGTCAATTCGCGCACGGGCCCCAGGAATAATTACAACCTTAAGGCCTGCCTTGTGTAAAAGAGCAATGTCGCGGATATGCGAACTGAACAAAGGAGAGCCTATTGTTTTGTCGTCTAAATAAATGACGATGAGAGCATTCTTAAACTTTTGCAAATAGCGGATTACGTCGCGAACGTTTTCTGCCTTTTTATTTGTTATCTGATTCATAAGCATCATTATATAACATTATGCATGTCATTGCGAAGTGCTACTTTTTAATTTCCAACCAGTTCCAGAATTCGGGGTCTTCCTGACCTACACGCCAAAAGCCTATTTTCTTTACACCAGCTTGTTGATACATCCTGAGCAAAGCAACATCAGACCAGGCATCATTAAAGTAGCCGGTAACGTCTACCTGTGTTGTATACTGCACCTTTGGAATATCATTTTCATAAGTAATTTCTTCAACGCCGTTTGCAATCATCATTCTGTTCAGGCGCGAAAAATAATATGCACCTTCTGTTGCCTGTGCTGCCCAAAAGCGTCCGTAAAAAGGAATGCCCATAATAAGCTTTCGTTCCGGAATTGCTTTAATTGCATAATCCATAACCTTGCGGCTCCACTCTACAGAAGCAACTGGTCCCGGCGCACTTGTAGACCAATGCTCATCATAAGCCATTACAAATACACGGTCACTGTAACTTGCAATTTCGGCATACGGATAAATATCATCTGTAAGCTTTTTAAAACGAGCAGGCACACAAACTGTAAACCACTTGGCCTGTCCTAACATATAGCGAAGGTCTGCAAGAAAAGTCAGAAAGTGCTTACGGTCGCGGGCAGGCACAAGCTCAAAATCAATCTGAACTCCATCGTAGGCTGCGGCGGCTTTTACAATCTGCTTGAGCAGAGCCTTTCGAACTCCATACTCCGGATTAATTACAAAATGAGTAAGAGAACGGCTGTCGCAGGTTATTACAAGATGGCAGCGAGCTTTACCTGTTTTAAGCTTTGAACGAACAGGCACGCCAGAAAGCTCACCATAACAATTGATTTCTGCACTAAAATAACACACATCGGTAATGGGCAGACTTGAATCATATTCATCTTCGCGGCCGGCACAAACGTATCCCCAGGTTTCGGCAAAGCCTACAGGTTCGCCTTCTACAGGGCGAAGTGTATATAACTGAACAGGTTCTTTTATTTCAATTTCATCAGTCTGGCCTTCGGTTTCTTCAGCAAGCTCCGAAGTTGTTTCTCCGGAGTCTTCTGCACCTTCAAGAACATTATCTTCTATAAAGCCGGCATCCCCCTTTCCTTTTGCACTAGCCAGGGTACACACAAAAAATATGAAAAAAATGGTTATTGTCCATTTAAAAATCTTCTTAGCCATAGTTAAATTATCGGTAGAAGTTGAGGATTTTTGCATGCTATGTTATAATTAAATCCATCATGAAAATCGGTTTTGACAACGACAAATATCTTAAAATTCAATCGGAACACATTAAAAAACGGATTGCCAAATTTGGCGATAAACTCTATCTGGAATTCGGCGGCAAGCTCTTTGATGACTATCATGCTTCACGTGTTCTTCCAGGATTTCAGCCAGACAGTAAATTAAAAATGCTCATGCAGCTTGCTGATGTTGCAGAAATTGTAATTGTAATCAGTGCTGTGGACATTGAAAAAAATAAAATCCGTAGTGATCTTGGAATTACTTACGATAAGGATGTTCTTCGCCTGCGTGATGAATTTCAGAACCGCGGACTTATGGTTGGAAGCGTTGTCATTACCCACTACACAGGTCAGGAAGCCGCAAAGCTTTTCCGCAACAAGCTTAAAAAAATGGGCATTAAGGCCTACTATCATTATACAATCCCGGGATATCCTTCTAACGTTGCTCTCATAGACAGTGATGAAGGTTATGGAAAAAATGATTATATAGAAACTACAAGGCCTTTAGTTGTTGTTACAGCGCCTGGTCCGGGTTCAGGAAAAATGGCAACCTGTTTGAGCCAGCTTTACCACGAAAACAAGCGCGGAATTAAAGCAGGTTACGCTAAATTTGAAACCTTCCCTATCTGGAACCTTCCGCTTAAACATCCTGTAAATCTTGCTTACGAAGCTGCGACTGCCGACTTAAACGATGTAAACATGATTGACCCGTGGCACCTTGAAGCCTACGGAAAAACAACTGTAAATTACAACCGCGATATTGAAATTTTCCCAGTTCTTGATGCAATCTTCAAAGGTATTTACGGAAAAAATCCATATAAGTCGCCAACCGATATGGGCGTTAATATGGCCGGCAACTGTATTATTGATGATGAAGTTTGCCGCAAAGCAAGTCGTCAGGAAATAATCCGCCGATATTATGTAACACTCAACCGCTACATGGACGGTGACGCTACCGAAGAAGAAATCAAAAAGATTGAACTTTTGATGCAGCAGGAAAAAATTTCTACCGACGAACGCCGCTGTACTGTTGCCGCAAAAGAACGTGCTGCCAAATCAAAATCTATTTGTGCTGCTATTGAACTTGCCGACGGAACAATCATTACATCTGAAACTACAGAATTGCTTGGAACAAGTGCTGCGCTTATTTTGAATGCAACTAAGCATCTGGCTGGCCTTGACCACAAGCTTAAGCTCATTCCAAAAGAAATGATTGAACCAATTCAGAAAATGAAGGTAACTTACCTTAGCGGAAACAATCCTCGACTTCATACTGACGAAGTTCTTGTTGCCCTTGCCATGCTTTCAAAAGACGACGAAAACTGCCGCCGTGCAATTGACCAGCTGCCTAACCTTCGCGGATGCCAGGTACACACAACTGTTATGCTCAGCGAAGTTGACAGAAAGATTTTCAAAAAGCTGGGCGTAGATCTTACCTGTGAACCTGTTAGCAAGAAGCAGAAGCCTTTGATTGGTTAGACAATCCATTTGACATATTCGTATCTTTTTGTCATAATCGCTTCTAAAATGAGATTGCCGGGTCAAGCCCGGCAATGACAAAGCAAGTCACTATTGGTGACAAATTGTGTCATTATCGGGCTTGACCCGATAATCTATCTTTTTACCTGGAGTCCTTTTATGAATAACAACGTCTCTTTCACTCGTAAACTTGTACTTACCGCTGCACTCAGCGCACTTATAATTGTTCTTGGTATTACTAAGCTTGGTCTTATTCCGCTTGGACCGGCTGCTTCTATTACAATCCTTCATGTACCTATTATTCTGGCTGCATGTCTTATTGGTCTTCCTTATGCACTTTTTACTGGTGCTGTTTTTGGAATTATGTCACTTGTTCAGGCTGCAATGAGTCCAAGCGGCATTCTTGACCCTCTTTTTGTGAATCCGCTTGTTTCTGTACTCCCACGCATGCTTGTTGGCCTTATTGCCTGGGCTTTGTGGGTTGCATTCAATAAAATTCCAAAACTTCCAAAAACTGTCAGCGCTGGAATTACAGCATTCCTTTCTACTGTTTGCCATACCTTGCTCGTAATTGGCAGTCTTTACCTTTTCCAGGGCGCTGCAACCCGCGAAGGCATGGGCGGAATGGGATATTTTGCAGTTATTGGCGTTCTTGCTCCACAGGCCGCACTGGAAGCCGTTGCCGCAACAATAATTTGTTCTGCTGTTTATGTAGGTTTGTTTGTTTCGTCAAAAAGAAAGTCAAAATTATCAGAAGAAACTGTATCTGAATAATTATTGTCACACGGATTGGAAACGTCTAACGACGTTTCTGTTTTAAACTTTGATTTTGCGTTAGCAAAATCGAATCCGTGTGACACTCCCTCATTTCCATTAATACTTCCCTATTCCCTAATTTGTGATATAATAATCTTATGAAAATAGTAATCGTAGGTGCGGGCTTTACGGGCATTCAGCTGGCTAAGCTCCTTATAAACGAAAAAAACGAAGTTGCTATTGTAGACAACGACGAACACACTATCCGTCATGCGCAGAATATTCTTGACTGTACTGTTGTGTGTGCTGACGGAAACAATCTTGAAACACTTGAAGATATGGGCATTGCCAAAGCCGATGCTCTTGTTTGCGTAACCTCATCTGACGAAGTAAACATGATCACCTGTTCGCTTGTAGATGCAGTTTACCCTGATGTTTTAAAAATTGCGCGCGTTCGAAACTATGCCTACTATGTAAACACAACTAAAGCTGAAAAAAAGCATTCCGGAGAATTTGGCGGTAAGCATCGTCCTCTTTACGGAATAAACTATATGATTCACCCCGATGTTGAAGCAGCAGACGCTATTGTTCAGGCAGTAGAAAACGGTGCTGTTGGAAACGTTATTACCTTTGACAATTCGGGCCTTGAAATTGCAAAAATCCTTGTAAATAAAGACAGTGTTTTTGACGGAATTACGCTTAAAGAAGTCCGCTCAAAAACAGATGTACGCTTCCTTGTTAGTTACGTTGAGCAAAACGGTATTACTTCGCTTCCAACAGGCGACACTGTTATAAATGCAGGCGACACTCTGGGTGTTCTTGTTGACAAGGATGACATAAATGCAGTGCTTGAGCTTTGCGGTTCTGTTCAAAAGGAACTTAAAAAGGTTGTTTTAATTGGTGCCGGCCGAATTGGAACCATTATTGCCGAAAAACTTATTCAAAAACGCGCAACCGGCTTTGCAAAGCTGTTCAGTGGCGCCAAAGCCCGTCATTCGCAGGAATTTGTTATTATAGACAGCGACGACGCCCTTGCAAAAGCCGCAGCCGAACGTTTCCCGGACGCACGAGTTCTTTGTGCCGACGCTTCTGACGAAAACATGCTTCGCGAAGAAGGCCTTACTTCATTTGACCTTGCAATTTGTGCTACACACAATCACGAGCTTAACATGATTCTTGCAGCATACCTGGAATCTCTTGGTGTTGGTCAATCTGTTGGCCTTGTTCGCAGCCACGATTTTGTAGAAATCAGCGAAAAACACCTTGGCGTAGACGTTGCAATACCGCTTCGCGACAGTGTAGTAGACTCAATTATGAGCCATCTGCGCGGAAAATCTGTAAAAGAAATACATACCGTAACAACAGGCGAGCTTGAAATTGTAGAATGTGAAATTACTTCAAGCTCAAAAGTCAGTGGAAAGCCTTTGCGCGAAATTGCAGATCCTGGTTCTTTCCTTGTTCTTCTGGGCAGAAAACTTGGTCAGCAGCAGTATGCAATTCCAGGTGGCGACACTCAGTTTGCAGCCGGCGACCACGTAGTTCTTATTACTAAAGCCGAAAACAGCAAAAAGATTCTGTCTTATTTTGCCGGAAAACAATAAGGGGGTAAGTCTGTGGTCCCTGAGCCTGTCGAAGGGTCGAAACCACAAGCGTGATTTTATGTTTGTTATAACCTTTCTAAAAATCAGTTCAATTCTTCTGGCGCTTGTTGGAGCCCTTTTTGCAGTTCCTGTGTTAGTTGCGCTAGGCTGCCACGAACCCGACATGATTCTTCCTTTTGTTATTCCAATGGCAGCCAGCTTTGTTTTGTGTGCCGTAGTAAACTTTTTTACCAGAAAAACCAAAGTTTCCATGTCTATAAGGCAGACTTTTGTAATTGTTGCCATGTCGTGGGTTGTAATGTCTGTTATGGGCTCTGTGCCTCTTGCTTTAAGCGGATATTTTAATAACTACGCCGATGCCCTTTTTGAGAGCGTAAGCGGCTTTACCACAACAGGTGCAACAATCCTTAGCGAAGTCGAAAATCTTCCACGCTCAATTAATATGCTTCGCTGTCTTACCCACTGGATTGGCGGTATGGGAATTGTAACTCTTACAGTTGCCCTTCTCCCTCTTCTTGGTGTTGGCGGATTCCAGCTTATTAAAGCAGAAACAACCGGTCCCGAAAAAGGCAAGGTAACAGCCCGCATTACTACAACAGCAAAAGTTTTGTGGGGAATTTATACAGGTTTCACAGTTGCAGAAACAATAGCTCTTAAACTTGCCGGCATGGATTGGATCGACGCCGTTTCTCATGCTTTTGCAACTCTTGGTACCGGCGGATTTTCTACAAAAAATGCTTCAATCGGCACCTACAATTCACTTGCGGTAGAAATCATCATTACCGTATTTATGTTTCTTGCGGGTATAAACTTCAGTCTTTTTGTATATATATTTCAGGGAAAAGCCAAAGATATCTTCGGTAATGCTGAATTTAAGGCATATTTAGGCATTCTTCTGGTAGCATTAGTCGGAATTACCATTTCTGTAATCCCATATTACGGAAATTTCGGTACAAGCCTGCGTTATTCTTCGTTCCAGGCTGTTTCTATTATGACAACAACAGGATTTGGCACTGCCGATTACCTTCAATGGCCGGTTATTGCCCAATTTTTCCTTTTTATGCTGTTCTTTGTAGGCGGTTGTTCGGGTTCTACAAGCGGTGGAATTAAGGTTGTGCGCTGGGTTGTTCTTGCAAAACAGCTTAATAACGAAACAAAACGCATGCTCCACCCTCACGGAATCTTTACAATCCGTTTAAACGGCAAAGTAAGCAGCAAAGATATTGTTTTGAGCGTTACAAGCTTTATGTTTTTGTACTTTGTTGTAATTGCAATAACATTTTTTGTAGGCTGCCTTGGAAAACTTGATGTTTTAAGCTCGGTAACAGGCGCCCTCTCTATGGTTGGCAACGTTGGTCCGGCATTCGGGCTTCTTGGTCCTACATCAAACTACGGTGCTCTGCCTGTTTTTGTAAAGCTGTGGTACTGTTTTGCCATGCTTGCCGGCCGTCTTGAGCTTTACACCATGGTAATTTTCTTTATGCCAAGCTATTGGAAAAAATAAACCGCAAGGAGTTTTTATGTCAGACCTTACCATCCGTTTTTATTCAAACACACTTAAAAGAGACGTTTCTTTCTTAATGGTTATCCCAAACGATATCCGCATGGAATACCCGCGCGATGACCTTAAACGCCGCGACCGCCCTATGAAGACCTTATTCCTGCTTCACGGCTACACAGGCGCTGCCTTTAACTGGATTCCGGGCAATCTTGCAGAACAATACAACTTTGCAATTGTAATTCCAAGCGGCGAAAACGGATTTTGGCTCGACGGCCCCGCAACAGGCAGACAATTTGCTACTTTTGTAGGCGTTGAGCTTGTAGAATATGTAAGAAAAACCTTTAATCTGGCAATGACAGCCGATGATACATACCTTATGGGCTTTTCAATGGGCGGATTTGGTGCACTTCACACTGCTTTTGCCTACCCCGAAACCTTTGGTAAGACCGCAGCTCTTTCAAGTGCCCTTATTCACAACGAAGTAGCCAAAATGCAGCCGGGCCAGGGAAACGATGTTGCCAATTACGATTACTACTACATGTGCTTTGGAGACCCCGCAAAACTGGCAGAAAGTGACAATAATCCCGAATTTTTACTTAAAAAACAGATAGCCGCAGGCAAAAAAATCCCGGAAATCTTTATGGCCTGTGGCACCGAAGACTTTTTGCTGGAACCAAACCGCGCTTTCCACAAATTCCTTGAGGAACAAGGCGTAAAACACACCTATTGCGAAAGCTCCGGCATTCACGACATGAAATTCTGGCAGGAATACGCCGAAAAGTTTATTCCTATGATGTTTTAACAGTTTTTTTAAACTTTTTTTTCTTTTTTTTCAAAATTTCTCTCAAAAAACTTCCTCTTTTAACATTTTTAAACAATATATATAAGAGAATGGCAAAACGAAACTTAACGATCGTGATTTTAAACACTTTTTTATTGCGCCAACTTGTGCTAAAATGATAGAGGATGAGGAATTAAAAGCTTTTTTTAAGTTTTTAATTTCAAATAAACCTGGTAATGAATATACTTCAACCCTGAAACAATATGTTGAAGATGCCAAGAAGAACATGCAATGGAGGCACCAATATATGACATATTTAAGACAAAGAGCCTATGATTTAGAAGAAGGTCGCGAGCAAGGTCGTAATGAAAAAGCAGAAGAAGCCGCAAAAAATGCTTTAGCACTAGAAATTCCTGCTGATAAGGTAACAAAAATTACCGGACTGTCTTTGGAGAAGGTTCTTGAACTACAAGAACATATTAAGGTAACAGCGCAGGCATAAAAAAAAGGCAATCTGTTTTTTTACAGATTGCCTTTTTTTAGCTTAAAACCACCTTATTTTGCTTTAAATGAGAGGTTATAAGTAACTGTTGATGTTGTAGAATCTTCTTCCTTAGAATCTTTTGGAATGAAAGAATTGTCATTATTAGTTTTTGTTGTGACAGTGAAAGACAAGGTAAAATCTTTACCTTTTGGGAAGTCAGCATCAATTGGTTCTGAATATCCTGAAGAAGTTTGCATGTAGAATTTCTTTCCTATCTTATAAAAAGTTAAATCCTGGTTTTCGTTCTCATATTCATTTTCTGCATTATAGAGTTCATTTCCATCTTTGTCTTTTGCAACATCCTTAGTCTTACCTTTTGCCTTAGTTATTTCAACTTCGTATTCTGTACCATTTGTAGAAACAACTTTACTGTCTGACCAAGAAATAACAGCCGTAGCAGAATCTATTGTATTTGTTTCGTCAAATGTATCATTTGAAGTAACATCTCCAGCAGGATTACATTCATAATATACCGTATGGGTTGTTATTGTTCCAGAAACAGTATAAACATATTCATAAGATTTATAACTAACGTCTTTTCGTTCTGCAAGGTCGTTCTTACAAGAAACAGACAGGCCCATCACAGCAATTGCACAGGCGCAAAGAATTAAATTTAATTTTTTCATATTATTCTTCTCCTTGTATTAGTTCATTTTTGTAAAGGTAAGTTCAACTTTGCCTGAAGATTTATTAACAGCAGTTGTATCATCTTTTTGAGCTTGAGTTATATTAGTTCTTGTATCATCATTAGAATACTCAAAAGAAATCTTAAATTCCTTACCGCCCAAAGAACCACTAACATTAACTTTGAAAGGTTTGTAGTTAACTATATGATAATAATCACCATCGATTTTTGTAATTTGATAATAATCGTCATAACTACCCCACCTCTTGCTTTCAGAAGTTGTTGAACCGCTCTTATATGTATTAGCAGCCTGAGCATCTGGATCCTGGAATTGAATATACCATGAAGCAGTATTGCTATCGCGTGTTTTTGATTTATAATTGTAAGCATAACCAACTGCATCAGTAATTGTATAGGTTGTTTCGCTTATATTAGTATCAGTTGTAGTACCCCATGACCTAGACTCTACCACAGTCCCAGAAACCTTGTAATAAATATCTGTTGTTGTCTCAGTCATATTAATGTATTCTGTAGGTTCATTTTTACAAGAAACCATAAGTGCTGCCACAGCAACTGCACAGGCACATAATAATATAGTTAATTTTTTCATATCTCATTTCTCCTTTGCAAATTAGTTAATTGGTTTAGCAAATGTAAGGTCAATAGAATAAGTAGTTGTATTTACATTATCATCTGTATGACCTGAATTCTTTATTGTAAAAGAACCACTATATGTAAAACCAGCTTTCTTGAAATCTGGGGAAACAGTAACTTCAACATATTCATTGTTTCTGTCTCTTATATAGAATTTTCCACTAAACTTATAAACTCTTCCAAACCAATCAAATTGTCCAGATGAAACCGAATTTTTATAAGTTTTTGTTGGATCTCCGTCACCAACTTTTACAGATTTATCTGCATAACCATCGAAACTTACGCCATAACTTTCAGGTTCATTTTCTCTTGAATCTTTCGACCACCCTGCATTACCATTTGCAGCTGTATAAGTCCATTCAGTTATAGTCTTTGTTGTAGAATCTTTTGGTCCAACTTCAACAACCTGCTTTAAGGTACCAGTTACGCTATAAAAATAATTATAACTATGTTCTGTTACATCAACATATTCTTCCGGTTCGTTTTTACATGAAACCAGAACCATTGCTAACGCCATTGCACAGGCGCAAAGCATCAAAGTTAATTTTTTCATACTTGTCTTTCTCCTTATGTATATGAAAATTTTTGTTTAATTTAAACCACCGTTTATTTTAAAATGTTTTAAATCAAACTCCAGTAAATCCATTATCAAGCCAAAAACTTCATTTGTCAACTTTTTTCCAATTTCTCAATAAAAAAACCTCCAATAGGCTCAGAAAACTAAAGCCTAACTAAAAAAAAACGCATCTTTTTTAGTCAAAAGGACAGTCTTAATCTTCTGAGCCTGTTGCAGGTTTTTTTACTTTTAACGGTGGTTTTTTCTACTCAAAATATTACAACCACTTTTTCTTCAAGTAAAGCATTTTTTATTCCTCTATAAATATTTCCACTTGTTATATCTTCATTTTCAGTTTATAATATTATTGTGTCAGTACTATATATTGTAGGAACGCCCATAGGGAACTTGGGTGATATTACTTTGAGGGCAATAGAAATGTTAAAAAACGTAGATTTTATTGCCGCAGAGGATACACGCCATACTCTTCAGTTGTTAAACCATCTGGAGATAAAAAAGCCCTTGATTTCGTGCAGAGCGCAGAATGAAAAAGCTGTAGCACCTAAAATTATTGAGCTTTTACAGCAGGGACATTCTGTAGCCTATGCAAGCGATGCAGGAACACCTGGAATCAGCGATCCTGGGGCTGTTCTGGTCGATTTAGTACGTGATGCAGGCTACCAGGTAGTACCAATACCCGGAGCAAGCGCCTTTGCAACCTTAATAAGCGTTGCCGGCAGTGGCGGAAAAACATTAATTTTTGAGGGATTTCTCTCGCCAAAACCAGGGCGACGACGAAGCCGCTTAAAAGAATTAATGCAGACAGGAGATGCCGTAATTATTTACGAATCTCCGTTCAGAATTACTAAACTTCTTTCTGATATTGCCGATATTGACAGTACAAGGCGCATCGTTGTAGGACGGGAACTGACCAAGCTCCATGAGGAGATTTTGAGCGGTTCTGCTGGCGAATTGAGAGATGATTATGCAAACAGGCCTTCTATCAAAGGTGAGTTCGCAGTTTTCATTTCTGGAACAAAAAAAATTCAACTTTCTGAAGAATCTGCCGATAATTAAAAGGTAGAGGGGTAGGACGTTATGATGATAAATAGTGTAAACAATGTTTCTCAATTGAACAATGTTCAG
>JAFZXA010000124.1 GCA_017617115.1 Treponema sp.
CCAGTGCCTGTAAGAGAGTATCTCTTGGCAGCTGACTTCTTTGTCTTCATTTTAGGCATTTTTAAACCCCTTATTTTGCGGCTTTTGCTGAGATTGTCATTGACATGTTTCTGCCGTCCATAGCAGCAGGCTTTTCAATGTTGTACGCCGAGGTAAGTCGCTTTAACACCTCATTCAGAACTTCAAAGCCGAGCTCTGTGTGAGCAAGTTCACGTCCGCGGAAACGGATTGTAACTTTAACCTTGTCACCCTCGTCCAGAAATTCCTGTATATGTTTGGCTTTAGTATCCAGATCTCCGGAGCCTATTTTAGGCTGCATGCGGATTTCCTTAAGCTTCAATACCTTTTGATTCTTCTTGGCGTCACGGAGCTTTTTTTCCTGTTCGAATCGGTATTTGCCATAATCAAGTATTTTGCAAACCGGCGGATTAGCATTAGGTGAAACTTCAACAAGGTCAAGGTCTCTGTCTTTTGCCATGTTAAGGGCTTCCTGCGTTGCAACAATGCCCAGCTGATTTCCCTCGTCATCAATAAGACGAACCTCGCGGACACGAATCATTTCATTAATTCTCTGTCCATTTGTTTTGTTGTTTGTGTTATTCACGTATGCCAATTTTCCTCCTGGTGCCTGTAAGACACTCTTTTAAACATATAGCGTGTATCTTCTTATTATATGGATTTTTGAATAGTATGTCTATAGGAATAGAAGGTGTCACACGGATTCGAAATTGCTACGCAATTTCCATTTTAAAATTTTTTATCTTAGAAACGACGTTAGTCGTTTCCAATCCGTGTGACAAAAAATTAAAAATAGATATAATATTCTTATGGCAGAATTTGTTTCTTCTTTCATAACCGGTTTTCAAAGCGTTGTCTCAGAAGATTTACCTCGTCGTTTACCTGGTGTAAAAATCCTCAACTGCTATGACGGCCTTATTCATTATAAATTTGACGGCGACTCACATCAGCTGGAAAAAATCATATATTTTAACAACACATTTTTTGTTCTCAAGACAATGAAAGGGAAGGGGCTTAATTTTGCCTCGCTTGCAGGTGCTGTTTGCAGCAGTAAAGGATATTTTCTTGTAAATAAAGGAACTTTTCGTGTGCGGTTCCAGCAGGAAAATCAGTTTGCAAAGGTCGATAAAAATATAACCCGCCGTGTAGAAGAATATGTTACCCGTAATTCGCGCCTTACTTTAGACAGACTTTCGCCAACAAATGAAATATGGTTCAGCATTCGTCGTGAAGGCTTTGCTTTCTGCGGGGAGCTTATTTCGAAGCGTGAATTTACAGAAAAAAATCTGAACAAGGGTGAACTCCGGCCCGAGATTGCATATTTAATGTGCTGTTTTGCACATGTTCAAAGCGAAGATGTTGTGCTGGAACCATTCTGCGGTTATGGTTCAATACCCGTTCAGCTTGCAAAAAGATTCCCTTGCAAAAAAATATATGTCAGTGATATTGATGAAGACAAGGTAAAAAAGTTAGAGCTTGGCCCACAAGTTGAAATTTGCCAGGCTGATGTTTTTGAGCTTTCGCACATTCAGGATAATTCAATTGACACAATAATTACAGACCCGCCGTGGGGCCTTTGGGAAAATATTCCTGACATTGAAGATTTTTATAACAAAATGTTTGTTTCTTTTAAACGGGTTCTCAAACCAAATGGAAAAATGATAATTCTGACAGCCCGAACTGTTGAATTCGAAAACGCAGCAAAAAATGCCGGACTCACAATTCAGAATTCTTTGCACACTCTTGTAAATGGTAAAAAAGCAACGCTCTATTGTCTGTAAAGATATGCCGGATACGAATTAAAACCTTCAAGATCATTCAAAACAGAAACCGGAATACCAAGCTTTGATGCAAGTGACTTGTTCTGTAAATCGGTAAAAATTCCAAACATCGACTCTCTGAAGGTTTGTTTATGTTCGTACTTGTATGTAATAACCTTGCAGTCACTTATATTTACATCTGCTCTAATTTCGCCAATCATTGTGTTCCAGTCTCTTATACCGTCTATAAGATGATTTCGTGTAGCCTGGGTGGCGGTGTAAACTCGTCCGTCTGCAAGTTTTTTTACATCTTCTAATTTCATATTTCTTTCATTTGCAACAATTGAAACAAACTGTTCATAGCATTCATCAGAAATAGACTGCATTATGTCTTTCTGCTCACTGGTAATTTCGCTGTAAAAATTTCCCATAAGTTTGTTACGGCCTGAATGAATTGCTTCAATAGTAATTCCAATGTTATCTAAAAGCTCTGTTGCATCAATTAATTGTCCTGCAATTACACCAATTGAACCGGTTAGAGTATTGCGGTTTGCATAAATTTTGTCTGCCGGGCACGAAATGTAGTAACCGCCCGAAGCTGCAAGCGGACCCATGTAAACATATAATTTTTTACCTGCCGATTTATAATCCTTAAGCGCAAAATAAACTTCATCTGCTTGGTAAACTCCACCACCTGGAGAATTTACATACATTGCAATTGCAACATTGTTACTGTCTTTTTTAAGCCGGCTGATTGTCGAAAGCAGCCATGCCTGATTATAAGTGCTGTTTGCGTTTTCAATTGTACCTTCAACATAAAGGGCGGCAATATATTCACTTCCACTTTTTTTTACATCAATTGTGTCTGTTGAAAATCCGCTTGGGTTTCCTGTTGGATTTGCGGCTGAATATTTGGCTGAAGATTCTTTCTGATGAAATTTTGTATACCACAGGCAGGCGCCGGCACACAAAAGAATTATTATAAATACAATAATTCCCGATTTTGTTTCTTTTTTCATTAGTTCAAATCCTCCGGCAATATTTTACCGCTTTCAAGGGCATCCTGTAAAAGTGCATGGTAAGTATTTGTCATTGTCATGTAGTAGTAGGGAAGTACCCAGAAGAAACCAATTCCAAAAGAAATAAAACCTGCGAGGAACCAGCCAATAAAGCTTAATTCAAGTACAAAAATATCCCAGCGGTGACCTTTTGCAATTGTAATACTGTGACGCAAGGCTTTTCGAATTCCAAGTTCAGGAAATTCTGCTGTAAAGAAGGTTGCAAAATTGTATTCAATTGATTTTATGAACATTGGAATTAAACCAGCAAGTAAAACTATTGTTAATAACACCAGCTGGAATGTTGGTGAAAACTCATACGAATTAGACAATAATGCAATAATCAATATAAAGCCTGTACAAACAGGAACAGCAATAAGTGCCCAAAGGAATAACCACAAAAGCTTCCATAATCCGCAAAGAATACCGCGCGCCCATTTGTTAAAGCCTTCAAAGTAATTTTTCATTGAAACAGGATCTGGTGAGCGTGAATAAATTAAGAAAAACGAAACAAGAACAATGTCAACAATAAAGTCCATGATTGTTTCAATAATCGAAAGTATAATTCCAGGTGCTGAATACTGTGGGTTTGATTGAATATAAGCAAGCAGCTGCTGTTCGGTAAGGTTCATCATTTCTGTAAAAGAAAGGTCTGAGGTTTGCTTCTGTGTTACTGAAAAAATCATAAGAAGACCAATTGAAATTATAGTTGCAAAAACTGCAGGCTTCCATCTGCCTTTAAGCTGCATAAGTGCAAAGGTTTTGTATTTTTTTCGTTCGAATGTCATTTTTTTTCCTCTGCTTTATTATACCACACCTTAAGACAAAAAAAAAGAAGAAAGACCTCACACGCCTTTCTTCTTAAATAAGTAAACAAAATTCAGGGCACTAATCACAGGTGCCTGGATGTCAATAATTCACCCGTTTGTGCCTTATAATTTAATTATCGACCATCAAATAAATTGGTTTAATAAAAAAACATAAATTTATAAAAAAAAATCGCTCCCAGCCAAATTGTGAATCCAAAACCGCGGGTTGACCCGCTACATGCAGTCGTGCCTTGGAACATATAAACGTTTGCCGCTTACGCGGCAGCACGACTGAATGTTTTTGGCTTCACAACTAGGCTTCCGCGATTTTTTAGATTTTTTCTTAAAATATTGATGTCTATAATGAAATTTACACCTTGACTAAGAATTGATTTTTTAAGATTATATTGGCTTATGGAAGATGAAGTTATAACCCGCGCGTATCTGGAAACCCTTTCATTTTCAGATCTTAAAAAGCTTGCAGATGAATACGGCGTTGATGTGCCTGAAGATCTGGACAGACGTTTTCTTTTGAGCGAACTTCTTGAAATTGCAGAAGAAAATCGTCAGGACAAAACTGCGGGAATGATTATTTCTTTTGAAAACAGCATAAATCAGAGTACAAATCTTCCGGAAGGCTACAACGAAACTCAAATTTCCTGTGTTTTAAGAAATCCTGTATGGGCATTTGTTTTTTGGGACATAAATGATACAGATATGAACATGCTTGCTTCGCTTCCAGATTATTCTTTAGCACTTAGAGTTTGTATTCTTGTTTCAGAAACAGAGCTTGTTCCTCAGGAATCGTTTGAAATTGAAATACCAAACGGTGTAAATGAGCAGTATGTTCTTATTCCTTCTGGTAAAAGCTTTATAAGAATTGAACTTGTATATAAAAGCGGTTCAAATAGGGAAGTTCTTGCATTTTCACCTGTTGTATCTGTTCCAAAAGGCTCAACTAATGTTGAAAAATATCAGCCTGGCGTAGAAACAGATTTTCCACCGGTATTAAAGCTTTCGGGAATAGAAAAAATCCTTTCTGAACAATATAAAAATTACCGTCATTCTTTTTCTTGATATGGTGCGGCTGAACTGGAGACTTTAGAATGTTAAAAAATCTGGCGTTTATAATTAAGACTTCTCAGGATTTTATAAGAACGAATGAAGATAATCCGCCTGAATGCGACAAGCTTAAATTAAATTCTTTTTTTGAAGCAGTTTCTGATTCTTATATTCCAATGCTCCAGATGTTTGAACGACTTAAAAATGACGGAATATCTTTTAAAATAGGGCTTGTTCTGCCTCCTGTTTTGTGTTCCATGCTTGATGATGAAAAAATCAGACAGCTTTATGTAGACTTCCTTGATAAAAGAATTGCATTAGGTAAAAAAGAAATAAACCGTTATAAAGATGATTCTTTGGCTTGTGAACTTGCAACCAGTATAACAGAAAAAAATAAAGAACTTAAAAGAACTTTCTGCGAAGTTTATCAAAAAAATCTTACAGCTCAGTTTGCAAAATATCAGAAAGAAGGATATTTAGAGATTTTAGGAACCTGTGCTACCGATATTTTTATGCCTTATTATGCTGATATTCCAGAAGCACTTTCGGCTCAAATAGAAATGGGACTTCAGTCTTATAAAAAATGCTTTGGAGAGCTTCCGGAAGGCTTTTACTTACCTGAATTCGGCTATACTCCTGGAATTGAAAAAATTATACGCTCATATGGATATGCCTATACAATTTTACACAGCCGCAGCATTCTTTTAACCGATACACCTCCTGTAAACGGCATATTCTATCCTGTTCGAACAGATAATTCTTTAGTAGCATATACTGCCGATCCTTTCATAGATGATCAGATTTATTCCGAAGAAGGCTGGTGTTCAAATTCAGTTTACCGAAACGAAAACCGCGATATTGGTTTTGAGCTTGACCTTAAAAAACTTACTCCTGTTATGGAAGAAAAAACAGCACGCTGTTCAACAGGCTATAAATACTGGAAAAAAGATTTTAATGATGATGCCTGTGTTTCTTACGATTTAGAAGAAGCCAAAAAACAGGTTCAATCCGATGCCGATGATTTTATTTACAAAAAGGCAGACCTTTTATCAAAAGCAGAACAGTGTGTTTCTGATTCTGATTATGTTGTGTCTGTGTGCTGTATTGAAGAAAACAAGATTCGTACCCAGTGGTCTGAATATTTATTGTGGTTAGAAGCAATTATCCGAAAAATACCTGATTCAGAACTTTCTCTTGTATTAACAAAGGAAATTCTTCCAAAACCATCTTTAATTGAACGAATAGAACCTTATTATTCTGCCGGAACAAGTGACGGTTATGGTGAAAATCTTCTTTCAAGCAAAAACTGCTGGATGATGCGTTATGTGCGCAAGGCAACTGAACGAATGGTAGACCTTGCAGAACGATTCCCAAGCGATACGGGCTTAAAGACAAGACTTTTGAATATTGGTGCACTGGAACTTTTACTGGCGCAGTCAAGTTCTCTTGCTAAAATGATAGAAGAAGAGCAGGATTCAGAATACGCAGAAAGACGTTTCCGTCTTTCAATAAATGCTTTTACAGTTGTTTTTGATGCTCTTGGTTCAAATACGGTTAGTACCGAATGGCTCACCAAGCTAGAGTTGATGGACAACCTGTTCCCATGGATAAACTATAAGATTTTTTCAATAAAGAAATAGCCCCTTCGACAGGCTCAGGGACCGCGCTACTCGAAGAACATACTGTTGCGCACTCTTTCGTACATTTCAATCTGCGAGCGGGCACTTTCTATGCCAAGTATTGCCGGGTCATAGCGCTTGTTAATTTTAAGAACAAGTTCCCACTGTTCAATTGCGTTTTCCCATTCAGAAGCAGCGTAGTATTCTAGACCTTTAAGGTAAAGCTCATCAATAATCTTCTGGCGTTCTGCTCGTCCACGGTCACCTAAAAGAATCTTTGCAGAAAGGCTTATTCTGTTTACAGGATTAAACGAAGAAGTTAAATCAAGCGTATAATTAAAGTTCAATCGCGCATTTGTCATCTGCAGTTCGGAGCCAACAGAAAATCTAGGGTTACCGCCTTTAATTTCGGCACCTAAAAGAAGGTTAAACTGCTTTGTAAAGGCAAGAATTGCACCGGCGCTAACAGAAAATATCTGATACTGCTCCGGGTGAAAAAGGTTTACAGGCTGTTTAATATCAAAAGTTGCAGTAATAATCGGTAAAAACTGGCACGACATGCCTGCCGCAAAGAACGTAGGCAGCGGATCATCAAGTTTTAAGCCTGTTTTACTGCCAATTCCAGTAAATGCAACGCCAAGATTCTGTGCAGAAAGGCCTATTCGAACGTTTGGGGTTCGTGAAGCAAAGAATTTTAAGAAATTAAACTGCATCATTATTCCAACATCGGCCATAATGCCAAAACCCGATTGCGCCAGGCCAGAAAGTGAAATAATTGCATCTGTGTTGTTGTCTGTATAATCCGGAACACTGCGGAAGGTGCTTTTTACAGTTGCACCAAGCGCAAGACCCTTAAAATCGTAGCCGGCAAGAAAATTATGTGAAATATTTGCTGCAAAATTGCTTTCGGTATAATAACTGGCATTTACACGTTCGCCAAATATATTATATTCAGTAAAAGGCATATAAAGACAGCCTGCCTGAAAGCCTATTCCTGTATTGTCTATGCGTGTTGTATAAACAAGAGTATCCATTTTTGAGTCTGCAATCCAGGAATTATGAAAAGCAGATGCCTGAGTTTCTGTTAAAATACAACTTGCAGCCGCATTAAAGTTTATATAACCGGCATCATCGCAAAGTCCTGTATAGGCAGAACCAAGACTTTCGGAACGGCCACCAACTGGAATAAGAAGAGATCGGAACGATGTAATACCTTCATTTTTGCTGCTGTCAATGTAGCCTAAGTCAGTAAAAAAATCAGAAAAGTCGGAAATATCAAGACAAAATGCATTAAATGCACAAAAAAGGAGAGAAACAAAAATAAAAAATCTTTTCGTTTTTGTATTTTTCATTCTGAAATATTCCGCTAAAATGATACTACATTGTCGGTTTTTTTTCTCTTATATATAAGGTTTATTACCGAAAATATAATATAGTATAAAAGACGATGAAACACAAATTTCGGCTTTTAAAAATTATCATAGTTTTTCTCATTACAACGCCAGTTTTTGCGCAATCTCAAGATGCAATTGAGCTTGATGACAATAACGGTGAAGTTATGTCTTTGTTCGAAATTGAACGCCTTATCCGAAAAACCGATTATACCGAAGCCTTAAAGCAGCTTAATTTATACATAGAAAAAAAGCCTGATTATTTTGATAATGCACAACGCCTTGTAAAAATAATCATGAACCGTCGTAAACAATATTCTGTTCTTGCAGAAAAAGCAATACGTTCAAGTGAACAGAATCCTGAAGATCACGAAACACCTGCAAAAATCATTCTCCAAATGCGCAGTATTGAAAAGAACCCGCCGGCAGAAATTAAGCGCATGATTGATTTGCTTGAGGATATGCACCTCTTTAAGTATTATGCTTATCTTTACGACAAGCTTCTTGAAGATTCTTCTGAACTTTCGCATAAGGGCAGTTATTTTGAAGCAATTGCAAAGGTGCGCGATGAAGGTTTTGATATTTACAAGGATGAATATTACGATTCGTATGAATTTGAAAATACCCAGATGGTAACCGATGCCGAAGCAATTATGACTGCTTTGAACGATGCAATTTTGCGTTTTGAAGATACATCACTTCAGAAGGAATTTGACACTATCAATACTCAGTTCTTAAAAGCAATAAATGATGATGATTTTGAGCAGGCAGAACGTCTTTTACCACAGCTTCAGGCTGCTTATACAAAATACAGTCAGATTCGTAATGATGTTTATGATTGTGGTCAGAATATAATTGCTCTTTATGCAAAACAGCGTGAGCTCGACAGCGAAATTACAGATGCTTCGTACCTTCCGTTTATGCAGCGCTTTATACTTGGTGCTTCAGAGCCGGCTGATTCTGGTATTCTTGGAGCAATTGACTGCAAGTTTAATACAAGTCTTGAAAAAATAAAGAGTGCAATTATTGTTGCAGAAGAATCAAGAACAAACAGATATCTTGCTGTGCTCCCTGAAAAGCTGCTTGAATCAAATGCCGATTATTATGAGCTCACAAACAGAACTAAATATGCTTATCCTTTGGAAAAATATGCTGCACTTGGAAAACAGACTAATGCTTTGTACGGTCTTCTTAAAATTGCACCGGCCGAAGACGGAACAGAACAGGTTCATGCACCACATCCTGAATATGATATTGTTGTAGATTACGAGCCTAAACTTGCCTTGCTCACTGTTGCGCTTCTTGAAAAAGCTAAGGATTTTGAAGCAGAACAGAATGTACAAAAACAACTGCTTTCAACAACAACTACAGATATTACTCCTTTGTTTGATTCTGTATTCCGCATGACCACAATTCTTGGAGTAAAGAGTACACTTGTGCCTGAAGCTTATGAATGGGGAAGTGCATATCTTGCTCTGGAAGATACTTCGTTGTGGGCTGCTTCTACTGAACTTTACAATTCCTACTTGAATACGTTGTTCGATTCTTCTGCTGCCAGCATGACCGATTCCTGGACAATTATTACCGAAAGCTACAAGGCCGATTCCGATTCTTATGTTGCAACGGCCGGCGAATATAAAACTTATGCTCAAACTTATTCAACCGGTTTTGATGAGCATGTTGACCTTAACAGTATGGGCGGAAGTTCTGCTACTGCAGAGCAGCTGCTTTCTTATGCTAAGAATTCCGGGGCTCAGACAAATCCTGTTTATCATTATCCTGACCTTTCTATTAAGCTATATCAAAAATCACAGGAACTTAGTGCCGAATATATTGGCGCAATCGAAGAACGCCAGAGCTCTCTTACACAAAACCTTAATGCACACGAAGACTGGCTTGCAAACGAAGAGCTTGTTCAGGTTGTTAATTCTGCGGTTGATTATTTGCAGAACAGAAAGTCTGAGCTTGAATTAAACCGAATGCAGTCGACCCAAGAGCTTGCCGAAGCACAGGTTGAACTTGAAGAAGCCGCTTATGCAAAGAACAATGCCGCTTCTATATTTGATGAAGCACAGGATGCTCTTGCACGTGGAAATCTTGCCAGTGCCGAAAAACTCCTTCTTGAAGCAAGTGAGCGCTATGCTGATTCTCTTGAAATTGCCGATGATGCCGCTTTGCGTGCTCAGGTTGACTCTTCGGTTGCAAAACTCAGTACACAAATTATGGATGCCAAGAACGAGCTTGTTGTAAAAGAGTCTCGTGAACTTTATACACAGGCGCGCGAAGCCTTGAACTACGACCGCTATGAAGATGCCGAAACTTCAATTAATGCCGCAATAAATAAATGGGCCGAAACTCATACCGAAAAGAACCCCGAATTTGAAACCTTCCTTGAACTTGTAAATACTGCTGTTTCTATGAAAACAGGACGTGTTCTTCTTGGTTCCGATCCTTTGTATTCAGAAATGTCTCAGCTGCTTAGTATTGCCTACCAGTATTATGATGAAGGTGAGCAGTACATAAAGCAGGGTAAAGATAAAGAAGCCGATGAAGCACTTACTCTTGCCGAAGAAAGTCTTAATAAAATTAAGGCAGTTTATCCTTTGAACCAGGAAGCATCATTGCTGCTCTTAAAGATTGACCGCCTGCATGACCCTAAGAAGTTTGAAGAAGAATTTGCACAAAAGGTACAGACTGCAATTGCCCAGAGCAAGAATAAAGATACAATGGCTCAGGCATACAACACTCTTACCGACTACTATAACCTTGAACCAAATTACAAGGGCTTAAAGGATGCAATCTATAATCTTGAAATTGAACTTGGAATGAGACAGCGTCCGGTAGATAATAGTGCAGCCGCCCGCTCAACAAGACTTACAACTCAGGCACAGTCACAGTTTAACAGCGCGGGTTCAAATACTGCAAAACTTAATCAGGCACTTGAAACTGTAAACGAAGCGCTGCGTCTGAACCCTAACAACAAAACTGCCGAAGCTTTGAAAGACCGAATTTCTCTTAAGATTGGTTCAAGTTCAATTATTGTTCTTTCAAGCGATGACCAGAACCTGCTCACTCAGGCTAAAAAAGCATATCAGTCGGGAAATATTGATGCGGCCAACACTTACATGCTGCGTCTGCTCAATAATAACCCTAATAATATAAAACTTAAGGAAGTAGAGGACTTAAACAACAAGATTAAATCTCAGTTGTAGTGTATAATATGTTTATGCGGTCAAAATCTACACTAAAACTTCTCACAATCATGCTCCTGTTGTTTTGCGGGGCAAGCGTTCTTTTTGCCGCAGAAAAATATTACTGGGAAAATCCAAAAGTCATAACTTCTGGCGACTCCCGATTCCCTGTAACTGTAAATACTTCCGACTCCTCTTATGTTTTCTGGCAGGAGATCATTCCTTCAAGAAATCAAATATGGCTTTCATGCCGTGTTTATACAGACAATAAAACTTATACCGATAATCTTAAGTTTGCAGGACCTTTTCAGTATTCCGGTGAAGTTCCTGATATTTTTTCGGTAACAGAATCTGACGGAAAAATACTTGTTGCAGTGCTTTCGGATAAAATGAAGGTTTCGGTTTTCATGTCTACAGACCGCTGCCGTACTTTTACCCGTTCCGACATTTCAACAGACAATTACTTTATTGCACCACGTGTTTACACCTGTTCCGACGGCTCTTTCAGGCTTTTTGCTTCTGCTTCGCAAAACGATTCTTTCTATATATATATTTCTGAATCAAAAGACGGACAAAAATGGAGTAATTTCAAATCGTTTGCACCGTGTGCCAACATGCGAAATCCTTTTGTACCGTACCAGATAAATGCATTTGGCGGAGAGCTTGTTGTATTCCAGGCTTATTATTCTTCAAGCATAACTGGCAGGCTTTCATATCAGCTTTACAGTACTTTTTCAAGCGACGGTGGTGCAACCTGGACAACTCCTGCTTTACTAACAGACCAGAGTTCACATGCTTCAAACGAAAAAAGAAACTTTGCAAACTTTCAGAACCAGCGTCCTTATTTATATAACTTTGGCGGAAAAACTTATGTAGTCTGGGAACGCATGGAATCTGTTAGTGCCGCAATATGGTCTGCAGAATTAACTTCTACAGGTCTTGCTTCGCGTTCTGCCTTAAAAATATCAGACAAGGGAAACTCAAGCCGAGCCTCACTTTTTGAATATAACAATCAGCTTTATGCACTGTGGTTCGATACACGCACCGGTTCAGAACAAATATATATGGCGCAAAAAGCCGGCAACGACTGGGAAGAAATTACTGTACTTGAAAACTCAAATTCAAATATGTTTGTTTCTCCGCTCATCGTAAAAAAATCAGGCGGAAAACAACTTAGCTTTATATGGCAGCAAAGTACAAAATCGGCAAATAATCTTGCAATTCTTTTACCCGATACTACAGTTTCTGCACCTCGTTTAACTCCAACCTCATATCGCGAAGGAAAAGCAAGCCGCGATAAAAATGTTTACATTCAGGTTGTATTCCCAGATGATTCTTCGGGTATAAACGGTTATTCCTATACCTGGGGAAAAGATAATTACCAGCAGCCGCCACAGCGTGTTCAGTATTTTACAAATATCAAGACAATTAATGTTCAGGCCCCGGATGACGGCTATTATAATCTTCTTGTTCGTGTACAGGATAAAGCGGGTAACTGGTCAGACAGTGCAAAAATTGTTTATCACCGAGACTTAACACCGCCACAAGCTCCTTTACCAAATGACCCTGTTTTAGACCAGTATGGTTTTGCTTCGTCAAATACACTTTCATTTAACTGGAATCCTTCGGTAGACTCCGATACTTCGGGTTATAATTACGAGCTTGTTTATCTTGGTGCAATTCCAAAAGGACTTGCCGAAAACAAAACACATAAAATTACATATTCTGCGCAAAGGGTAGCACAGGAAATTGAAGCACTTAAAGCAAGATATGCTTCGGCTCTTACAAAAGAAAATGCACTTAAAGGAAATATTCTTACTTCAGGATTAAAGTCGCGCACTTATAATAATCAGTCAAACGGTGTTTACAGGTTTACAGTAAATGCAATTGACGAGGTTGGAAACGTTGGTGTTTCAAAATCTATTCTTGTAATTTTGAATAAGTTCCGTCCGTCAACATATATTTCTTCTGCAAAACAAAATCTTTCAGAAGTTGGAGTTCCTGAACTAGAAATTATTGGTGGCGGCTTTACTTACGAAGGAACAATTTCTACTATTTATATTGACCGCGACGGCGTTGCTCCTTATGACATGACGCTTACTGCAAAAGAAGGACAGTTCAAAGTAAACTCAGACACACGCATTTCGCAAGTAGATATAGGAACTGACCTTGATGAAGGAACTTACCGTGTAGGCTTGTATCACACCGACCGTGGACTTTACATGAGTGGTGCAATTCTTACAATACTTCAAAATGGTACTATTAAAATTCAGCCTGAATATGTTTATAAAAATAAATATAAAGCAGTAACAGAATCGGCACGGTTCTCGCTAACAATTTCACTTGTGCTTTCTGTGCTGCTTGGACTTTTTGTTGTAATCTGCATTCAGTCGGTGATTGTTTTTGCAGTACAACGCCGCCGCGAGAAAAAAATAATTCAATTGGAAATAAAAGCGCTTATTTCGGGAGAAGCTATGCCAACATCAAAAATCAAAACAAAAGCAGAAAAACAGCGTTCACTCAGAGGAAAGCTTGTAGGCTTTACAATTGTTCTTGTAGCAGTTGTAGTTCTTTTTGTTACAATTCAAAACGGAAACAATATGATTTCTACACAGGAAGAAACTCTTGTTACCGCACTTTATAACCGAATTGATGTTCTTATGGAAAGTCTTTCAAGCGGCGTTCGAAACTTCCTCCCGACCGAAAACGACCTTGAAATTGGCTCACTTCCTTCTCAAAAAGATGCAATGTCCGAAGTAAAATATATTACGATTGTAGGAACAAAATCTTCAACTGCTGCCGAAGAAGAAGGCTATGTAAACCTTACAGGCCAGGCTGGCGAATTAAGTTATGTCTGGGCTTCTAATGACCCTGCAATAAGTCAGAAGGTTGTTAATTACGGTGAATACGGAATTGTTGCCGGTGAAACCCGTATGATAGACGAAGATGTTCTTGCAATTCTTAAACGCTTTAACGGCCTTAATGAAAAAGTAGTTGAACAGGCAAGTGAAATATCAAAGCAGATAACCCTGTTCAGTCAGGAAAATACAGAGCTTGCCCTTAAGACCGATGAAGAAAGTAATTTGCGCCGTCAGGTAGTTTCAGATACAACTACTAAACTTAGAAACGAGTTGAACAGCTTGTTAACTTCTATTGCAACAGAAAATAGTTCATCTTACCCGGGCTTTTCAAACAACATGCTCGAAAGCGATATTACCGATTATCTTTTCTACAGGCCAGTTTTGTACCGTTCAGGAAACACAGATAATTATTTACACGGTGCTATTCTTATGGAAGTAACCGTACAGGATCTTGTAGACCAGCTTCGTGCCGAGGTTCGTAAAATTTATATAACAGGTGCTTTGTCTGCGCTTGCTGCCGTTATTCTTGGTGCACTTGGTGCATGGCTGCTTGCAAGTCTTATTGTTAAGCCTATTAAAAAGCTTGAAAGTCATCTTGTAGAAGTTGGTAGCCTTATGACCAAGTCTGTCCGCGAACGCCAGAAGCTTGAAAAGAAACATATTGACATTAAGTCTAAAGATGAAATCGGTCACCTTGGTGATGTTGTAAATAAAATGACTCTTTCTGCAGGCCTTGCAGCCTATGAAGAATTCTTACAGCTGGACGGTAAGGCAGTTCAGGAACGCTTTATTCCTTTGATGGATGGAGAAGGCGGACGTAAGCTTCCTCTTGTTAAACTTAATGAAGAAAAGCTAGATTTGTTTGCATTCTATAAGGGCGACTCTGCGGTTAGCGGTGACTACTTTGATTATAAAAAGCTTGATGATCAATGGTACGTATTTATTAAGTGTGATATTTCAGGCCACGGTGTACCTGCTGCTTTGCTCGTTTCTGTTGTTGCAACAAAGTTCAAGGATTTTTATTACTTCAGCGACTGGAAGTTCAACAAGCAGGGAATAAATCTTAAGAAGTTTGTTTCTGCAGTTAATGATTTTATTTTTGACCTTGGAACCCGCGGAAAGTTCAGTACAATTAATATAAGTCTGTACAATAAAATAACCGGCGAAATGTATGTCTGCAATGCCGGTGATAACAAGATTCATATTCTTGACGGAGTTACTCATAAGCTTAAGGAAATTACTTTGTCTAATACTCCAACAGCCGGCGGTGTTTCAACAGACCTTGTAGAAATGACAGCAGGCGGCTACAAAGTAGAAAAGCTTCAGCTTAATCCTGGTGATGTTTTGTATCTTTATACCGACGGTATTGACGAAGCAGAACGCCTTGTGCGTGACGAAAACTGGGTAGTAAAACAGACAGTTCAGGAGGATGTTAGAACAGATCCGCGTACAGGTAAAGAAACAAAGAACACTCAGATTCTTGATGAAAAGGAACAGTTTGGTCAGGAACGTATTACAGCAGTAATTGAAGCAGTTGCCGCCCGCAAAAAGTTTGTTCTTACCAAGTTAGATAACCCTAACACAACCGAAGTTCTGGAATTTGACTTCAGCACCTGTAAGGGAACTATTGATGAATCAATCATAGCCCTTGCCGCAGTGGAACGAGTATTCCGCATGGTAAAAGCTCCTACAGTTCGTGCCGACGACGAAATAGAAATAGAAAAATTCGTAGACGAATTCTTAAAAGAACACTTTACCTTATACAACCGCTACTGCACTCCAGTTCAGCTGGAAGGTGGAAAGGGCAGTGAGCAGTCCATGGCCGACCTTGAAAAACAGCGTGCCCTCGAAGACCCGAACCTCACCCGTTACGCCTGGGTAACAGAAGATAAACAAGCTGATGATATTACGTTGATAGCAATTAAACGCATCTAAAAAAAATGTAAAAAATCACGATTCACCTCTTGACTGTTTTTTAAATAAGTAATATATTTATTTTCGCTGTCACTTCAATACCCGACAGCAAAATCCAGTTTTTTGACAGAATAGGGAAGGAAAGAATAGAACAAGTAAGGTTCTATGAACGAAGACGTTAGTTTTTGTTCTGTACATTGACTACAATGTTTTTTAAGTTTTTTATGTAAAACTTAAGTCTATCAATTCAGCAAAAAAATAAAGCTTAGAATTGAACTTGGAAATGAAATCATTACCCTTCGGGGTATTGAAATAATCATGGAGAGTTTGATCCTGGCTCAGAACGAACGCTGGC
>JAFZXA010000125.1 GCA_017617115.1 Treponema sp.
AAAAGCCCCAAAAGGCATAAACCTTGCCGTCATCATCAACTAAAATTCCCGGGTCAAAGGCAAGTTCAGTAAGCTTTGGATTTGTAAAAGGTCCGGCTGGATTTTTGCTTGTTGCAAGCATAATGCGTGAACCCTTTGCTTCAGCAGCATACATATAGAAGGTATCGCCCTTTTGAACAACATCAGGGGCATAAAGAATAGAACCGTCGGTAGAAGTGTAGCAAACTCCGTGGCAGGTCCAGTTTGTCAAATCATCAACCGGTGCACTCCAGACAACCTGATCAGGTCCGCAGTATTCAGTTTTAAGTGTATCGTGCGAACCGTAAAGATAAACACGCTTTTCACCATTGTATTCAAAAACGCGAGGTTCTCCGTCAGGAACATGCTCCCAAAGCGGCATATATGGGTTAGCACCCTTGATGTATTCTTTCATAATATCCTTCCTTAAAAACTTCGATGATTCGAAATTCTAGTATTAAAGATAAAGGAGAATGAAAGATGTTTCAAGAGTGCAATATTAAACGATTAAACCTCTGCAACACGTAATCTTTCTACAACTGAAGTACTCATCACTTTTTTATAAATTACTACCGGGAGCAAAAGTGTAAGTATAATCATTATCGGGAATACAATAGAAACAGGAAGCAGAGAAAAGCTCCAGTCAAAAAACCACATTTCGTGGCTAAGAGGTCTTATGAGTATGGCAGAAAAAAGACCACTCAAAATAATTCCCGCAATTCCTGTAAGGGTGGCGTACAAAACACCTTCTATGCACATTCCGTTTATCTGAGTGCGTTTTGTCATTCCAACTGCTTCGAGCATGGCAAGCTCAAGACGGCGCGAGATTATTGAAGTTGTCATTGTGTTTACAAGGTTGAGCAGGCCTATGAGTGCAAGGATTCCAGTTAGAAGACCGCCCGTTAATATGAGCATGCTTGTAAGGTTCTTAAACTCCTGCTTGTAAATTTTGCGCGATTTATAAGTGAGCAAAGGCTCTGTTTCTGTGGTGTAAGTTTCAAGCCAGTTTTCAATATTCTGTTCCTGTGTGTCGGTAGAATTAAAAAGACATCGCATAGGGGAACGGGCGCCACAGAAGTTATTGAACTCTGATGTTGGAAGAATGTAAAACATATCGAGTGTGTCATAAATCTGAAGGCGGAAGGCGTATGGAATTTCAACTGTTGCCATTACTTCATATTGTTTTGTGATTCCTTCGTTTGTTGTGACAGAGATTTTTTCACCAGGCAAAAAATATTGAACCGGTGATTCTCCTGAAGGCAGGCGCATGTCGTATTCGTTTACAAGGATGTAGTTTCCGGTTTTGAATTTTTCAAGGTCCAGCTGACCGTGACGCACAGGAAGATTTTTGAGAACGAAGTCGTCCACTCCGTAAATATTTACAGAAGAGGCACGGTATTCTTCGTATATATCTTTTACAGGAATATCTTCACCGTAGGATGTAAGGGTTTGCATGAAAGGCTTGTTCAAAAGGCGGTTGTCAATTTTCTGGAAATCTTCATCTGTAAATCGCTGGTAGGTTGATTCTAAGTAGATGTTTCCGATTTCTTCAACGCCCGGGAGATTGTTCAGTTCGTTCAAGAGTTCGTTGGAAATACCTGTTGTGTTTCTGTTATCATTGCGTATAGAAGGATTATCAAGTGTGGCGTCGGCTACAGAAAAATCTGTGGCAATGCTTGCAGAAACATATTTGTCTTCATTAAAGCCGTGAAGTAAGGTGTAAACTGTGTTCAAAATCACAAGTGAAAGTGCAAGCGAAAGTACAACCCAGAAAACCTTTTTCTTATCGCGCAAAAGATTTTTACCGGCGAAAGAAAGGTTGGTGAAGCGGGTGTGAGTTTTTGCATGTGTGGGATCCCGAAACAAGTTCGGGATGACACGAGAATTCGCGGCCTCAGTATATCTTACTGCTTCAATCGGTGAAACTTTTGAGGCAAGGCGGGCAGGGCGTCTGCAGGAAACAATCACGGTAGCAAATGAAAAAAGTGCAGAAACCAATAGAACCCAGCCGTTTATATGAATGACGCCTTTTGCAGTTGTAGAAATATTGAGCATCTTTACGATAACTGGAATCAGAAGTGTACCAACAAGTGTTCCTGCAAGAATACCAAGAACAATTCCCGGAAGCGAAAGATAAACTGCCTGATATCTTACAAGCGATGAAAGCTGCCGGCCACTCATTCCGATTGTTTTAAGAAGTCCGTAGGAGCGGATATCGGAATAAACATTGATTCTGTAAATGTTGTTTATAATCAGATATCCCGAAAGAAAAATTGTAATGAGCAGGAAGACTACAAGCAGCAGAGTAGCGCCATCCATAGTGCCGGTAACAGAAGCGTTGCTTACACCAATTTCTACATCTTCGGGAAGTCCGTCTCTAAAGATTGCGGCAACGAGCTGGCGTTCTATTCCAAAGGGATTGTAAAAATCAATGTCGGTATTTATGAATCCACCAATCTGAAAACCGAAATCTGCCTGATTGCCATAATATGAGAGTGCCGGAACCGGCGCATATTTTTCCTGAAAGGCTTTTGACACAAGAACAACCTGCGACATAGCAACGCGGTCACCGGTAAAAACTCCGCTTATGGTAAAATCTTTTTGAATGATGCGGTCGTTTATTTCAACAAGGAGCGGAATTTTTTTGCCAAGAAGTGCTTCGTAATTTGAAGGGTCAACATCAATTTTCAAAGCTTCCAGAACAAGCGAACTGAATGCTGCTTCATTTTCTGTCTGAGGGAGTGCTCCCGCTTCCGGATAGCAGAATCCTTTTTTGGCACTTATTTCATCTGACCAGTGAACTTCGGTGCGAACTTTTAAAAGTTCTTTGTTTGCAGCTTCGCCAACACAAATCCAGTGTGAAACTTCCTTAAGTTTTGGGTCTGCGGCAAGTCTGTCGTATTCTTC
>JAFZXA010000020.1 GCA_017617115.1 Treponema sp.
AAAGAACCACTCAAAAGGATTTGTCATATTTCCAAGCGGATTTGTATATGTTTTTGTTTGAGTGATATCAACCTCTACAACAGATGGAAGCATTGTGTCAGAAACAGAACGGAAGGTTGTCTGTAATGCTTCTACAATACTTAAAGCTGACTGACCAAAAGCTGTGCCGCCAATCATAAGGGCAAGCATTGCAGCTGCAATGATTTTTGTTATCTTTTTCATTTAATCACCTCTAATATATATAATAACACTTTTTCGAAAGAGTAACATTAATGTTTTGTTATAAAACTAATTGTTATTTATAGTTCAGGTCAGTCAAAACTTCTGTGTGGTCTTCGAACACTGCAACCGTATGTTCTTCGTGGCATGAAACCTCGCCGTCGGCAGTTACTACTGTCCAGCCGTCATCAAGAAGGTCTACATCAGGCACACCCATATTAATCATAGGTTCAAGTGCAAGTACCATTCCAGGTTTAATTCTAGGATTCATTCCGCGGAAAGGAACATTAGGAACGCTTGGATCTTCGTGAACTTCAAGCCCTACTCCGTGTCCGCAGTAATCATAAACAACGCCGTAGCCGTGCTTTTCGGCAGCAATTCCATAAACTGCTTTTGCAATATCACCAATTCTGTTTCCAACAACGCAGGCATTAATTGCAGCCTGAAGACATTCTTCGGTAACTTCCTTAAGCTTACGAACCTTTGGGTCTACCTTTCCAATAAGAACAGAATGAGTTGTGTCGCTTATGTAACCGTTGAGTACAATTCCAACATCAAGACTTACAAGGTCACCTTCGTGAATAATGCGTTTTTTTGAAGGAATACCGTGAATAACTTCATCATTTACGCTTATGCAGACAGCACCCGGAAAATCTTCTAAATACCAGGCAGGAGTTCCGCCGTGACCTTCTATGTAATGCTTAAACAGCATGTCTATATCCCAGGTGCTCATTCCTGCTTTGATTTTTGGAATAAGCTCATTAAACATATCTGCTGTAAGATGACACGACTTTCGTATGCCGTCAATTTCTTCGAGTGTCTTAATTTTAATCATAATATGGCTATTCTAACATTTTGACGGCTTCTCGTAAACAGATTTCAGAAGTTGCCGTGTCACCAAGGCGGCGGTATTCTTCGCTCATTTTGCGCAGAAAAAATGCGTCGTTAGTTTTTCCTAATTCAAGGTCAAGCGCTCGTTCATAAACATCAAGTGCAAGCTCGTCATTTATAACGCCGTCAATATTGCGCTTAAGGATATTTAATGTAAACGAAATAACTTCGGGGAAGAATATATAAAAATAATGGTAGGAATATTCCATTTTAATAATCTGTTCAAGCAGTAAAAAGGCATCGTAATATTCTGCGCGGATTACAAGCTCTTCGGCAAGAATATAACCGTAATCCATAAAATCTTCGCGGGTAAAAAAATCCTTGAGCGTAAAGTCGGGATGATTTGTCTGCATGCGCTTAAACTCTGCAACAGCTTCGTCTTCTTTGTTCCGCATAAGTGTATAAAAAATCAGTTTGGCACGGCTTTCATAATCATCGCGGGCACTAAGCCATTTATAATAATCAAACGATTCTGTATTTCCTGACTGACGTTTTGCCCTGAAGAAAAAGCTTTCGTCAAAAATGTTTCGCTGGCGGGAATCGGACAAAACTCTGTAGGCATGAACTACTTCGTTAAATTCATCCTTTCTGGTAATGTCGCCGGTAAGGTCTGGGTGGAGATTTTTTACTTTTTCGCGGTAGGCACGCTTTATTTCTGCAAGTGTTGCATTCTGACGCACCCCTAAAACCTTGTAAAAATCAGTCATGGGACCGCCTTAAAAAAGCTTGAACTTAGTTTCTATATCTTCCTGCTTTACAACAAGAACCGGGATTTTTGAATTTTCAATAATATCGCTTTGATGAGAAGAATGAACGTTTCGTTTTATAAGAAGCTCGCCTTTTTTTCGGTCGGCGCCACCAATTACAATCATATCGGCTTCATAGTCCTTGGCGCTTTTGAGGATTTCTGTAACAACAGAGCCATCCTTTAATTCACTTTGGGCTATTACACCTTTAGACGCTGCAAGACTAACCGCATATTCAAGATAATTCTGACCTTCGTAAGCAAGATCAACCTTGTAGTCTACCTGCTCATCTTTTGCAAGCATCTGGTTCATTCCAAGATATTTAATTGTTGCCGAGTCTACTACATATAAAAATTTAATTTCGGCCTTGTAAGTTCGGGCTAACATAACGGCATACATTGCAGCATGAATAGATTCATCGGAACCGTTTATTGCAACAAGAAGTCTTTTTGATTTTTCTTCTGATTTATCGCTCACATAGTCCCCCTTTCTTTCTTTTTCTTTAAGGCTTTTAATACAAACACATTTTCGCGTTCACGTTCTTCAAGAACACTTTCTATATATTTTATTGTCTCTGTAGCCTGCGGAATTATCATTTTGTCCAGGGCATTTACACGGCGCTGAGTTCGTTTTACTTCTTCGGCAAGGCGCCATACAATAGTTCGGATTGAAGCCATTTGAGTTAGCAGTGTAAGCAGATTAAAAAACTTTACGATTACTTCATCGGTGTTTGCGTAGGTGCCAAGGAAAGAATAAAAAAGCTCTTTTTTAGGAAGCTCAACTTCTATAGTTTCAAACTGCATTCCACCGACTGCAACTGTTTTTTCTATCATATCAAAATCATAGTGAATGCCGTGGCTTATTCGTTCAACCTGGTCAGCACCGTCAATCATGAGCATGCGTTTGAAGGCTGGATACGCTTCGTCTATTGCCTGCTGAATTTCGTCTTCTAAAAGCTTTACCTGTTCAACAAGGCTCATAAGCTCGCGGACAAGAATTTCGCGTTTTTCTTCAAGAAGCTCGTAGCCGTTTGTGCTTACTGCAAGCTGCTCTTTTGTAATGAGAAGGTTTGATTTTGTTGGCGCAACGGTTATTTGTGCCATTTTTCAATCAACTCCGGTTTAATTCGTG
>JAFZXA010000126.1 GCA_017617115.1 Treponema sp.
GCGTTCTGCGAAGATATACTTCTTCATACGTGGATCCCATCTCTTTACCTGATGACCGAAATGTACTCCGGATTCAAGCAGGTTCTTCATGGTAACAACAGCCATGATTTTCTCCTTCACGGGAAACTGCGGTCCCTGAGCCTGTCGAAGGGCTCATACCTGTTTCCACCAAACTCTGTTTCTCGATACGGTCGGAGCAAAGCTCTTTACGCACGGAAGATTAATTTGAGCCAACGGCTCTATTCAAGGATTTTGTATCCCTGTTCTTTTAATATATCGTAAAGCTCAGAAATAGGCAACCCGATGGCACCTGAATATGAACCGTCGATATGACTTATAAACATGGAAGCAAGGCTTTGAATGCGATAACCGCCTGCTGCACCATGCCATTCACCTGTGTCTACATACCATTGAATTTCTTCATCGGTAAGCGGACTAAAGGTTACTTTTGTTTTGCATAGCTTTGAGGTTGTAGAATGAGTTTTTCCATTATACAAAACCAAAGCAGTAAGTATTGTATGTGTATTACCCTGAAAATCTTTTAAGAATTTAAATGCTTCATCCTGGTCCTGAGGCTTTCCGTAAAGGCTTTTATTAAAAGAAATAATAGTATCGGCACCCAAAACCCATGGTATTTCCTGACCGGCAGGCAAAGAACGAATTACAGCTGTAACTTTCTCGCGTGCTAAAAGTTCAGGTATTTCTTCATGTGCGAGCATTGACGAAATAGTTTCATCAATGTTCGGCATAATAACCCTGTACGGGATTTTGAGCATTTTCAAAATTTCCTGACGGCGAGGTGAGGAAGAAGCTAAAATTATTGGTTCCAATTAAAGCTCCGGTTTATTTTGCGTCTGAGTTCTTTGAACTGCTGCCTGCACTAGAAAGCTTCTTCAAAAGCTGCTGAGCTCTGTTTCTTACTGTTGTGTTGTATCTGTAGTTGCTTGCAATCTGTGTAAGAGTATTTGTCATTGCTTTATGATTGCTTGCATTTGGAGAAAGGCGTTCAAAAGCGTCAATTACTTCAAAAGCAAGGCTGCTTGTTGGGTTAAGAACCATGTTTCTTTTATTAATAAAACAAATGGCATCAATAACTTCATCTGCATTTTCAGGATTAATCTTACTGATTGACTGAACGGCAGCAGAAAGTACAGAAGGTTCATCTTCTGCAACCATAATATTTATAAGCTGATTTTTTGTATGTTCTGTTGGAACCTGAGCCATTAAAAGGCAAGCCTGGCGGCGAACTTCAGGGAAGTTATTTACTTTACGACCATTTGTGCGTGATTCAGAAAGAACACCTTCGCCTGCAAGCTTATCAAGTGCTTCAATTACACCGGCTGATGTGTTTCCTTCATCAATTGCATCTTTTATATACTGTAAAGCAACAAGTTTTGTATCTAAATCATCTGCTTCGGCAAGACCCATGATGATTTCTGTATCAATATCGTTAAGATATTCGTTTTCTACATAAGTTTCTTTATTTGAGCTGCTTGATTTTTTCTGAACTGACTGGCTCTGAGCAAAAGTCATAGCTGCAGCAGACATCATAAGTGCAACTGTAATAAGTTTTTTTGTTAATTTCATTTTATTTCCTCCTGGAAATGTTCAAATAAGAATTTATATTATTATAATTTATGAATGTCAAAAAATCAACTGAATATTATAGAACACCTTATGATACCGGTGGAATATAAACAAGCCATTTTCCGTTTTGTTTCTTAAATTCATAATAAATGGCAGCTGACATATCTTCGCGAATCTGAACAGCTTTTACGTGATTTTTTGAAACATAACGAATTTCATCAATCTGACTGTTTGCACGGGCAGGAATAAATACATATTTAAAATAATCTTCAATTGTTTTAAGCTCAATCAGCTTGTTAGGAAGCTTTCTTTGTGCTTTTCTAAGGTTTACAGGATTTTTGTAGTATTCTTTTGATTCTTCATCAATATATTTAAGCCAGGAAAGAGTATCTTTTGTTTCCATAATAACGGCAAGCTCAGATATAATTTCAAGAATTTCATTTTTATCATCAGTAAATTCCTGTTTTGTTACAGCCTGAGTTTCATCAAGATTTGCAATGGAACGAAGATATTCATCATCAGAACCGTCTTCTTCTTCCTGAATAAGTATTACACCTTCCTCATCATCCGAAGTAATTTCTACAGGTGTATCTTCTGCAGGTTCCTGCTCTTCAATATCTACAGGCTCTGTTTGAGGAACCGATTCCGGCTTTGTTGTTGCACAGGATGAGAATATAATACAAAACAATGCTGCAAATGCAGTTAATGTAAATAATAATTTCTTTTTCATACACTAAAAATATAACATCTATTGCCTAGTTTCGTCAAATGAAGTACAAATAAATATATGATAAAAGCAGTTTTTCCGGGTTCTTTTGACCCTCCTACAAACGGACATTTGGATATTATCAAACGCGCGTCAAAGCTTTTTGATAATCTTGACGTATTGATTTCTGTAAATCCGAACAAGCAGTATATGTTCAGTGAGCAGGAACGCCTTGATATGCTTACCGCTTTACTAAAGGATTACAAGAATGTACAGATTCACGTATGGGAAGGTCTTATTGTAAACTACGCCAAACAGGTTGGGGCAAATGTCCTTATTCGAGGAATCCGCAGCATAAACGATTTTTCGTACGAATTTGAGCTTGCCCACATGAACCAGAAGCTGAACCCCGAAATTGAAACAATGTTTGTTCCCTGCAAAGAAAAGTTCGGCATAGTAAAATCAAGCTCAATCAAAGAATTAGCCCTTTTCGACGGCGACATTTCCCGCATGGTCCCTCCGTTAGTCGAAGCCTCACTTAAAAAGAAATTAGGAAAGTAGGGATTTTTTACTTGTTATTGACATTTTCACGATATTTGTTGTATATTAAATAAATTATTATTTATTGATTTTTAAAGTGAGGTTACATATATGGCAGTACCTAGATCAAAAGTATCAAAGGCCGTAACAAAAAGACGCCAGACAATCAATATGAAACTCAAGGCACCTCAGCTTGTTGAATGCAATAACTGCGGAAACCTTGTACAGTCTCATCATGTTTGTCCTAAGTGCGGATTCTACCGCGGACGACAGATTATTACGCCAGAGATCAACGGATAATTCAGGAGATAAAAAATGGACGAATTGTTTGAAAAAATGCAGAAATTGATTGTTGAAAAGTTGGACATCGATGCAGCAAAGGTTACACTCGATGCTTCTTTCAGAAACGACCTTGGTGCAGACAGTCTTGATACTTACGAGCTTGTTTATGCAATCGAAGAAGAGCTTGGCGTAAGCATCCCTGATGAAAAGGCCAACGAATTTGAAACAGTTCGCGACGCTTATGATTTCATCAAAGCTGAATTGGACAAGTAATTAACACCAAATGGTTTTTATAAAAGAGTACAAGTGAAAGCTTGTACTTTTTTTTTACATAGATTACCGGGTCAAGCCCGGTAATGACAAATTGTGTCATTGTCGGGCTTGACAGAATGTGTCATTGTCGGGCTTGACCCGACAATCTCTTTTACCATCATGGATAAAAATCGCAAAGAACAACTAAACCTGTTCTGCAAAAAAGTAAAAATCCGCTTTAAGAATCTTGAAATGCTTGACCTGGCGTTTCATCACCGCAGTATTACAAACGAAAAAAAGCACATAAAAAACAACGAACGCCTGGAATTTCTTGGAGATTCAGTTCTTGGCATTGTAACCGCAGCCTATCTTTATAATAATTTCCCTAATCCCGAAGGCGACCTTGCAAAAATAAAGTCTGCTGTAGTTTCAGAAAAGGCTCTTGCTCCAATTGCACTGGAATTTGGCATAGACAAACTGCTTGTTTTAGGAAAAGGCGAAGAATCAAGCGGCGGTCGTACAAAACCAGCCATTCTTGCCGACTGTATGGAAGCAATAATCGGAGCATATTACCTAGATTCAGGCTACAAAAATGCAGAAAAATACGTTTTAGAGTTCATAATCCCGGAAATTAACCGCACAATTACAACCGGTGTAAAAGATTATAAAACCCAGCTTCAGGAATTGTACCAGAAAAAAACAAAAGCAACCCCAAAATACGAGCTTGCCGAAAAAACAGGTCCCGCACACGACCAGACTTTTGTAGTATATGTTTCGCTTGGTGACAAAAAATATGGCCCTGCCAAAGCAAAATCAAAAAAAGAAGCCGAACAAATTGCCGCAAAACTTGCTCTTGATTCAATAAATTCCTCAAAATAATTTTATGGTAATATCTTAAAATCTCTGCTATAATATAGGAATGAAAAATAAATCACTTGTATTTAATCTTAGTTTTACTACAGGTCTTGCACTTGTAATTGCTTTCCTTTGTATTTTTAATGTATTCGAAAAACTCGATTTTCGTCTCTACGATGGACTTTTGCATTTTACAAAAGATCCGCCGATGGATGACAAGGTAATGGTTGTTGCCATTTCTGATGATGATATTAACCGTCTTGGTGAATGGCCATGGAGCCGCGATATTATGGCAGACGTTTTAATCAGGCTTAAAGAGCTTGGTGTAGCGGCTGGAATATTCGATATTGAGTACATTTCTGCCTCTTCAAAATCTGTTCCTGCAAACTCTATTAATAATGTAAACGGAAAAATATCGGAAACAAAGCAGTGGAGTGTTGACCTTATGAACTCCATACCAGTTGCTTTGCAGCAGGGTTATAGCGCAGATGAAATTCAGGACCTTACCGATTCTTTTGTTCAGGATTATCTGGACCCGCTTTACGATGACCTTTACGAATATGTAGAAAACAATATTGCTTTTGATAACGATGATTATTTTGCGCGTGCAATTCAATTTTTTGGAAACGCCTATCTTTCTGTAAACGAGCTTGATCTTGGTTATACCTCAATTTTACCTGAGCATATAAACTTTATTCGCAACAATATGCTGCTTTCCAGGGTAGATGATCCTACTAACTATACTTTACAAGATAATGACTACAACTTTAAAGAAACATACCCTGATGATAAAAAAGGTTTTACACCATCTTTGGATTTATTTATTCGTCATGCAAGAGGGGTAGGTTTTACAAACTCTAATATTGATACAGATGGTATTCGACGCCGAAACGAGCTTTTTCTTGAATATGACGGAAAATATCTGGGGCAGCTTACCTTTGGTCCTCTTATGGATCTTCTTGGAATACGTGATTTTGTGCGTACAAAAAACGCTCTTATTCTTAAAAATGCAGTTTTTCCTGGAGAAACAACTCCTGTAGATGTAAAAATTCCGCTTGATGAACACGGAAAAATGCTTATTAACTGGCAGCATGAAGAAGTTCGCGATACAGTACTTGATAAGCAGTTTGGTTGTAATTTTGTTTCTGTAAGTCAGATCCGCCAGCTTGATGATGTAGAAAATGACATTTATAACAATCTTAAAGTTCTTCTTGGTGATGATGGGGACTCTGATGATACAAATAATCTTCCTGTAATTTTTGATAATGAAGGATTTCCTCTTTCTTACTATGAAGATCTTGCAGGACTTGTTGATTTTTATAATCAGTTAAAGCAGTATAAAGCCGATTTGCTTGCATATTGTGAAGGTTATGATCAGGACGGAAATTTAATTGATGGTATTTCGCAGGAAGAATATGATGATTATTATGCAAACCGCGATTTGTTCTTCAGCGAAGTAAAACGCTTTGTTGACATGAAATATTTTGATGAAATTCAGGCTTTTGTTAGTGCAAATCCGCAGTCTGCATATAACGATTATGGAATGATTACAACCTTCTCTGATACATTTGATGAAGTTGAATATAACATTAATTCTTATCTTGAATTAATAGATGAATGGAAAAAGAGTCTTTCAGGCAAATACTGTATTTTTGGTCATACAGCTGCCTCAACAACAGATATCGGTGCCATTCCGTTTGCCAAGCAGTATGTAAACGTACTCATTCACGCAAATATCATGAATACTGTTCTTACTAAAAACTTTATTACTCCATATCCATGGTATTACGGACTTATAATTTCGTTTGTAATTACAATTTTAATGGCTTTAATTTTGAGTAAAGCTTCTTCATGGACAAAAAACCTTGTTGGTGCCATTACTGCAATTATTGTTATTGCCTGCTTCTTAGTAACGCTGCCATTATTCCAGATATATATTCCAATGGTTGGTAGTGTAATTGCATTCCTTTTAATCGATTTCTTTGCGGGCGTTATTTACCGATACGTTATGAGCAGCCGCGAAAAGCGATTCATTACCGAAATTGCGTCATCTTTTGCAAACAAAGATACAGTAGCCCAGCTTCGTGCAAACCCAGATGCCTTCCAGACAAAGGGTGAAAAAAAGTGTATTACGGCTTTGTTCTCTGATGTTCAGAAATTCTCTACGCTTAGTGAAACAATCGGTAAGATTTATGGTGAAGAAGGACCAAACCGCCTTATTGAAATCTTAAACGAATACCTTGGAAACATGTCTGATGAAATTCTTAAAAACAGCGGTAATATCGATAAATACGAAGGTGATGCTATTATTTCTATGTTTGGTGCGCCAGATCCGTTTAATACACATACAAAAGAAGAATGGGCATACTACTGTCTTGATTCTGCAATCCGCATGAAAAAGGCAGAAGTTGCATTTAATACTACTCACCAGGAACTGTTTAAGCCTGTTGATGTTACAAATGAAGACGGAAGCATTGAAACTGTTTCTATTAAGCCGCTTCAGACCCGTATTGGTATAAACTCTGGTGAAGCCTTCGTTGGTCTTATGGGTTCTAAAACCGATACCTTCAGTAAGCTCAACTACACAATGATTGGTGATACTGTAAACCTTGCAAGCCGTCTTGAAGGTGTAAACAAGGTTTATGGAACCTGGATTATGTGTTCTGAAGATACCTGGAACATGGCAAACACAGGCGAAAATCAGGGAAAAATTACTGTTCGACGACTTGACCGTGTACGCGTAGTTGGTCGTTCTACTCCGGTACAGCTTTATAATGTACTTGGTTTTACCGAAGAACTTACAAAGCTTGAACTTGATGAACTTGATGTTTTCAACGAAGCTTTGGACAAATATTTGCTCAAACAGTTCACAGATGCAGGAAAATTGTTCGTAAAAGCATCAAAAATGTTACCAGAAGGCGATCCAACTGCTTTAGTATTTGCAGACAGATGTAAAACTTACATCAAAAAAGGTGTTGCAGCCGACTGGGACGGCGTAATGAACATGACTTCAAAATAGGATTTTATTATGAAGCGATTTATTTTTATACTTTTCATTTCTCTTTTATTCTGCGGGTGTAGTTTTTTTTCAAGCCTGTTCGGAAGCAAGGATGAAGAAGTTGAAAAAACAGTAAAGGTAAACTCAAACGGAGACGTTTACCTTGTAAAACTTAATATGTCTAACAAGACTATCAAAGGCGACAACACAGGTTATGTTACCGATGTTTCTCGTTCTGCAGCCGATAGTCGTGAATACTACGACACTGATTCGTTTGTAAGAGATTTGAATAAGCAGATAAATGATGGAGTAGGTACTTTATTTTCTGATTCTTCAAGAAGTGTTGGTATTCAAAGTTCTGTTGCCAGTGGTTATAGTACAACAAGTTTTGGCGCAACAGAAACATTCTGGTCTTATGTAGATACAAAAACGCAAACTACAATTCTTGGTGGTACTCAGGAAGTTAATGTTCCTGGAGAAGTAACTGCTGAAAAAAAATATACCGGAACATATTGCTATATTTATGCTGATACCAGAAATGATTCTGGGGCAGACAAAGGTATTTCATTATCAGATGATGATTATAAAGCATTAGGACAAAAATTTGATGCCTGTTATGCACTTGAAACTTCAATTATAGGAAATCCTTTATATAGCAAATATAATGATTCTCTTTTTGTTCCATGTAATCAAAAGATTGTAATTCTTGTTTCAGATTTATTTGGTGATGCAAAAAAAGACCAGCAGAGTGGTACCGTAGGTTATTTTTATTCTGGCGATTTGTACAGTCAAACTTTCTTTGATGATCCTACTACGGGACTTAATAAAGGGTTAGATAATACAGATCCTTCATATATTCATTCAAACGAATGTGAAATGTTTTATATTGATGCGCTGTTCTTAACAAAAATGCCAGATACTGTTTATTCAACTTTAGTTCATGAGTTTAATCACATGATTAATTATGTTGTAAAAACAGTTAATTACATGACAAATAAAACTAATGTTAATGCATTACGTTCCTGTGATACATGGTTTACCGAAATGTTAGCAATGACAACTGAAGATATGTTTCAGAGTTATTTGAAGCTAAAAGATGAAGATTCTCCAAAAGCCCGTTTACCATATTTTGGATTTGCATATTATTATGGTTTTAAGAGCTGGGATGACAAAAAGGTTGAACCGCTTATTATGTATGCAAATACCTACGCCTTTGGTGCATTCCTTGCAAGAAACTTTGGTGGAGTAGAGCTTATAAAACAGATTGCTCAAAACGATTATGTAAACGAGCAGGCAATCACAAAGGCGCTGCAGACTATTTATCCTAACGAAACTTATACCGACGAAAAAACTCAGGAAACAAAACCAATTGATTATACTTATGCTTTACGAAAATTTACAATGTGTATTGTAAATACAGGTGCAGATAATTCCTTCTCTTTGAACAGGGGAACAGGTTTTAAAAATGGTCTTGGTTTTACTCCAATAAACCTTGTTATGGATATTACCTATGACGGCAGTAATTACACACTGCCATTAACTTTCAAAAAAGATGCTAAGCTCGATCTTTATCCAAGTGGTTTTTCAGTTCACTACATTGGAACAAATATTAAAAGCTTTAAATTAAATGCTTCTACTAACGAAGAACTGGAATATTATCTTATTCAGTAGGAGAGTTTTATGAAAAAAAAGATTTTAATTTGCTTTATAAGTTTATTTGTTGTTTCTGCAATATTCAGTGTTCAAAAAAGTTCACAAGTTACAACTAATTCAAAAGTTGTAATAACAGGTTATGTCGTAAGCAAAGGAAATGTCCCTTTTGTATATCCTGTTATCCGAACCGAAGACGGCACAGAATATATGATTGTCTGTAAAGATAAACAAAAGCAGAAACTTCTAAACGCCCAGGGCACCCTAATAAAATTCACCGGCACTCTAAATGAAGAAGGCTTTTTTGTTTTGAAGAAGTGGAAGGTTTTAAAATAAGTGGATTGCCACGCTTCGCTCGCAATGACTTACTTAATAAAGGCATATATGTGAAAAAGAACTGAACGCGAACAAACTCCCTGAAGTAAGTAAACCTAAAAATTGCTTTCGCAATTTTTTTAACGGTTTGCTATAGAACAACGGCCGCCAGCGGCCTTACACATGTTTGTTCGCGGGCAGTTTTTTTTCACACTTTATGATTTTTATTTGGCATCAACCTGAACCTGTGTAATAGATTTAAGGTCTGCTTTATTCAAAAGTCTAAGGCGTCCGGTGCTGTCTGTAACAACTACACCAGAATCTGTAATTGTAATTGGAGTAGAACTCTTAACATCAACATCGCTCTTAAGCTTAAGAACAAGGTTAGAATCAAACTTACCAACTTTCCAGCTGTTTCCGTCTGCAATTACACAGTAGAATTCGTTTCCGTCGCGTACAAGAACTGAATCGGCTGCAAGAGTTTCGTTACTTTCACTTGTAACTTCCATATTTACCTGGTCAATTGTTACAAGCTTAATTGCAGCGTTTCCTGCATCTTCACCGGCAACTACAATAAACTCATTTCCAAGTGCGTAAATTGTACGGTTACGAATTTGTGTTACAGGTGACTTCTTTATAATTTCACCTGTGTCTGTGTTGAATCGTACAAGTCGGCTAAGAAGATTCTTTTCGTCAGAAAGGATAATACCGTATTCGCTAGGCATTTTTGCTTCGGCAGCTTCTTTTTCCTGAACTTCCTGCTGGTCTTTTGCAATTTCCTTTCGTTCATCGTAAGCTTCGTTCTGCTTTTTGTCGGCAAGAGCCTGCTGTTCCTGAGCTTCCTGCTTAGCTTCTTCGGTTTTCTTTTCCTGTTCTTTTACTTCTTCTTTCTTTTCATCGGCCTTTGCCTGAGCTTCCTGGGCCTTCTGTTTATTTTCTGCAGTTGGATTCTTTTCGGCTTCTTTCTTTGCAGTGTCAGCTTGTTTCTGAGCCTGAGTAGCTTCTTTTTTCTTTTCGTCCAATTTCTTGTTTTCTTCGGTTGCTTTTTTCTGAGCTGTCTGTGCCTTTTCGGTTGCCTGTTCTGCTTCACGCTCTTTTAAATCAACCATGTCTTTACGGCTTTCTACATTCTTGTCATCATCTTCTTTCATTGAATCAACAACTGTTGAATCACTGATTACAGAAGTATCTACAGTAGAAAGACCACCGCTTACATCATACAAAGGAATTACAATTTCTGATTTTCCAGGCCATTCCTTGTAAGTTGTAGAAAGACCACAGTTGTCTTTAGAAAGATTTTTCATTACAACTGCTTTATATTTTGCATTGTAAGTATCATATTGTCCGCGGTATACAGCATTGTAAACAGTAACGAATACTGCAAGAGTGTCGGCATCTTTTTCGCTGTAGCCGTAAGCACTTGAAAGGTATGCACTGATAATTCGGCGTAGGTTCTTGATGTGGTCTACAGTTGCATCTGGTCCAATAAACAGAATATCGGCATCGAGTTTGCCTTTTTCTGATGCGTCAACTGCATGAACAACATAGTATTTGTTTTTGTTTCCAACAGTTGATGCTTTTTCCGGCACAATTGTTTTTCCCATGTCAGAACCAATTCTCTTTATGGCTTCAAGGCTGTCTATAACCTTGTGTGGTCCTGTGTAGTTTATGAACTCAATAGTTTCATTACCTGTTACTCTAAGTTCCGGTTCGTCTACTTCAAGCGCAAAAACGCTGGCAGCAAACAAAAAGATTGAAGCAATTAAAAGAAGTTTTTTCATAAGAAAATCCACCTTATTTATATTAAATATCATAATTGAATATTATAACACGGTTTTTAATTATTTACCAACAAGTTTTTTCAAAGTATTTCTTGCATAATCGCGGATTGGCGAAGTGTATTTTGGATAGAGCAGAGTTGTTAAAGTGTCTTTTCCAAGCGGTTCAATTGCTGTTCCGCCGTTTGTAATGCACACAGAATAAACTGCATCGCAAATATCTTTAAGCAGGTTTTCGTCTTTTTCCGAAGTATTATGGGCAAGATATTCAAGGCTTTCAAGAATCTTTCCCTGTGGGTCGTAGCCGTTTTGAATAACTCCGGTCAGCAGTGCGTGAATAAGAGCTCTGTTTGTTTCGCGCCTTAAAAAGAATGCGGTAAACTCACAGAATGTGTCTGTTCCAAAAAGATTTATCTGTGAAAAAAGATTTTCCATACCGGCAGTGTCTGTTTCAAAAACTGTTTTTTCTATGCGGGTTCCAAAGTTTGTAGTAGTCATAAGATTTTTGTAAACAGTACATAAGCTCAAAAGTTCAGAAGCATATTGTTTTTCTGTGGCACCATAGTTTCCGTTATTCAATAAAGTAACCCGTTGTGGTTCAAGAAGATTTTTGTCTAACGGAATTGGTAAAGGAAGTTCCATTAAAGTTGTGTTTATGTCGTAAAAACTTGAGTAATCTTTTTTGGCAGCTGTCGTATTTGTTTTTGTTTCTTCTGCAAGGGCAGTCCTAAAGGCGTGAACACTCCAGTCTTTTCCAAATAAAAGAAAGCAGTTGTCCACAGTAAAGCTTGTGTGTGTAACAGCCTCTTTACTGTTTGCAGAAGGAAGAATTCCGCTCCAAATATAACGACCGGCATTGTTATAAAAGAAGGCATTTTTGCTGTCGGCAATAAAAACTCCCGAGTTATTGTACCAGCCGTATTCAGGGGTGATGTTTTGGTTTATTGTAAATGATTTTTTGATGGAGCCGTCTGCAAGATTTATATAATCAATTTCTACATTTGAAGTTTTGATATTAACATATACAACTTCATCATTGTTTTGTGAAAGAATAAAAAAGTCTTTGTTAGTTTTTTGAACTGCGTCTTTCTTAAAAAGCCATTGGTGTGTCGATTTATTTTGAGCAGTATCAAGATTAAAAAGACCCGAAGTTCCGTCTGTAAATACAAGAAGTATTCCCTGTGGAGTTGTCAGGGCGCGGATTACTTCACCGGCAAAAGTTATTTCTTCTTCAATTTCGCCAAAAGGAGAAATGCGCAAGGCTTTAGTTTTTCCGCCGTCAAGGTCTTTGAGCATAAGAATTAGGCTTCCATTTGGAAGTTCGTTTAATTGCATATTAGACTGAAGCGGAGTAGTGAGCTTCCATTTTTGAATGCCTGTTATGCTGTAGCAGGCAAGAACATCGTCTCCGCGTATAAAAAATCTTCCGTCGCGTCCGCTAAAAGGAGACTGAGTGATTTTAAAATCGGTTGTTGTTGTCCAAAGCTCACGTCCGTCGGGATTTAAAAGTGTTATTCTTTTTGCGCTTCCGGTTATTACTGCAATAAAATCATTCTGGAGCACGCCAAAAAGAGCACCGTTTGCCCGCACTAAAAGCTTTTCGTAAACAATGCGTCCCTGACTTGTAAACGACATAAGTGAATGCGCATCGGTTATTACTGCAAAGCCCTTGCTTGTTGTTTGAGGTTCGCAGATCAGCTTTCCCGGTAAAACGCGGCTCCACGATGCATTTATGTTATTGAGTTCAATGCCTTCGCCGGCAAAGATTTTTGTGAGAATCGCGAAAGATAAAATTAGAATAAGATGTGCTTTTTTCATAATGATAATAATACCAGACTTTCAATATGGCTTGTGTTCGGATAAAAATCAAGAAGATACGCACTTTCAATATGGTAACCGGCTTTCAGTAGCTTTGCGCAGTCGCGGCTTTGTGTGCTTGGGTTACACGAAAGATATGCAATAAACGGAATATGTGAACTGCAAAAATAATCAAGAACTTCTTTTTCCATGCCGGAGCGTGGAGGGTCTACAACAGCAGCGTCAAAAGCAGGGCAGGTTGAAGCACAGTTTTTTACCCACGTAGCGCCGCTCATTCCGTAGCTTATGTGTGGGGTTCCTGCCATGTTCTGTTCGGCAAAAACAAGTGCGTCGCGGTTATGTTCTACAAGCGTAACGTTTGAAAACTTTTGACCTAGGAAACACGAAATTGCACCACAGCCCGAATACATATCAAGAACGTTTTTTCCCTGAGGAAGTGAGTCTATAAGAATTTGAAGGACCTTTTCGAACACAAAAAGATTTGACTGAAAAAAGCCGCGGACGTCAAAACTGATATTTTTGTTGTTGAGCGTGACAGTAACAGTGTCTTGTGGAGAAAGCACCGTTCCTGCAAAATATTTGTTTTCTTTGAACTTATATTTCTTTGAATTCTTATTAAACTGTTTACTTTTTTGAACACTTTGACTGCTTTTTATATTTTCATCGGTGATTTTTACAGTTTGTTCTGTTGCTTTCTGGCTTGCAAAAAAGTGTGTACGTCCTTTTGGTCTGTTTTGAACAGGTGTTGCTGCCAGATATTCATTAATAAGCGGTTCTGCGCAAAGGCATTCCTGAACCGGTATAATAGTGTTTGCATTTTTCTGGCAAAGTCCACCGTCTGTAAACTGAAAGCGCGAACGGTAATTAAAATCAGGACCGTAAATAATCTGGATTTCCGGAAGTTCAATTTTATTTGCAAGAAAGGAGTCTGCAAGCATCTGCTTACGAAGCTCGCGCTGAAAATCGCTATGAATATGCATCATATTGCACCCGCCGCAGCTTCCGTAATACTTGCATTCAGGATTTTTTCTATATGGCGACGGTTCAATAATTTTTATAATTTCTGCGTTGTCATAATCGTTTTTGTGCTGTACTATATTTATAGAAAGAGTTTCATCGGGTAAAGCGTATGGAATAAAAACGGTTTTTGTGCCAATTTTAGCAATTGTGTTTCCACCAAAGACTGTTTTTTCTGTTCTAACTGTTACACTTTCCATGAAAATTATTTTATCAGAAGAGACATTTTTTGTCATTCTGTAATGAAATTATATGTAAGAAAATGTATCCGGCGGGTCCCAGCGACGGAAAAAAATACGGCATCCCCCCAGTCTTTCGTTCACCGTAATGGCAAGCCATTACGAGTTCACTGACTGGGTTCCCCCCTTATTTTTTTCCTGCGTCCCACTCGTATACATTTTCTTAAAATGACATTTATTAGGAGTATGAAAACAATGGCACTGAAATCATTTTCATTTAAAACAAAAGACGGTTTTGAGCATTGGGTAAACCGCTGGATTCCTGATTCAACAGTTGAAAATGAAGATAACGTAAAAGCCGTAATTGTATTTAACCACGGTCTTGCAGAACATTCGCTTAGATATGATCGTTTTGGTTCTATTCTTGCCGAAAATGGATATGTTTTTAATGCCTTTGATATGCGTGGGCACGGAAAAACAGGCGAAATGTCTATTGCAAATGGAACAGGTGATTATGGAAAACTTGCAGATAAAGACGGTTTTAAAAAAGCTGTGAGCGATTTAGATGAAATGATTGACCTTGCTTCTAAAGATTTTCAGGGTAAGCCAGTAATTCTTATGGCTCATTCATTTGGCACCTTTGTTGCTCAAAGTTATATTGAAAATTATCACGGAAAAATCAAAGCCTGTATTTTAAGCGGTACTGCAGGTCCAAGATTGCCGCTTACAATAGCCGGAAACATTGCGGCAAATATAATAAAATGCTTCCGCGGAAAAAACAGTGTTGTCGGCTTACTTGATAAGCTTTCGTTTGGCAGTTATAACGCACGCATAAAAGACCTTAAATCAATTCACGACTGGCTTACAAAAGACGAAGCAATAGTTCAGATGTACGACAGCGACAAATGGTGCGGTTTTCCGTTAAAAACAATCTTTTATTGCGACATGACAGCCGGCCTTTGCAACATCCACAAAAAATCAAACATGGCAAAAATTGACAAAGACCTGCCAATTTACATGCTCTGGGGTTCCGAAGATCCAGTAGGCGATTACGGAAAAACAATCCGCCAGCTTGCAGAATGCTACAAAAACCTTGGTATAAAGAATGTTACCCTTAAAGAATATCCGGGCGACAGGCATGAAATATTGAATGAAACAGACAAAGAAACAGTAGAAAAAGATATTTTGCAGTTGCTTGAACAAACACTACAAAAATAATATTATATGACATCGTGTTATATAGATATGGAACGGATAACAACGGCAAGTTGATTAAGAAGGCTGTTGTTTATACTAAGTCTGAACATTTTATTTCTAACAAAAAAATTGACCCCGATGCTCTTCAGATAATAAACAGGCTGCGCGATGCTGGTTATACTGCCTACATTGTTGGCGGTGCTGTGCGCGACCTTATTGTTGGAAACGTTCCTAAAGATTTTGATATTGTAACAGATGCAACTCCTTCCAAAATCAAACGTATTTTCAGAAACTCACGCATTATTGGCCGCCGATTCCGCCTTGTTCATGTTGTTTTTGGGCCTAAGATTTTTGAAGTCAGCACCTTCCGTTCAAACGAAGAAGGTTCTGTTGGAAACGACTTTGGTACAATTGAACAGGATGTTCTGCGCCGCGACTTTACAATGAATGCGCTTTATTATGACCCCTTGCAGGAACAGATTATTGATTATGTTGGCGGTATGCGCGACATTAAAAAACACGTTCTTAGGCCAGTCATTCCTCTTGATATTATTTTTACAGAAGATCCTGTTCGCATGCTCCGAGCAATTAAATATTCTGCAACAACAGATGCAAAAATGACCTTTAACCTGCGCCATAAAATAAAGCAGTCGGCACAGCTTTTGAGTACTGTTTCTCCTTCGCGCATTACAGAAGAACTTCTTAAAATTATAAATAATGTTCATGCTTCCGAGATTGTTGCCGAAGCAATTGAAACAGACCTTTTTATGTACCTGCAGCCACAGGTTACTGCAATGCTTTATGAACGAAAGGATATTGAAGTTAGTTTTATGGAAAACCTGCGCAAGCTTGATGAACTAAACAAAACAGACCCTCAGGCGCGGCTTGGAAAAAAGCTTTACTTTATTATTTATGATTTTGTAACAACCCTTACAGACTGGCAGAAAGAAATAAGCGGTAAGTATTCTGTGCCGGAGCTTTATGCAAAAACCTGGACTGAATGCCGAAATTTTGTATTGCCTATGAATCCGCAGAGAAGGGAACTTGAGTATGCTGTACGATCTGTAATGAAAAGTCTTGGGGTTGGAATTAAGGTGCATACTAAAAAGGCGTAGATCCCGAAACAAGTTCGGGATGACGTGTTAGTCGCTTTCGTGGTTGTGTGCTAAAGACAAATGCATGAGTGGCGGGCGCTTTTTTTCTTCCTCTGAATTGTCGGCTACTGTTTCTTTTGTGATTTTATCAATAACTATGCTTACTTCTTCTATTAAAATTCCTGTGAAGGTTTCTATTTTATCAATAATATATTGCTGAAGTTTGTGGACTTTGCCGGTTAGCTGGGTTCCAAAAGGGACGTCAATTGTTACTACAAGCCTGTAGCCGTGGGAGTCTGTTTTAATCGAAATCTTTTTTACCTTTACATCAGGCGAACATTCCGAAACACAGTGCATAACCATTTGAGTTAGTGCGGCTTCTGAAATTTCAACACGTCCTTTTTTAGAAAATTCAGGCTGTACAATAGACTTTTCCAACAGCTTTCCTTTGCCCGATTTTTTCTTGAACAGCCCCTTGCTGAAAAAGTCATGCATAGAATTTGAAAATATCTGCGGATACGATTTTTTTACTTCAATAGACGGAACCGGAATTACATGTTTTCCTTCGACATGGCGCGATTTTGCTGCTTTTTCAATTTCTTCCTGGGTTGCAATATCTTCTATGTGTATGATTTTTGAAGGTTGTGGAAGCTGCAGTCTCATGGCAATTTTCATAACCATTTTTTCTGAAGTTCCCAGAATCAGGATTTTTTTGATTTTTGATTTTTTTAAGACTTTTGCAACAGAGTCGCGGTGTTCTTTGTCATCAAAAAGGGCGGCACGAACAGCACCCATATATGTTTTTTCGCGTTTTGCAGAATGTCCGGCAATGATTTTTTCATCCTGAATGAGTAAGCCGTCGTCAATAATTGCATTTATGTTGTATTGTTCGGCAAGCAGCTTGGACCTGAAGCTTTTACCGGTGCCACTTTCGCCAACAAGAGCATAGACTGTAGTGGGAGAGAAGGTTTGTTTTATGAGCTCAAAAGGATTCTGCATATAATTTAATTATAATGCCAAAGGTGGGATTTCACAAGTTAGAAACTCAAGCTTACAGGCACACAAATCAAAGGGTAGTGGATCTTGCTTTGAACCATACGCGGTGTCGCCTACTAAGGGGTGGTCGTGAAATGCAGACTGCGCCCTTATCTGGTGCTGGCGGCCGGTTTCTATCTGGAATTCGCATTTTGTATATGTGTTGCCTTTTTTTTCAAAAGTTTCCAAAGGAATAATCGTTGTAATACATTCTTTTGCACCATCAGGAACTTCTTTTGAACTTCCATCAATTACTTTTACTGTATGAAAATCACTGCCGGATTCATCTTCCTTTAGAATATAATCTTTCCAGGTTTGCTGTTTTAAAACTGTACCTTCGACTGTTGCCCTGTAAGTTTTTTTAATTTTATGAGCTTCCATTTGTTCGCTAAACCATTTTGCTCCCTGTAAACTCATAGAAAAACAAACAAGTCCGCTTGTCATTTTGTCTAAACGGTGCAACGGCCCCGGACGGAAAGAAACAGAAGTATTGCCGCGGGTGCGTTTATAATAGTCTTCAACTACATCGGTTAGTGAAACTTCATCTTTTTTTGCTTTGTGCACATTAATTCCTGCGGGTTTATTCAAAACAAGAAGGTTGTCATTTTCAAAAACAATCAGATTTTCAATTTTGGGCATATCGGTCAGGTCTGAGTTGGCGGCCGGCACATTTTTTAGCAAAACATCAGCAACCGAAAGCACATCACCATCTGCAATCCTGTATTCAGGCTTTGATTTTTTACCGTTTACCTTAATAAGTCCCTTTCGCATTGCCTGATATATGTTTGAAAGCGGTAAATCGGGAATAAAAATCCTTATAACCTTGTCGAGTCGTCTGCCTTCATCATCTTTACCAGTTTTAAAATCTGTAAAATCCATTAAGAAAAGTATAGTAAAATTTGCAATTTAATGGTAGAATAAAATATTGTTTTTGAGGTTTTTTTATGCCAGAAAAGTATGAAAAATTTATATTGTTTTTTACAAATACAACATTCCTTGCGGGTATTTTCAGCTGGCTTGGTGCTCAATTCCTTAAAACCTTAATTCATCTTATATACGGAAGAATCAAAACATTCAAAGATTTAGTTGCAAATATGTTCTGGCGTACCGGAGGCATGCCTTCGAGCCATTCTGCGGTTGTTACAGCTGTGTGTACTTCAATTGGTATAAAAGAAGGGGTTACTTCAAGTGTATTCATGCTTTCTCTTCTTATCACCTTTATAACAATGCGTGATGCAGTTGGAGTACGCCGTTCTAGCGGTATTCAGTCGCAAAAATTAAATGAACTTGGACGAGAACTTGAAGAAAATAAATGTATTAAAGAATATAAATCAATTAAAGAGGTAAACGGTCATACGCCTATTCAGGTAATAATGGGAACTCTGCTGGGAGTTCTTATAGGCTTTTCAATGAACCTGCTAAAATAAATACTAAATGAATATTATAAAAAAAGTACTTCCTGTTCTGGGAATAATTATAACGGCATTGCTTACAATTACTTTCCGCACAATTCCAAAGGGTAAAACCTGGAATAACTATAATATTCTTTATGTAAAAACTAATACTATGCCAGCTTCTTTTGAAAGCATTATGAAGCAGAACGGCATAAATGAATATGTAAGCCTTCAGAATCAACACATTCCAATTATGCTGGTGCGAAACTCTATTGAAGAAACTCTTCTTAAAATAAATATTTCTTCCGCAGAAAATAAATATCTTTATGACAGGCAAAATTATTTTTACGACAGCAAAGGAGAATATTCTCTTTTTTACATTCCCGATTTTTATGAAAAAAAAATAGATGCAGCTGTTCAAGACCTTACAAAAGCTGGAGCACAGGCTGGCATTGACAGTACGCTTTCTTATTTATGGCTTATTCCAATTGTAGTTCTTGTTCTGACAGTTATTTTGACAATTTTTTCAAAAAATAAATTATTCTTTTTAATTACTGCAATACTTCCTTGCGTCTATACATTCTGCAATGCGTTTTATGCAAGTGCCATTTCTGTAATTATTCTACTTCTTTCGCTTTTTATACTTTCAAATATCTATAAGCGTAAAGGTGCTTTGAACAGATTTATTGCAGGAAACATTCTTGTTCTTATTGCAACCGGAATTTCAATTGTGGCTGCTTTTTCGGTTTCGCTTTTATCGGGTATTTTTTATATAATTATTATTGCAGGAACTACATGCGCAGTTCTTACTGCTTTTTCAATTGATAAAAAAGTAACTTCACGATACGAGTTTCAGCCTGTAATGATTCGTTCTGCAAAACGAGTTTCTGTTTATGGTGGAAAATCGAATATTGTTTTACCTGTTATGCTTACTGCCGTTGTTGTAATAATTGCATATTTTGTTTTAGGTTCGTTTCATATTGCAGGCTCAAGCAACAAAGATAATATTCTGCTTCCTGGAAAAACCGAAGTTTCAGATAAAAAACTTCCGCTTCTCGAAGATTATTACAAATGGAACTGGAATGTAAGAACTGCACCATATAAGTCCTTGAATAATAATGGTGAGTATGATGATGAACATGTTGTGTATCCGCAGTTTGTTGAAGAAGATGGAATTATAACTCAAAAAAATCTGAATATGTATTATAACCAAAGCTTCAAAAAAGACGTTTACGACAGCATAGAAGAGCTTGATTTTTATTCAATAGAATCTGTAATAAAAGACCAGGGAAATGATTTTCTTGCCGGATATACTAAAGCCGCCTCTTATAATGTGAATATTTTTAGTATAATTATGATGATTATGTGCTTTTGTATGTTACTTTTTATTTATTTTTCGGCTATTATAAGAAAGGGTGGTAAAAGATGATTCATAATTACAAATATACAGAAAATGCATTTTTACCAAAAACAGTAACAATTCCTCTTGTACAGGAGCGCGATATTTTTTGTAAGCCTGTAATTAAAATTGGCGAAGAGGTAAAAGAAGGTCAGATAATTGCTGCTTCTGATGTTTCTGTAATTCATTCTCCAATTCCTGGTACTGTAAAAGATTTGTGTTCAATAAATTGTCCTGATGGAAAAATTGAAAAAGCACTTGTAATTAATATGCATGGAAGCTTTTCGTATCTTGGAAAAAAACACCGCTCAGAAGAATGGAAGAGTCTTAGTCCTGCTTCAATTGAACGAAAGCTTGATGGAAAAGGAATTGTAAATATTTTTTCATGCACAAAATCAGTACCGGTTACAGAACAGATAAAAACCTTTATACGAAAAAAAAATAAAACAATTGTTGTAAGACTGTTTGACGAAGATACATTCCGCATTACAGATTCCCTGATGACTCAGTTTTATTTTGATCAGATTGTAGAAGGTGCAAAGATTCTTGCAAAGGTAACCGAAGCAGACGGAATTCTTTTTGTAACAAGTTCCAAAGAAATAAAAGCACGCGCACTTGAAAACGATGAAAAGCAGAAAATTTATTATCTTGGGCTTGATATTAAAAAATATACAAACGGTTTTAAGCATGGAATTATAAACGCATTCAATAAATCTATGCGTAAAACTTGTCCTCTTTCTGTTTCACGTTATGATTTTTTTGTAGACTCCTATACACTTTATGATATTTATAACGCAGTAGTTTTTGATTTACCTGTTCTTACACGCTATATACACTTTACAGGAAACTGTCTGCCGGCTTCGTGCTTTTTGAATGTTAGACTTGGTTTTACTTTGCGCGATGTTATTCAACAGTTAGGCGGCCTTACAAAAAATCTTGAAGCAGTAATTATAAATGGAAACATCTGTGGAAATTCAGTGAACTCGCTTGATATTCCAATTACAAAATATGTAAAATCTGTAGAATTTTTGTCTAAGAACTATTCAACAGACAGTCAGGTTTACTCATGCGTAAAATGCGGTGAATGCCGTTTCAAGTGTCCTGTGAATCTTGCTCCCGATATTCTTTATGAATATGCCTTGAAAAAAACTGAGCTTCCAAAAAAGTTTGTGGAAACTGCTACATTGTGTATTAACTGCGGCTTGTGTAATACAGTATGCCAGGCCAGAATACCTTTGTGTCAGGTTATTACAATGATAAAAAATAAAATGGATAGTGAAGATGAAAACGAAAACTGATTTTTTACAGAATAAGCGCGTTTCTTTAAAGCCTTATGTATATGAAAAGCCTTCAATTTCCGCAGTTTCAATAAGAATCCTCATTCTTCTTTTACTGCAGATTGCTCTTTTGTTTTTATCAAAAAGCTTTAGCGCCATAATTGTAATATGCTGTACTGCAACAGGTGCAATGCTCGCAAGTGTAATTCATTATCTGCTTATAAGAAAATATAAATTTCTTTCTTTAACAAATCTTATTCATGGAATTATTATTGGAATGCTGCTGCCACAGAATTATCCGCCTGTTACAGCACTTATGGTTTCTTTTGCAACACTCCTTATTTTTAAATACATTTTTGAAACTTCAGAAAACTTCTGGATTAATGTAACAGGTGTTTCTGTATTAATTGCATACTTTATTGGAAAATCATATTTTCCTTCATTTATATTAACACCAGAAATGTTTACATTAAAAAATCCTAGTACGCAGCTTATTAACAATGGTGTTTTTCCAATTTATGATTTTGACGTAACTCTTACAGGATATTTTAATTCAAATCTGTTCAGCTATTTTAAGGTAACAATTCCACAGGGTTTAATTTCTATGCTCTGGGATACAGGTTCAATTATTCCGGCTTTTAGATTTAATCTGCTCACAATCATTGCATCAATAGTTCTTTTTTCCGATAATTCATTTTCGGTTTTAATACCTGCCGTATTCCTTTTTGTATATGCGCTGCTTGTAAGGTTATTCTTTCCGTATGTTTCCGGAGGAGAGTTTAATCAGGGAGACGTTCTTCTTGCAATCTTAACAAGCGGAACTTTATTTGTATCGGTATTTATGATTCAGTGGTTTGGAACGCATCCAATGACTATAGTGGGCAAGGTTTTCTATGCTGCTATTGCAGGTTTGTATGCATTTATGATTGTTGGTGGTGGAACTTCTCCTATAGGAATGATTTATGTTATTATCGTTTGCAATATCATAAACCTGCTCATAAGACTCATAGAAGAAAAACGAATGGATATGATTATGAATAAAATGACTTATATAAGTCCAATTGACAAGGAGCTTTTAAATGCAGGAAATCAGCAATAAAAAATTCTTTAAGAATTATGCTATTTTTATACTAATTCTCCTTGTTATTTTTTCTGTGCTTTCATATAGCGTTATAGCCGCAAAAAAATCATGGGTAAAAAATCTTTCTATAACTGTTCAAAATACTTTGAATGAAAAAGAAGCAGGAAGATGGAAGCTTGGAAACAATATTACAATAAACAAGCCTTTAACTGTAAACTGTGCTGCTTACGAAGTTTTAGATACAATAGACAATCAGATTAAAAATGCTGTTATATTAAGAATGGTAACAATTTACGGTCCTGTTTCCTGTGTTTTTGTATATGATGAACAGAAAGGAACTGTAGAAGTTATTGGTTACTCTTCGCTGCATGGTAGAATCAGAACTCAGCTTATGAATAATAAATCAGACAAAAAACAGGAATACTGGAAAGAAAAAATTCCGGAAATTCTAGACAAACAGGGTAAGTAAATGAAAAAAAGATCTATATATGTTTTGATTGCAACAATTCTGTCTGTTCTCGTTCCGGCTCCTGGAAGATTTGTTTATGGTGTTGCCATTGTTCTGGAAGTAAATCTTATTATGCTCATAGGCACACTTGTAAATTCGCTTGTAAAAAAGATAAAACTTGAAGAGCTTAATACTTTGATTATTTTAATAATGATTATTTCTTCAACCATTTTATACAGACAGATTATGATTACGATTTGTCCTGAAGTTATGCTCACGCTTGGTGTTTTGATTTACTTGACTCCAATTTCTGTTTTTAGCTTTGGATATATTTTTTCGAATATGGAGCAGCCGCTTGCAGAACGCTTAAAACTAAATATGCTGCATGTGCTGACTTTTTCTGTATACACACTTTTGTTCTTTTTGTTCCGTGATCTTGCAGGTTATGGTACCTTTACATTCTTTGGAAAATCGCATCAGATATATGAAAAGGTTTTGATTTCTCCTGACAATCTTGGATTTTTCTCATTTGTTGCGTCTATTCCTGGAGCATTAACACTTTCTTCAGTTTTGTTGTTTATTCACATTTATGTACGCACCAGATTTGAAATTATGAGTAACATGGAGGAATCAAAATGAATTTGCTGACATCATTTCTTTATTATTCCTTCTTTGCAAGCGTAATCCTGTTTAACGGAATTGGTACAAACAAAATATTGGATCTTAAGTATGATAAACTAAAGAGCCTTACATATTGTGTAAAAGTAATTATTTCTATACTGCTTTCATCAATAATAGGATGGCTTATTACAAAAGGCATTCTTGTTCCGCTTAAAATTTCAGAGTTATATCCACTTGTTTGCTTTTTGATTTATATTTGTATAGACGCCTTTCTGGAAGCTTTGATTCGTCTTACTACAGGAAAATCAGCAGTAGAATTTATTTTTTCTTATCTTGTAATAATTCTTTCAATTTCAGAAGGATTTTCTGTGTTAAATGTAGTTATTATAAACATAAGTTGTCTTGCAGCATTTGTTGGCATAATTCCTTTTATAATGGCATTTAAGAAAAGAAACAGTGACACAAAACCAGATATTCTTTTTTGCAGACTTTTCCTTTATCTTGCACTTTTACTTCTTGCACTTTCTGTTTGGGATGTTGCATGGCTTAATCCGGAGGCATTCTAATGATTCTTTCAATTATCTTACTTGTTATAGTTGTATTAATTGCAGCAATCCTCCTTATGTTTCTTTTTTATATTCTGTTTCCTTCAATTCATAATCAGAATAAAATAAAAGAAAATCCTATTCTGGCAGATAACGAGATTAATTACATACATTCGGTAAAAGTAGATTCAGAAATTACAGACATGAAGGCTATAGTCCTTTGTTCCTGCAATAAAAACTTTGAAATTAAGCGTAAGATTTTTAATGAATCTTATTCGTGTGCACTTGTATCTAAATATTCAGGAACAGGAACTCCGTGTAAATTTTCATGTATTGGGCTTGGAGACTGTAAAAAAAGCTGTCCACAGCATGCTGTTTATATAAAGAATAATACGGCAGTTATTTCTAATCAGTGTACGGGCTGCGGAAAATGTATTGATGTTTGTCCATTGCATATTATCAGACTTATTCCAAAAAACACAAAAGAATATACTTTGTGTGCTAACAAATCAGACGAAAAATCAGGCTGCTCTGAAGAGTTAAAAACACAAAAAGTTGTCTGGAATGAAAAAAAATACTTTAAAATATGGGCAACTTGTTATAGAATGTTTAAAAACATTATTAAGAAATAAATATAAAAAAAGGAGAAAGTAGCGGCAAAAGGGGTGGGGCGCCGTATATATGGATATATGAATTCAATATACGTTTGCTTCAATTTTAGAGCCATGACTGTCTGTACCGATAATACGGAAGAATACGACAGAATGTACCAGTCAGTTTACAAGCCGCTTGCCCGTTTTTTATATTCACATCCCGATTTTAAATTTTCTTTTTCTTTTACAGGTCCTCAACTTTTATATTACAAGAAAAAACGAAATGAATTTTTAACAATCATTAAAGAGCTTGTTGAACGAAATCAGGTAGAAATACTTGGCGGCGGTTTTTATGCACCGGTTCTTCCTCTGCTTTTTCCTGTTGACCGAAATACTCAAATTGATATGCTTTCTACCGAAATTAGGCAGACTGTTGGTAAGCGCCCTCGTGGAATTACAATGTTTGCCGATATCTGGGATTCTTCGCTTGTTAATAATCTGCAGACTTGTGGCATTGAATATACACTTTTGGACAGTAATTCAATTCCCGAAAACAAACGCAACTTTTTATATAACATAATGCACGATCTTGGAAAGACTGTTGAGATTTTTCCATACTATAATGAGTTTATACCGTCAACCGAAACTACACCTGAACTTTTTGAAAAGGCAATTATAAAGGCTGTTGAAAAAGTTGAAAAGCAGGATGATTATTTTCAGATTACGCCCGATAAAATTGTAGTTCTTAGTATGAATTATGAGACACTTTCACAATTAATCGAAGTAAAGTGGTTTGAAAAATATGCTGATTATTTAAAAGAGCAGCAGCAATCAAGAATAAAAACTGGCATTATTGATGAATATAGAAAAGCTCAGAATATAAAGATTCCGGCTTATATTCCAACTGCAATGACCAGAATGCTTGACGACTGGTGCGGATACCTTGTAAGAAACAGAAATAAATCTACATTCCCAAATACTGTTTATAATTTTATGGAAATATATCCTGCGTGTCGTAATCTTTACAACAGAATTACATATTTAACAATACTTATAAATCAGTATAAAAACGATAAAATGCGTAAAAAGGCTGCACGCGAAAAACTGTTGGAAGCTCAAAGCGGAAATGCACTTTTGTGTACTTTTAACGGACCTTACACAAATACTAGACATCGCCAGAATGCATACCGAAGTCTTATAACAGCCGAAAAATTTCTTAATGACGACGGTAAATTTACAGAAACAATAAGCCGTTATGATTATACAAATGACGGTTTGAACGAATATATTTGCCGCATGCAGAATTATTTTGCATATATAAGTCTTTTAGGCGGTGCTGTTCAGGAACTTGATGTTATGAAAAACTGCGGAAACTATGCAGATAATCTTTCTCGTGTTTTTGAATATGAAGGCTGTGAAGACGGATATACCCGCGGTATTTTAGTAGATCATCTTTTTAATGAAGAACAGCTTACAAGATATATAAACGGTGAAGCTGCAGGCGATGGAGTATTTTCACGCATTTATTATAAGGAAATTAAGTTTTCTGCCAGCCGTAAAGAGCTTTTGCTTGTTGCCGAAGCAGAATACAAGCCAACTCATCAGAATGTTTCGCTTAGGAAAAAATATCTTCTTAATTCAAGCGGGTTGGCAGTACAATATATATTAAAAAATGAAAGTTCAAAACCTCTTAAATTAAAGCTTGCTGTTGAATCAAATTTTGCAGATGTAAATTTTGAAAATGCTTTAATAAATTATTTTAATGTTGAAGTCATAGAAAAAGAACAGGTTCAGGTACTAGATTCAAAAAAATCTACAAAAGAACTCAATGATGCTGAAAAACTAAAGCAGGTAGAAGCCATAAGGCTAACAGACGGCATAAAAGGAGTTTCATTTGGTTTTGAACCTAATGAAAAATGCGAATATTTTTATATGCCAATAGTATTCCATCGCCCTGATTATTATACAAATAAGCTTACAACAACTGCTGCAACCTTTGTTTCAACAATGATTTGGGACATAGATATTGAAAGCGGCAAAGAAACAGAAAAAACTGTTAACTTTACTATAACATCTGTGAAAAAATCTAAAAATTAGTTAGTCTGATCAGGCTTTTCTTCTTTTAGCTTAAATACAACAATCCAGTTTGCAGAATCAGGAGAACGTCTCTTTAATTTATATTTAAGAAGGTACTTTTTTCCAGGCTGAAAAGTTTCTGTAAAGCTTGCATTGTAAATCTGAGCAGGAGAAAAGAACATGTTTCCAGGATCATCAATATTACAGCGAATTTCTACAGGTTCCTTTACATTCAAATTAAGATATCCGTCTTCAGACATATTCAAAACAGAATATACAGAATAAAGTTCGTTTTGAACAAAGGTAGGGTAAAGATTTTTCTGGAATTTTATTTGTGCACAAGAACGAGGATCAACAAAGATATTCTTAAAAGTCCATTTTTCAAAGGTCTGGTAAACTGTTGACTGAAGATTTACTATTTTATCTTCTTTACCTTCCTTAGTTGCAGGAATTGTCTGTGTAGTATGCATTAAAACCTTTACCGAAAGGTATCCGTCTGGAGGTTCCATGCTGAAAATTAACTCACAATACTGCTGGTTATCATCCTCTTCGTCTATATCAAGATTAAGTTCCCATTGAGGAAGCTCTTCAATTATTTCTTCAGTTTCGGCATCGCACACAACAGTATATTCAATGTCAGATTCTATAGCGTCATAGTTAATATAGTAGGTGTCAATGTAAATGCCATTTTTATCAAATACATAATCACATATTTCTTCATACGGAAAAGATTTAAAAATCTGAACCAACTCTTCATCTGAAGGTTTTATTGTGCTTGAAGTAAGGACAATACGGTTTACTGTAAAGTTATAAGACTCAAGCGTGTCTGCTTTAATTGGTTTTGTAGTTGTACAAGATACTAATAATGCTGTTAAAACTGTTATAATAAATAATATTTTTTTCATAATATGAATTTTAATTAAAAATTTGTATATGTCAAGTTAAAAACAATCAAAATAGATAAAACGATTTATTTTACTTCCATTATTAAAAAAAGTAGGGTATAATATAGTAATTAAAAAATTATAACTAATATTTTAAAAGTCTAAGAGTTTATCAAAAAATTATTGTATTAAGGAACTATTATGCCTAAAGCAAAATCAAACAAACCTCCAAAGCCAGGAATTCAACTTCCATGGTATGCTTATCTTTTTATTGTAATGATATATATATCGCCGTTTGTAATGCTAACTCCTCTTGGACTCATAACAGAGCTTTTTACTAACGAGGAATATGGAATTATATTTGCAGACCCTTTTGTAAACTCAATTACTGTTATAACTGTACTTAGTGCATTAGCAATGGTTTTTTGGGAAAGAAAATTCCTTTCAGAATATAAGGACACTCCTGAATGTATTAAAAAGACAAATATCAAATTAAAGATTGCAGCACTTGGAAATATTGCAATTCCAATTACACTTCAGATTATTGAAGGAACTGCAATAATTCTTCTCTTAAAGAAAACTGGACTTCAACTCAGGTCCTTTGAAACACATAATCCGGCAATTTTTATCTATATGCTTCTTCTTGGTTCTTTGTTTGATTTTGGTCTTCTTTTTTATATTCTTCAGGTTCGCGTAATTGAACCACGCTTGCATATGATTCCTTTTGAAAAAAAAGAACTTCCGCTTGATTTGGTTCAGCGAAACGTTTTAACAATGACCTTTGGTATTTTGGGTTGTATGTTCCTTATATTCGTTGCCTTGAATCCTTTTTCACTTTCGCAAGGCTCTAATTCAGTATATGGTCGCCTTGGTCCGATTCTTGTTTATGCATTAATTTATTTCGTTGTTGTAAACTGTCTTCTTACAGATGATATTAAAGTTTGTATAAGACGAATTACACGCGTAACCGATGCTCTTACTGCAAACGATTATACTGTAGAAGACCAGAAAGCTACTAACCGTAGTGAACTTGGTCTTATTATTCAGGGTATTAACAAGTTTAAACGAAAGGCAAACAACATTCTGCTTCAGTTTGGTGCTTCGGCAAAACGAACTTCTTCAGAATCTGATGATTTGGTTTCGAATATGGATTCAACACGAAACAATGTTGCAAGCATTGCCGATTCCCTTCAAAGCATTAAAGCCGAAATTGAAAATCAGTCTGCTGGTGTTGCAGAATCTAATGCTTCTATCGAGCAGATTATGGGAAACATCCGTTCGCTCAATAATTCTATTGAAGCACAGGCAGCCGGAGTTACACAGTCTAGTGCAGCCGTAGAAGAAATGGTTGCAAATGTTGCTTCGGTTTCTCAGATTCTTGAAAAGAACAATGAAGTTGTATCTCTTCTTACCGATGCTTCTGAAAAAGGACAGCAGCAGGTTAGAACAGCCGTTGAAACAGCAGAAAGCGTTCTTCAGCAGTCTACAGGCATTTTACAGGCTTCAAGTATTATTCAGAACATTGCAAGCCGTACAAACCTTCTTGCCATGAACGCTGCCATTGAGTCTGCACATGCCGGTGAAGCAGGTAAAGGATTTGCTGTTGTTGCCGAAGAAATCCGTAAGCTTGCAGAACAGTCAAGCTCACAGTCTAAGGCTATTGATGAAAACCTTCGCTCTCTTTCTGATTCGATTTCTAACATTACAACCGATATTGGACACGTTAAAGTTGCATTTGAAAATATTTATGAACTTTCACAAAAGGTTCGAGATCAGGAATCGATTATTGCCAATGCTATGGAAGAACAGAATGCCGGTAACCAGCAGGTTCTTGAAGCAATGCATGCAATCAGCGATTCTACTGCCGAAGTAAAGAACGGTTCTGCCGAAATGCTTGTTGGTGGTGAACAGATTCTTAAAGAAATGCAGAACCTTTCAGAAGTAACAAGAACAATCAGCGAAACAATGAACCAGATTAACGACTTCTCTATGCATATTTCAGATGCAGTTGCTGTAACAACAGCATCAACAAACAGCACAAAGCAGAGCGTTTCTGGTTTGCTTGACGAGCTTGATTCATTTAAGTTGGCGGAGTAACGTATGTTAGAACCGGTAAAAAAATTATACGAAAATAAAGGTCCTAAAGTTGTTGAAGCTTTGACAAAGCGTCATTTTGAAGCATATTATGTTAGCGATAAAGCTGCCGCTGTAAAAAAGATTCTGGAAATTATTCCAAAAAATCATTCTGTTGCCTGGGGCGGCACAATGACAATGGATGAGCTTGGACTTAAAGAACAGCTTAAGGCTAGTGGCTATGCTTTAATAGACCGTGATACTGGTTCTACACCACAAGAACGCGAACAGATTATGCATAAAGCTTTGAGCTGCGGTTCCTTTATTATGAGCAGCAATGCCATTACCGAAGACGGCCAGCTTTTTAATATTGACGGCAAAGGAAACCGCGTTGCAGCACTTATTTATGGTCCAGAAAATGTAATTATTATTGCAGGCATGAATAAGGTTGTAAAAGATATGGACGAAGCTTATGCCCGCGTTCGTAACTATGCGGCTCCGGCTAATGCACAGCGCTTTGATATTGATACTCCTTGTAAAAAAACAGGGGAGTGCTTTAACTGTATGTCGGCCTCAACAATTTGTGCGCAGTTTGTACAGACACGAATCTGTAAACCGGCAGGACGTATAAAAGTTGTGCTCATTGGCGAAGAACTTGGAATATAAAAAAAACATATAGTGCCACTGACTTACTGCCCGCGAGCAAACAGGACGAAGAGGGAGTTTGCTCGCAGACAGCAAGTCAGCGTCACAAGTATTATTTTGTTATGAACAAAAAATCTTTTACATTTCTTCTTTTATTAATCACACAGTTTTCATTATATTCTCAATCAACCACTTTACAATACACCGGTTCTTCAAACTACATCCTAACAGAGCGTACAGATTTACGGCGTTATGATAACAACAAGTACATTGGTTTAATGAGTCGTGAGGTTAAGTCTTTTATTGTGCCAAGGGAAAGTGATGGTAAACGTGTGTACGAAGGTGATTTTTATGTTGAGCAGGATACGGTGCATGTTGGGGTGGCACTTGACCAGGGAATACACGATGCAATAACTTCTGTTTTTTCTATTGACGATGACGGAATTATGGAAATGTATGAAGATAACGGATATCCGTCATTCAGAAGTTTTCCATCTTTTCCGCAAGATAAAGAAATACAAAAAGGTGATACCTGGTCTGCGGCGGCTGAACGTGCTGTTGACCCTACCGGCGAAGGCATTATTACACGCATGCCAATCTATGTGCAGTATACTTATAATGGGCAGTCAAGCTTTAACGGAAAACCTGTCCATTATGTAAAGGCATTATGGGCAACACGTTATGGTACAAATACAAAGTATATTGATTTAGACGGAGATCCAAACCTTAAAACAGCTTCGGGAAAACACGAGGCCAGTATTTATCTTGATATTGAAACAGGGGCTGCAGTTCTTATTCGTGATGTTGTGGACGAAGAATTTATTTACAAAGACGGAAAAAAGATTGCCTACAAAGGGACAATATCCTTGTTTACAGAATATCCTTCGAGTGTAAATACTCAGGAACTCATGCCAATTATCAACCGTCTTGTACAAGAAGCAGATATAGATTATAAAGAAGTAGACGCAGGTTTAATGCTTGTTATACGCGACTTACAGTTTGTAGCAAACAAAGCCGAGCTTTTACAAGGTGAAGAAAAACGATTGGATCAGATTGCAGCCCTTCTTAAGAAAGTACCGAAAAATCAGATTCTGGTCGAAGGACATACTGCCCGTGTTGGTGATGAATCTGACGAACTTGGACTTTCGCTGGAACGTGCACATACAATTGTTAAGGAGCTTACGGCTAGGGGAGTTTCAAAAGACCAGTTTATTACAAAGGGCAGCGGTGGTACCAAGCCTATAGCTGACAATGATACTCCGGAAGGAAGGGCAAGAAACAGGCGTGTTGAGATAACGATATTGAAATAAAAGTGATTTGTCATTGTCGGGCTTGACCCGACAATCTAACATATAAAAGATTCCCGGGTCGAGCCCGGGAATGACACTTTTTATAGAGGAACAATATGACAGACGAACAGAAGAACGAACTTTTTACAGATGTTTTTGAAATGCTTGATATTTACAAGGAATATTCACCGCTGCAGGCAGACGGAACAAATAAAATAGAAAATGTAAAACCTGCAATCGAAAGCATGATTGATTATATAATAAAAGAACCAATGGAGACTGCTGCCTTAAAAGACTGGCTTGATAATACAGACTTCTGGAGCGCTCCTGCTTCTACAAAATTCCACGGAAATTTCAAAGGTGGTCTTTGTCTTCACACAGTTATGGTAATAAAACAGGCTCTTGAGTTTGCAAAACCAGTATTAGAAAACTTTTTTACAAGTCCAGGTGCCCAAAAATATACAATTACAGCAAAAGACATTTTTGTTAGTGCACTTGTCCACGATTTTTGTAAAACAGGATTTTACGGTGTAGAATATCGTAACACAAAGGATATTTCAGGCAACTGGGTAAAGCAGCCATTTTACAAAACAAAATCCGAAAACCGCAACCTTGGTCACGGCAATGAATCTGTGCTCATGATGCTAAAGGTTATGCCTTCAATGATAGATAATCGCATGGTAATGGAAGCTGTTAGCCGTCACATGGGCTTTAGCGACCTTTCCGACAGCGAAAAATACAACTATTCAAATTTCCTCGACAACCCGCTTGTAGTGTTGCTCCAGCTGGCAGATCAAACAGCGGCGCAGTGGTTTGGATGTTAAATAATATTAAAAAACTTTAATATTATTAAAGTTTTTCTATTGTAATAATTTCATATTTAGTTTATATTATAATTATCTCACCTTATTTTGGAGAAACTATGGCTAAAGGAAGACCTTTAATCAATCACGAACGCTGTAAAGGCTGCGAGCTTTGTATCCGCGTTTGTCCTAAAAAAATTCTTGAAATGTCAAAAGAAACAAATAGTCAGGGTGTACATTATCCTGTTTGTATAGATGAGGCAAACTGTATTGCCTGCGCTTTTTGTGCAACAATGTGTCCTGATTGCGTAATTGAAATAGAGGCAGAGTAGTATGGCAAATAAAGTATTAATGAAAGGAAACGAAGCAATTGGAGA
>JAFZXA010000127.1 GCA_017617115.1 Treponema sp.
AAAAGCCCATGTGCAGAATCGAACTGCAGACCTCCACATTACCGATGTGGTGCTCTACCAACTGAGCTACATGGGCATGCAGTATTCTCCACATAAACAGAAAACGTGCGTCTGATAAATATAAAGAAAGAATGCAATAATGTCAATAGAAGGACAATGAAATTTCCGTAGAAAATACTAGGCATCTTCCTTTTTCTTTTATTCTATTATATTATATTTCTATATATTTATCTCGTAGAGCCGGAAGGATAATATGACAAACATAGACAAACTGGTAGATGGTATAATTGATTCTTATGATACTTATGGACTCGTGAACAGGAATGATGCGGAAAACTTTCCTAACAGGCAGACTGTGGTTTCTATTTTAAGTGATGTACAGTCGCTGATTTTTCCTGGATTCAGGACTGAAGAAAACATTAACCCTACAAATATACGTTATGTTACAGGGCAAAAAGTTAACAATATAATTGATAAGCTTACACGCGAAATTCAGAAGGCTCTTATTTACACAATGACAAGCGAAAAGGGCAGCTCTGATAATATAGAAAATTCTCATTGCTTTGCACTGGCAGAAAAAACTGCACTTGCACTTATTGAAGAAATTCCTGCCATCCGTAAAAAGGTTCAGCTTGATGTTATTGCGGCTTTTAACGGCGACCCGGCTGCAAAAAGTAATGAAGAAGTTATCCTTTCTTACCCTGGACTTGAAGCAATAGTTGTTCACAGAATTGCGCACTTTCTGCACATAAACGGAGTACCGATTATTCCGCGCATTATGAGTGAACACATTCACGGAAAAACCGGCGTAGACATCCATCCTGGTGCAACAATCGGCGAGTCGTTCTTTATTGACCACGCAACTGGAGTTGTAATTGGTGAAACAACCATCATTGGAAACAATGTAAAAATATATCAGGGTGTCACACTTGGTGCACTGAGTGTAAAAAAATCTCTTCAAAATAAAAAACGTCATCCTACAATTGAAGATGACGTAACAATTTATGCAGGAGCAACAATCCTTGGCGGCGATACAGTTATTGGTAAAGGCTCCACAATCGGCGGTAACACCTGGATTACAGAATCAGTTCCTGCAGGATCGGTTATCACGATTTAAAAAAAACAAGGTTCCCAAGGAAAAATCCGAGAGAACCCTGTCGTCCTGTAACCAGGACATCGGAGAGAGTTTATCAGCTTATTTACAAGCTGACTTAAATATAGCACACATGATTTTAGAATGCAAGTATTTTTTAAAAAATTCTTGTTATTTTTAGGTAAATTCCCCTATTTTAACGATTTTTTTCGCATTTTTTAGGCATAAATATGTAGTCTAGGTTGTGAAAATTAATTAAATATGACATCAAGTATAAAAACTGGCTCCCAGCGGAATGCATGAGCCAAAACCAGGGGTTCACCCCTTACGCGCTGAAGTACCCCCGTAATTATATACGTTGCCGCTCACGCGGCAGTACTTCAGAGCGTTTTTGTCTCCTGCACTCCGCTTCCGCCAGTTTTTAAGATTTATGCTTGTAAAATATTTTTCACAAACTATCTACAAAAAACCCTTTCAAATTCAATATTTACATACTATACTCAAAACATGGCAAAAAAGAATGGTACAATAATTTATAAGTGCTCAAACTGCGGATATTCTCAGCCTAAATGGCTTGGCCGCTGCCCCGAATGTGGTGAATGGAATTCGCTGGAAGAAATCATAATTGACAGGAATGCTATTACTCCTGTTGGCCGTGGCTCAGAGCAGGCTCAGAAACAAAAACCTGTGGACCTTGCAAGCGTTCAGGCTATGGAAGCTGTGCGCCTTTCAACAGGCATAGAAGAGTTTGACCGCGTGCTTGGAGGCGGGGCAACAAAACGTTCTGCCATTCTTTTGGGCGGGGAACCTGGAATTGGTAAATCTACCCTGCTGCTTCAGACTGCGGCAAGTGCGGCTGCAAACCTTAAAAATCAAACTGGAAAAATTCTTTATGTAAGCGGCGAAGAGTCTGCGGCACAAATTAAAGACCGGGCAAACAGACTTTGCGTTGACTGTTCAAATATTCAAGTTTTGTGTACAAGCCGACTTGAAGACACTCTTGATGCCCTGGACTCTCTTAATCCAGTTTTTGTTGTTATAGACTCAATTCAGACAATTTATTCTGCCGAGGCAGGGCTCATTCCGGGAACTGTAAACCAGCTTAAATACTGCGCCAACGAGCTTATTGCCTGGGTCAAAGAGCGCGACTCTGTTCTTATAATGACAGCCCATGTTACAAAGGAAGGAACTATTGCGGGACCAAAGTCGCTTGAGCACATGGTAGACACAGTAATTTCTTTTGAGCGCAACACTGACGATATCCGCTTTTTGCACGCCCAGAAAAACCGATTTGGTTCTGTGGACGAACTTGGTATTTTTACTATGACAGAAAAGGGTCTTGTGCCTGTGCAGGATCCGGCATCTTTATTCCTTACAAAGCGCGGGGAATCTGGCGTGGTTCTGCCGGCCGGTGTTGCCTGTACTCCTGTTTTTGAAGGAACCCGCGTTTTTCTTGTAGAAATTCAGGCGTTGACTGTTCCAGCTAAGGCTTCGGTTTCACGTGTTTACAGCGAAAAAATTGACTCCGGTCGTGTTGCCAGAGTTGCCGCCGTTATAGAAAAACGCTGCGGCCTTAAGTTCAGCGACCAGGATATTTATGTAAATGTTGCAGGTGGAGTTCGTCTTACAGAGAGTTCTATTGATGCCGCCCTTGCCTGTGCACTTTATTCTGCCAGAACCGACATTGCTCTTAAACCTGATACTGCAGTTTTTGGTGAGCTTAGTCTTGCAGGTGAAATAAGACCTGTTACAAAGGCAAAGCAGCGTATTATGGCTGCACAGAATCTTGGTTTTAGCAATGTCGTAGCCCCCGAAGCAGAAAAAGGCGCTGTGAAGGCAGAAAGTATTCGCGGAGTTATTAGGTTGCTGTTTAAGTAAGGGATAACTCTGCTTTTTAGACGATTTTTTATAGAATGCCATAAAATATGGAGATTTTAGTGAAATTTTATGGTACTTTTTACGCTTTTTCCTGTAAAAACCATAAATTCTGGCATTTTTTTGGAAATTTTATGACTTTTTGTTAGGGATTATTCATTTTTACATGCCTTTTTCCCTTTTTTTATAAAAAATGCCATAAAATTCGTAGATTTCCCAAGAATTTTATGGCTTTTTTATGAATAACCCGGTGTTTAATTAGTCACAGACCATTAACATGACATAGTCATCATTGTGTTTTACAAACTTCATGGTTAGTTCGTAAGTTTGAGGATTCTTAGAGAATATTATCTGTTTGGAAATGCTGACAAGATCATATTTATTAATTTGGCCACTATATTTTTTTGGCAGTTGTCTTTGTATTATGTCACCACTTTCTGTTGAATAACCACAAATACATAATTCGAATTGTTCATCTTGTATTACACAATAACCCGCAAGATTCAAATAAACAAATGTACTGGTCTCGGTTGTTTCCCAGGTACTTTCAGGAGAAGCTTCAAATTCCAGATTTTTTCCCGCTTTGATTATACATTCCGGTAATGTGGGATGTTTTATGCTAACAGGAAGATCATAGCCAGGGTTTTCTTCCGTAATTAAAGCTGCCCCATGATATAAATTAATACAATTAAAATGAATATCAATATCACTTTCATTAATGATATTAATTTTTACATTAGCAGTTAATGTCGTATGTTTCACAGCATTTTCTTCAGGCCCCTGCACTGGAAAACAACCTGTAAATCCCAGCAACAATACCGCTAGCGAAAAAGCAAATATTAATCTTTTAGAAAACTTTTTCATTTTGACCTCCGTTTTCATCTTTTGTCTTAGCCCGAAGCGAGCAACGCGATGCTTCGG